>JBEVKV010000370.1:0-12124 GCA_040509515.1 Pyrinomonadaceae bacterium | reverse complement strand
GGGGTCGCCTGTGTGACCGGCTGGTCGGCGTCTTCGGCCAGGATGGCCTGGACGATGGGCAGGCTCAGGGAGCGCGTCTTCTGGATGCCGGGGACGGGCTTGCCCTTAGCGTAGACGGCGTGGCGGCCGTGCTCCTTGTACCATTCGGCGAGGTTCGCCGTCTTGTGCATGTTCTCGATGATCTGCCGCCAGCCGACGCCGGTGTTGTAGGCGCAGAAGGAAATCTCGCCCTCCTGCGTGCCGTAGGGGATGACGCACATCTCCGTGCGGCGGAAGTCGTAGTTGAACAAGTCCTGGAACCACATGCCCTCGACGCAGAGCACGCGCCACACGTCGGCCGCGTCGTCCGACTGCTGCTTCATGCGGTCGTTGCGGTCGCTGTTCGAGCTGGTCGAGGAGGGCTTGAACAGGTTGATGATCTGCGAGACGGGGAAGCCCTCGGGCGCGCGCTCGGGCTTGAAGTTGCGCATGATAGCCATCCCGAGCTGCGCCATCGTCAGCTTCTTGCCGCGCGCCGTGTCGGTGATGACCGTCACGTCCTTCATGAACTGCTCGTAGTCGAAGAAGTCGAAGAGCGACGCGAACTCGCCGGTGTGGCGGTTGACGACCGCGAGCGTGAAGATGCCGCAGTTCGGGTGGCAGTTACACGAAGACCAGCCCCACGGCGCGTCCGCGCCTTGCAGCATGTCCATGACGGACGTGAACGCCGAGTAGGACGAGAGCGGGAACCAGTCGCGCAGCGCCTTCATCCGGCCGCCGAGCTGCTGTTCGAGGTCTGTGGCCATGCCGGCGAGCGTGTAGCGCTGCTGCTCGCGGACGGCGTCCGGCACGTCCTCGTCGCGGCCCGTAAACGAGACGGGCTGGAAGGCGATGGTCTGAACCTTGTCGATGTTCTTGGCGGCGAACTCGACGATGCGGCCGATGTCGTCGTTGTTGATGGTGTTGACGATGGTCGTGACCAGCGTGACCTTGATGCCGACCGACGCCAGATTCTCAATCGCGCGCAGCTTCACGTCGAAGAGGTTGCCGACGCCGCGGTGCTTGTTCTTCTCTTCGGAGACGCCGTCGAACTGGAGGTAGACGCCGTGCTGGCCCGCCTCCTTCGCGGCCTTACAAAATTCAATGTCCTCGGCGTAGCGGATGCCGTTCGTCGCGGCCAGTATCCGGTAGAAGCCGACCTTCTTGGCGTGGGCGACCGCGTCGAGGAAGTAGGGCGACAGCGTCGGCTCGCCGCCCGAGAAGAGGATGATAATCTGGCGGCGCGGCTTGAAGGAGACGGCGCGGTCGAGGATGGCTTTGGTGTCCTCGAACGTGGGCTCGTGGACGTAGCCGACCTGATTGGCGTCCATGAAGCACGGGTTGCACATCATGTTGCAGCGGTTCGTCAGGTCGACCGTCAGAACCGCGCCGCGCCCGAACTTGATGTTCGACGTGCCGTGCTTGTGGATGTGCGCGTCCTCGGCCGAGCGGAAGTCGCGGCCGTAGAAGAGCGACTCGATGCGTTCGAGGAAGCGCGCGTCGGTCGCCATCAGGTCTTTGAACTCGCCGTGCTTGGGGCAAGTCTTGGTCATGAAGACCTGCCCGCCCTCCTCGAAAATCTGCGCCTTGATCTCGCCCGGGTGCTCGTTCATCAGCGATTCGAGCGGCGTCTCGCCGGAGATGACGCTCTCGCGCACCTCCTTGACGCAGCGCGGGCACAGGCTGTCGGTCTCGCGCGGGAAGCCGAGCGGCGGGGCGGTGCGTTCGTAGGATTTGAGCAGCGGCCCCGGGGCCCACGTCGGGCGCACGGCCTCGCCCTCCGGCAGACGCCGGTTGACGGACTGGAACGCCTTCCACGCCACGTCCGACAGGCTCGAAACCAGCTTCGATCTCTTCACGCCGCTGAAGCGGTTCTTTTCTGACTCGCCGCGGCGGAAATTATCGCTGAACAAGGCTCTTTCTCTCCTTAATCGAGGACGGCGCGCTGACGGGAGGCGCGCGCTGATAAACGTTTATGAGTGCGCCGGGCGCGGGGCGGCGTCGAAAACACGACTGCCGGCCGTCCCGAAAAGTCCGTGACATGATAAAGGCATCTGTCTGTAAACACAAGACGTTAGCCGTCTTCCGCGCCCCGCCTCTTGCCTTTGGCGGGCTGTGCCCGTACCATCGTCCGCAAGTCTTTTACATCAATCCCGCACTTTTAACTCTTATGGAAATACATCCCACGGCAGTCGTCAGCCCGCGCGCGGAGCTGGCCCCGGACGTGCGCGTCGGGCCTTACGCGGTCGTCGAGGACGAGGTCGTCATCAAAGGCGGCTGCGAGATAGGCGCGCACGCCGTCGTCAAGAGGTTCACGACGCTCGGCGAGCGCAACCGCGTCTACGAGCACGCGACGCTCGGCGGCGAGCCGCAGGACGTGAAGTTTCGCGGCGAGCCGAGCCGGCTCGTCATCGGCGACGACAACCTGATACGCGAGTACGTGACGATTCACAGGGCGAGCGGCGAGGGCGAGGCGACGTTCGTCGGCGACCGTAACTTCCTGATGGTCGGCGTCCACGTCGCGCACAACTGCACGCTCGGCGACGACAACACGCTGGCCAACGGCGCGGCGCTCGCCGGCCACATCCGCGTCGAAGACCACGTCTTCTTCTCGTCGAACGTCGGCGCGCACCAGTTCGTACGCTTCGGGCGCTACGCGATGATCGGCGGCAAGACGAAGGTCGTGCAGGACGTGCTGCCCTTCTTTACCACCGACGGCAACCCGCCGCGCGTGCGGGGCTTGAACACCATCGGGCTGCGGCGCGGCGGCTTCGCGCCTGAGTCGCGGGCGGCGCTCAAGCGCGCCTACCAGATACTTTTCCGCGCGCGGCTCCCGCTCCAGACCGCGCTCTCGGCGCTGGACGAGTCGGGCGACGAGCACGTCCGTCACCTCGCGCGCTTCATACGCGACACGCGCCGCGGCTTCACGCGCGAGGATCGCGAGACGACCGTCTCGACCGAGCGCGAGCTGCTCTTCAAAGTCTCGCGTTGAAATTTATCTATGAGCGAACGTGAACAGGGCATGACCGTCGCGGAGTTGGCGGCGCTCGTCGGCGGGCGCGCCGCCGGGGACGTGGGCGCGGTCGTGCGGCGCGTCTCATCCATCGAGGCGGCGGGCGAGGGCGACGTGGCGTTCGTCGAGGACGAGAAGCTGTTCGAGGCGGCGCGCGCGTGCCGCGCGTCGTGCGTGATCGTGCCGGAGGGCGCGGCGCAGAAGTTAGAGGGATTGAAGAGTCTCGTCGAGGCGGCGCGGCCGAAGCTCGCCTTCGCGCTGGCGGCGGAGGTGCTGCACCCGCGCCTGAGACTCACGGAGTACGTTCACCCGACGGCGGCGGTCGCGGAGGACGCGCGGCTGGCGGAAGGCGTGTACGTCGGCGCGGGCGCGTCGGTCGGGGCGGGCGCGGAGTTGGGCGCGGGGACGCAGGTTCACTCGAACTGCGTCGTCGGACGCGGCGTCCGCGTGGGGCGCGACTGCGTGCTGCGGCCGAACGTGGTGCTCTACGAGGGCGTGACGCTCGGCGACCGCGTCGTGCTCCACGCGGGCGTCGTGGTCGGCGCGGACGGGTTCGGGTACGTGCGCGACGCGGGCGGCGTCTACCACAAGTTCCCGCAGGTGGGGACGGTCGTGCTCGAAGACGACGTGGAGGTGGGCGCGAACTCCTGTATCGACCGCGGGGCGCTCGGCGAGACGCGCGTCGGGCGCGGCTCGAAGATAGACAATCTCGTGCAGGTCGGGCACAACGTCCGAATAGGCGAGCGCGTCGTCATCGCGGCGCAGACCGGCATCTCGGGCAGCACCGTCATCGAGTCGGACGCGGTCATCGGCGGGCAGGTCGGCTTCGGCGACCACGCGCGCGTGATGTCGGGCGCGGTCATCGGCTCGCAGGCCGGCGTGCTGCCGGGCAAGATCGTGCGGCCGGGCGTCTGGTGGGGCACGCCCGTCCAGCCGCTCGAAGAGTACAAGCGTCTTAACGCGCTCTGGGGCCGGCTCCCGCGCATGCGCGAGGAGATACAGGAGTTGAAGCGGCAGGTGAAGGAACTGCTGGCGCGTCTCGGCGAGAAGCCGTGACGCCTGTTTGAATTTCAAATTACTTCGGAAAGTTAAAGCGGGCGGGGCTCTCATGTTGAGAGTCCCGCCCGCTTCCGTTCGCGCGCCTCCAGCCGCGCACGGCGCGGAGCACGGCGTCGGCCGCGCGCAGCGACGCGCCGCCCTCGCCGAGCCTCGCGGTCGCCGCGCGCAGACGCTCGCGCACGCGCGCGTTGCGTGCGGGTTCGAGCAGCGACAGCAGCTCGCGCGCCAGCGTCTCGCCGGTGAAGTCGCCCTGCATCAGCTCGGGCGCGACGCGCTCGCCCGCGATGAGGTTGACGAGGCCGTAGTGCTCGACCTCGATGAGGCGGCCGAGCGTGTGCCAGTTGAGCGCGGAGACTTTGTAGACGACGACGAGCGGCGTGCCCACCAGCGCCGCCTCAAGCGTCGCCGTGCCACTGCACACGGCGGCCGCGTCCGAGGCGGCGAGCGCCTCGCGCGCCTCGTCGTGAACGACGCGCAGCACCTTCGGCACGCCCGAGCCGGCGCGGCGGTGCCCGGTCACGGCGTCGACCTCTTCGGGCGAGCGGCGCGAGGCGAGCGCGACGACGAACTGCACGTCCGCGTTCTCTCTCGAAGAGATGAGCGCGGCGGCGTCGAGCATGACGGGGAGGATGCGCTCGAACTCTTTGCGGCGGCTGCCCGGGAGGAGCGAGACGACGGGGCGCGCGGGGTCGAGGTCGTGCCGCGCGCAGAACTCCTCGCGCGTCTCGCGCGGCGCGGCCGCGCCCGCGAACGGGTGGCCGACGAACTCGACGTGCGAGACGCCGCGCGCCGCGTACCACTCTCGCTCGAAGGGGAGGATGGTGAGCAGCAGGTCGACGTCGCGCCGCACCTGCCGGACGCGGTGCGAGCGCCACGCCCAGAGCTGCGGGCTGATGTAGTAGATGACCCGGAGCCCGCGCCGGCGCAGGGCGCGCGCGAGCGGGAGGTTGAAGTCGGGCCAGTCCACGAGCACGACGGCGTCGGGGCGGCGCTCGACCGCCGAGCGCTTGAGCGCGCGGTAGGCGGCCCAGAAGCGCGGCAGAGCGCGCGCTATCTCAGGTATTCCCGTGATGGCGAGGTCGTCTTCGCGCACGACCGACTCGACGCCGGCCTCGCGCATCCGCGCGCCGGTCGAGCCGAACAGCTCGAAGCGCGCGTCGGGCGCACGCTCGCGCAGCGCACGCGCGAGCGACGCCGCGTGCGCGTCGCCCGACTCCTCGCCCGCCACCAACATCAGGCGGAAGCTCTCGCCCGTCTGCCCCGACATCCGCGCGATGATAGCAAGCGCGCGTCTAAAGTTCCGAATCGGCGCGGCGGCGCGGGTGGCGAATCGTGCGGGGCGATGATAGACTTGGCGCACGGTTTCGGACGTTGCGTGTCGCACGCGAGAGCGGCCCCAGAAGCGGGCCGGCCGGGGCCGCGAGGGAAGTGCCGTCCCCAGGGTAGCCCCGCAACAGTCAGCCAATCCCGCACACAATTAAAAGTAGTCGCCGAGTTTCGACAATCGAGGTTAGACAGTAAAACTATGAGCAGAGTCGTTTACGCATTCCTCCTTGTTGCGTCCCTCGCCTGCGCGGCCGCCGCACAGACGCGGCGCGGCACGACGGCCGCCCCCGCGCAGACGCGCCCCACCCCGGCCAGACCCGCGCAGACTCCCGCCCCGCGCCCCGCGCAGACTCCCGCGACGACGCAGCAGCCCGCCGCGACGACCGCGACCGCGCCGCAGCCCGTCGGCTTTAACGCCTGCGGGTGCGAGGCCGGGCCGCTGCCCGAGGTGCTCGGCACGGTCAACGGCGTCAAGCTCACGCGCGCCGACCTCAGCTCGCAGGCGCAGCAGCGCGTGGCGCAGCTCCAGCAGGAGGTCGTCGAGGCGCGCAAGGGCGAGCTCGACCGGCAGATCAACAGCGTCCTCGTCGAGGCCGAAGCGAAGAAGCGCAACACGACGCCGCTCAAGCTGCTCGAAGCCGAAATCATCAACAAGGTCACGGCCCCGACCGACGCCGAGGCGCAAGCCTACTTCAACCAGAACAAGGCGCGCATCGAGGCGCAGGCCGGCCGCGCCGTCACCTACGCCGAGCTGAAGCAGAACCTCGTCGAGTATCTGGGCGAGCAGCGCACGCAGGAGCGCGCCAAGCAGTTCGCCGACACGCTGCGCGCCGCCGCGCAGGTCAAGAAGAACGTCGAGGCGGCCACGCCGCCCGCCACGCCCGCCGAACGCGCACGCGTCCTCGCCACCGTCAACGGCAAGAACATCACTTCGGGCGACATCGAGGACAGCCTCCTGCCGCTCGTCGCCACCGTGCAGGAGCAGGTCTACATGGTTCGCAAGGCCGACCTCGACATGAAGATCAACGACATCCTGCTCAACGCCGAGGCGGCCAAGCGCAGCGTGACCGCGCGCGCCGTGCTCGACGCCGAGATTACCGGCAAGATGCCGGCCGTCACGGAGGCGCAGGCGCTCGACTTCTTCAACAAGAACAAGGCGCGCATCAACGGCGACTTCCCGGCCGTCAAGTCCCAGATCATCCAGTACCTCGAACAGCAGGAGCAGCAGCGTCTGGAGGGCGCCTTCGTCGGGCAGCTCCGCAACGGCGCGAGCGTGCAGACCTTCATCACGCCGCCGCCCGCGCCCGTCTTCACCATCGCCACCGACGACCAGCCGGTGAAGGGGAACGCCAACGCGGCCGTGACCATCATCGAGTTCACGGACTACCAGTGCCCGACCTGCGCCGCCGCGCAGCCCATCCTCGACCGGCTGATGACCGAGTACGGCGAGCGCGTCCGGCTCGTCGTGCGCGACTTCCCGCTGGAGATGCACCCCGAGGCGCGCAAGGCGGCCGAGGCGGCCGAGGCGGCGCGCGAGCAGGGCAAGTACTGGGACTTCACCGCCATCCTCTTCCGCAACCAGTCGGCGCTCAAGCCCGAGCAGCTCAAGCAGTACGCGCAGGTCATCGGGCTCGACCGCGCGAAGTTCGACGCGGCGCTCGACACGGGCAAATTTTCCGACAAGGTCGAGCGCGACATCCTCGACGGCCAGCGCTTCGGCATCTCCGGCACGCCGACCTTCTTCATCAACGGGCGGCGCGCGAAGGACGGCAGCTACGAGTCGCTCAAGGCCGCCATTGAGGCCGCGCTCAAGAAGTAAAAGGTCGAAGGACGAAGGCGGGAGGGTGAAGGACTAAGGGACGGCCGTAAGGCATCGCTCCCGTCCTTCACCCTCCCGCCTTCCGTACGAGAAATTGGACTTATTCTGAAACGCCTGACCAACCGCCCCGACCCCTCGCGCGTCTAACGCCAGTCTGCACCCGACCGCGTTCCGCAACGAGTTCCGTGAAAGCTTGGAACTTTAACCCCTCCCGTTGTGAATAGAGAGGTTGAACCCGCGACCGCGCGGGGTTTTCGGCCGAAGTTCGGGAACAATCCGCGCGGCGGCTGCGTAGAAGCACTGTCACCACGGCGGGTTCCCAAGCCCCCAGTTTCAAACTCCGAAAGCCTTTTTTTGTAACGTACGCCGCGAGTCGAGCGTCATTTAGACTCGTGAGGAACCAACCGATGAGAAAACTGCTGACCCTTCTGACGCTCGCGCTCGCCCTCTCGGCCGCCGCGCTGGCGCAGACCAACGACCCCGGCATCACAGCCAACGGCGTCATCGGCGAAGTCGTCGCCGTCGACCAGAACGCCAAACAACTCTTCGTCAAGACCGACGCCGGCTCGGTCGTCATCGTCGCCGTCGCCGACGGCTCGCGCATCATGCGCAACCCGCCGGGCCAGACGCGCGTTAACGAGGCCACGCCGATGACGCTGGCCGAGATGACGGCCGGCGACCGCGTCTTCGCACGCGGCACCGTCTCCGACGACCGCAAGACGGTGGCGGGGCGCATCCTCATCGTCAACACCAAGGCCGACATCACGGCCAAGCACGATTCCGAGCGCGCCGAGTGGCAGGCGCGCGGCATCGTCGGCGTCGTCTCGGCCGTCAACGCCGAGGCCAAAGAGATCACCATCTCGACGCGCACGCCCGAGGGGACGACCAAGCCCGTTGTCGTCGCGGCGGGCGGAGCGGCCGTCAAGCTCAGGCGCTACGCGCCCGACTCCATCAAGTTCGCCGACGCCAAGCCCTCCGCCTTTGAGGAGGTGAAGCCGGGCGACCAGCTCCGCGCTAAGGGCGAGCGCACCGCCGACGGCGCGCGGCTCACGGCCGAGGAGGTCGTGACCGGCTCGTTCCGCACCACGCTCGGCACCGTCAAGGCCGTGGACGCCGCGAAGAACGAGATCACCATCGAACAGGCTTCCGACAAAAAGCCCCTGACCGTCGTCGTCCGCCCCGACACCATGCTCAAGCAGGTTCCGGCCGAGATGGGGATGATGATGATGGGCGGCGGCGCTGGCGGCCCCGGCGGCGCGCCGGGCGGCGGCAACCGCGTTGTCATGCAGGGCGCTCCGCCGGCGGGCGGCGCGGCACCGGCCGCGGGCGGACAGGCCACGCCCGGAGCAGCCCCCGGCGCGGGCGAGCCCGTGCGCCGCAGGATGGACCCGCAGCAGATGTTAGACCGCCTGCCCGGCGTGACG
Source organism: Pyrinomonadaceae bacterium (assembly GCA_040509515.1). Classification (GTDB taxonomy): domain Bacteria; phylum Acidobacteriota; class Blastocatellia; order Pyrinomonadales; family Pyrinomonadaceae; genus QHXN01. Next base: position 3,465 of record JBEVKV010000370.1, on the reverse strand, counting down.
CTCGCCGAGATGAAGCCCGGCCAGATGATCGTCGTCTCAAGCACCGTCGGCGCAGACCCGACACGCGTCACCGCCATCCAGCTCGTCTCGAACGTCGAGCCGCTGATCGCGATGATGTCGCGCCGGCCCGGCGGCGGCGGCGGCGCGCCCGGCGGCGGCATGGGCGGCGCGGCGGCGGCGGCCGGCGGCGGCGGCTTCAACTTCGGCTTCGGCATCGGACAGCCGTAAAAGAAAAGTAGGAACGGACGCCGGGCGGCGGGCCGAAAGACAGAAAGTCGCAGCCCGCCCCCGGCGTCCGCGGTTCACCGTTAGGCTCCATCCCTCAGTTAAAGGTATCGACCATGAAAGCATCTATTAAGGCAGTCGGGCGCGGGCTCGGTTTGTTGCTCGCCGTCGTGTTGTGCGCGGGCGTGGGTCTCGCGCAGCAGGCGGCGGGGACGCTGCGCGGGCAAGTCTCCGACGAGTTCGGCGGCGTCATCGTCGGCGCGACCGTCACCGTCACCGACTCGGGCGGCAAGGCGAAGAGCGCCGTCACCGGCAGCGACGGCGCCTTCAACGTCGCCGGGCTCGCGCCGGGTCGCTACTCCGTGCGCGTCTTCTCCACCGGCTTCTCCCCCTTCGAGAACGCGGACGTGGAGATCAAGGCCGGCCGCAACGAACTGCCCGCGATCACGCTCGGCGTCTCGCTCGAAAAGCAGGAGGAGGTGACGGTCGCCTCCGAAGGGCCGCTGAGCGTCGACGCGCCGAGCGCCGGCGCCATCGTGCTCAAGGGCAAAGACCTCGAATCGCTCCCCGAAGACCCGGACGAGCTGGCGGCGGCGCTCTCGGCGCTCGCCGGCCCGGCGGCCGGCCCCAACGGCGGGCAGATCACCATCGACGGCTTCGAGGGCGGGCGCATCCCCTCGCGCGACGCGATCCGCGAGGTGCGCATCAACGACAACCCGCTCTCGGCCGAGAACGACCGCCCGGGCTTCGGCGGCATCTCGATCCTCACCAAGCCCGGCACCGACAAGCTGCGCGGCAGCTTCGGCATGACCTTCAACGACGAGAGCATGAACTCGCGCAACCCGTTCCTCAAGCAGGAGAAGCGGCCGCCCTTCCAGTTCCGCCAGTTCAACGGCAACCTCTCGGGCACCATCGTCCCGAAGAAGTCCTCCTTCTTCATCGACTTCAACCGCGGCGAGACCGACGACAACGACCTCGTCAACGGGCGCGTGCTCACGAACCTCAACGACCCCCTGTCGCCGGAAGTCCCCTTCAATCTGGCGGTGCTCACGCCCCGGCGCAACCTGAACATCAGCCCGCGCGTGGACTACTCCTTCAACGCCAACCACACGCTGGTCGCGCGCTACAGCTACTTCCGCAACGAGGATTTGAATCAGGGCGTCTCGCAGTACTCGCTGCCCGAGCGCGCCTTCGACTCGCGCTTCAGCTTCCACAACCTGCAACTGACCGAGACGGCCGTCGTCAACAAGTCGACGGTCAACGAGACGCGCTTCCAGTTCATACGCAACCGCACGCAGCAGGACTCGCTGGGCAGCGGCGTCGCCATCAACGTCTTCGACGCCTTCTTCTCGGGCGGCGCGCCCGTCGGCGACTCCTTCAACGAGAGCACGCGCTGGGAGGTGACGAACACGACGACGCAGGCGCGCGGCGCGCACTCGCTCAAGTGGGGCGCGCGGCTGCGCGGCGTCCGCCTCTCGGACTTCTCCGAGAACAACTTCAACGGGATTTACAGTTTCGCCTCGCTCGCCGACTACCGCGCGGCGCTCGCCGGCCAGGACGTGGCGACGCAGTTCTCCATCTCGGGCGGCGAGCCGCTGGCCGAGATTAGTCAGGTGGACTTCGGCGGCTTCTTCCAGGACGACTGGAAGCTGCGGCCGAACCTGACGGTCGGCTACGGGTTGCGCTACGAGCGGCAGACGAACATCAAGAGCAACCTCAACTTCGCCCCGCGCGTCTACCTCGCGTGGTCGCCCGACGGCGGCGCGCAGCGGCAGGCCAAGACGGTCATCCGCCTCGGCTTCGGCCTCTTCTACGACCGCATCGGCGAGAACTTCGCGCTCCAGTCGCTCCGCTTTAACGGGCTCAACCAGCAGCAGTTCATCGTCACCGAGCCGCTGACGGACGAGGAGATCGGGGGGCTGCCCATCAGCGCCGAGCAGCAGCAGGCCGAGATTGATCGCGCGCAACTCGCACGCTCCTTCCTCGCCCGGTTCAACGGCTCGGTGCCCACGTCCCAGGAGTTGAGCGACTTCAGCGTCTCGCAGACGACGCGCCAACTGGCGGCGGACGCGACCGCGCCCTACTCCTACATCTCGGGGCTCATCGTGACGCGCCAGTTGACGAAGACCTCGACGCTCAACGTCTTCTTCTCGACCTACGACACGCGCCATGTGCTGCGCCAGCGCAACATCAACGCGCCCATCAACGGCGTGCGCCCGAACCCCGACGCCGGCAACATCTTCCAGTTCGAGACCTCGGGCACGCAGAGCATGAAGCAGCTCAACATCTCCTTGAGCAAGCAGTTCCGCCCCGGCGTCTCGCTGACGGCCAACTACACGCTCGGCTCGGCGAAGTCGGACACCGACTTCGGCGGCTTCCCGATGAACCAGTACGACCTGACGGGCGAGTACTCGCGCACGTCCTTCGACTCGCGCCACCGCTTCATCCTCTTCGCGAGCCTGGGCGTCCCCAAGCTCAAGCTGTCGCTCAACCCGATGATCATCGCCAACACGGGTCGCCCCTTCAACATCATCACGGGGCTCGACAACAACCGCGACGGCATCATCAACGACCGCCCGGCCTTCGCCACCGACGCGACGCGCCCCTGCTCGGGCGGCCAGCGGCTCGGCATCGACTGCGACCTCGTCCAGACGAGCTATGGCAACTTCGACGTTAACCCCAAGCCCGGGCAGACCATCGTCCCGCGCAACTTCGGCGAGGGCCCCGGCTTCTTCGCCGTCAACCTGAGAATCGGGCGCTCGTTCGCCTTCGGCGACACGGAGGCTTCGAGGGCGGCGGCGGCGCGCGCGCAGCAACAACGCGAGCAGCAGGGCGGCAACCGCGGCGGCGGCAACAACCGCGGGGGCGGCGACCGCACCACGGCCGGCGGCCCCGGCGGCGGCGGCGCACCGCGCGGCGGCCCCGTACAGGGCGGCATGGGCGGTGGCCCGATGATGATCATGATGGGCGCGCCCGGCGGCGGCGGCGGCGAAGGGAAGCGCTACACGCTCAACTTCTCGCTCAACTTCATCAACCTGCTCAACCACACGAACTTCAGCCAGCCGGTCGGCAACCTGCGCTCGCCCGACTTCGGGCAGTCGCTCTTCTCGGTCGGCGGCTTCGGCGGCGGCGGCGGCAATCAGGCCGCCGGCAACCGCCGCGTGCAGGCGTCCGTGCGGTTCAGCTTCTAAGCCGGAAAATCAGAACCGCGAACGTTAACGAGCGGGTCGGTCTTCGATA
>JBEVKV010000369.1:0-4535 GCA_040509515.1 Pyrinomonadaceae bacterium | reverse complement strand
GCGGCTCGGCGAGTCCGCGCCCGTCTGCTTAAGCCCGCGGACGCGCGCCGCGATCTCGGCCACGCTACAGTCCTGAAGGAAGAACGTGAGCGGCACGGTCACGCCCAAGTTGACTTCCACGGCGTGCGCCAGTTCGACCGCCGCCAGCGAGTCCAGGCCGTAGCGCGCGATGGGAAGCTCAAGCTCGATCAGTTGCGGGTCAAGCCCGAGCTTCGCGCCGACCTGCGCCCTCAACCACAGCCCCGTGGCCTCCGCGTCCAGCGGGTCGGGCGTCGCGGACGGGCGCGCCGGCCCGTCCGCCGCCGGGGCGTCCGTCACGCGCCGCTCCGCCAGCACATCCAAAGTTCCGCGCAGGAAGGCTTCGCGGCAGGCGTAGCGCTGAATCTTGCCGCTGGAGGTCTTGGGAACCGCCCCCGGCTTGACCAGCAGGAGGGCGTGCGCCTGCACTTCGTGTTCGCTGGTGATGGCCTCGCTGATGCTCTCGATGACGGCAGCGGCGTCGAACTGCCGGCGGTGCTCCACCTCCTGAACGACGACCAGCCGCTCCTCGCCGCCGGCCTCGACGGAGAATGCCGCGCCGCAGCCCGGTCGCAGCGAGGGATGAGACCGCTCGGCCGTGAGTTCTATGTCGTGAGGGTAGTGATTAAGCCCGCGGATGATGATGAGGTCTTTCAGCCGTCCCGTTACGAACAACTCACTCCCGAGCAGAAACCCCAGGTCGCCCGTGCGCAGGTACGGCCCCTCGCCGGAGCCTGCGAGGCGCGCCTGAAACGTCCGCTCCGTCTCCTCGGGTTGGCCCCAGTAGCCTTGTGCGACGCTCGGCCCCGAGACCCAAATCTCCCCGACCCGTCCGGGCTCGCATCGCGACAGGGTTTCGGGGTCGACGACGACGACCTCCTGTCCGTCCACGGCGCTGCCGCAGCCGACCAGCGTCCGGGTCGCGTCGCCGTTGAGTGATGCCACGCCCCGGCCGTGCTCAAGCGCGGCGGCCTGAAACGTCTTGACCGACAGCGGCGCCGAGCGCGAGCGTCCCGAGACGATCAGCGTGGCCTCGGCCAGCCCGTAGCAAGGTTGGAAGGCGTCGCGGCGAAAGCCGCACGGCCCGAAGACCTCGGCGAACCGTTCCAGGCTCTCGCCGCGGATGGGCTCAGCGCCGTTAAAGGCTACGCGCCAACTGCTCAGGTCGAGTGCCTCACGCTGCTCGTCTGTAATCTTGCGCGCGCACAGTTCGTAGGCGAAGTTAGGGCCGCCGCTCGTCGTCGCGCGGTATCGCGTGATGGCCTCAAGCCAGCGGAGCGGCTTCTGTAGAAAGGCGGCCGGCGACATCAGGACGGCGGGCGCGCCGACGAAGAGGGGCTGGATGACGTTACCGATCAGCCCCATGTCGTGGTAGAGCGGCAGCCAGCCGACAACGAGGGACTGCGCGGTCTGCCCGAAGACCCGGCTAATCATCCGCTCGTTGTGCAGCAGATTTCGGTGGCTGATGATGACGCCTTTCGGCGACGACGTTGAGCCGGAAGTGTATTGCAGCAGGGCCACCGACTCGCCGCCGCCGCCGGGCTCCCGCCAGCCGTCGGCCTCACTCTCCTCTATCTCTTCGGAGGCCAGCCAAGCTAGCGGCTTGAGGTAAGGATGCTCCGAAAGCTGCGGCCCGATTCTGGACAGGACGGTCGTCGTCGTGAGCGCCGCCGCGGCCCGCGCGTTGCCCGCGAGCGTCTGGAGCCGAAGCAGGTTCCGGTTGTTTCTCGGCGGGTAGGCCGGCACCGCCACCGCGCCGGCGTAGAGGCAGCCGAAGAAGGCCGCGATGTAACCGAGCCCCGGCGGGTAGAGCAGCAACACCCTGTCGCCCGGCGCGACCGTCGCCTGGAGCCGCGCGGCGATGGCGCGGGCCTGTCGCTCAAGGGCGGCGTAAGTCAGGGTACGCTCGCTCGCCCCGTCGTCCGTGAGGAAGGTGTAGGCGTGCCCCCCGGGCTGGAGCGCGGCCCGCAGCCGGAGCAACTCCACCAGCGTACCGGCTTCGGGGAACAATTCAGGAGCGGACTCGGGATTAATGCTCGACAGGCTACTCATGCGCTTCTCCGGTGTATGCCGGTCAAGGTCGGGGCGGCCGTGTTAGTAGAAGGGGCGAGGCGCTCGGGCGTCCGCCGCAACGTGAGGCCGGGCCTGCTATAAGACAAAGGATTTGCTGACGAAGGTGGAGTCGTTATACGGGCGCGGGGCGGGGATGAAGCCGGGCGGCCGGGGCTGCCCTAATTGGCCGGGCAGCCCGTAGGACTGGTCTACGACTCTGAGGTGGACGGGCTCGTTCGACCTGAGTTCCATGATTAGCTCGACGCCCTCCTGCGGCACACTGTAATAGCGCAAGTCCCAAAACCGATCCCCGGCGTCAGCGCCGGCATCCTTACGCACGGCGATGCGCTTCCCGTTCACAGAGGCCCCCAGCACGTCCGCCGTCGAGTCGAGAAAAACAGAGACGACGGGTGCCCGGCGGGGCGAAGTCACGATCATCCGCAGGGTTCGCACATCGCCATTCGTGTCGTCGCCCACGAGCGCGAGCTGCGGGGCGGCCAGCGGCTCTACGGGGGCCTGAGCGCTCAGGAAAGGTCTGACGGAGCCTCTGGAGAAGACCTCTGTCAAGGGCTTTTTCTCCGAGCCGTCGCGCAGGAATTGCCGTGTCCAAGCGTCCGGCTCCTGGTCGGAGCTGGCCCACGCGGCGCTCCCCGCATCGGCGTTCAGCCCGTACAGGAGGGTGTCGAGTCGCGGGCGTCGTTCGTCATAGCGGACGACGAACACCGCGGCCGCCAGCAGCGCCCCGGCCGTCAGCGCCGAGGCGGCCGGCAGCGCCCACCTGTTAGGTTTCGACAGCAGCCTCAGTTGCGGCGACAGCAGGCCGAGCAGGAGGACGAGCATCGCCATCACTACCCCGATGGAGTTCAGGGTCAGGCCGACGAACGTCTGGTAGATAACCGGCGCCCACAGAACGCATCCCGCCGCCGCGCCCACGAAAAGAAGCAGGAGCAGCACAGGCGAGTTCGGCCGCCAATCTCTGTATGCCACCATGTAAGCGAACGCCGGGAGATTGAACAGCAGCGGCCACGCCAGCAGGAAACTCGCGCCCGGTAAGAACAGCGCCGTCGCCCCCGTCAAGAGCGCCCACCAGACCAACCCGCCCGCCGTCAGGTTCTCCGCGCTCACCTTCCGCAGAAAAAGCGCGTAGCATGTCGCCGTCACGGCCACCGTGCAGGCGACGAAGCCGAGCAGGTAGACGTCACTGCCGTATGCCTCGCCCTGCGGCCTGACGCCGGGCACCTCCCACCACCTCTGGATGAGGCTCCAGACGAGAGTTACTAAGAGAGGTGCGGCGATCAGGCTCGACGGCAGGGCCAGCGCGCCCCACAACAGGCCCGAGAGTCTGAGCCGCCCCCTCCTCAATCCGGCCACCAGCAGGCCGACGAAACAAGCCGCGACCGCGAGACCGAGCGGGAGAGCCCACGCGCCCGCGTAGCGCACGAGCAACAACCCGAGGATGTCAAAATAGACCGCGTCAGGCGCGCGGGTCGCGTCCAGGCGCAGGCCGCCGAAATGACGCGCCAGCGCCAGCGCGTACGAGCCGTGATGCTGGAGGCTTCGCTCGTCGATGTTGTCGACGCTGTCGAGCTGGACGTGGTAAGACGTGAGGCCGCCGATGTAGGCGAAGTTGAGCCCGGCCATGCCGGCTTTCTTGAAGACCGTGAGGTCGGTGTCGTTGGGTAGCCGCTTGTAGATTTCGTAAGAGAGGGAGTGCGCCACCGGGCGCGGCGCGGCGCGGGCGAACTCCCGGATTATCCAACCGTTCTGCGCGCTGGTTTCAAACATCATAGACGGGCCGCTGTTACCCCGCGCCTCGAAGTTGAGCACCAGCCCCACGTCTTTCGCCAGGGGATGTTCCGTGACGAAAGCGTGCGCGCCCAGCAGGCCGGCCTCCTCGCCGTCCGTGAAGAGAAAGACGACATCGTTCTTTAGCGGCGACACGGCCCTCAGGGCTCTCAAAGTTTCCAGCATGGCGGCGACCGCCGCGCCGTCGTCGCTGGCGCCGGGACCGTTCGGCACCGAGTCGTAGTGGCCGACGAGCATGACGGCTTTGGAACTGTCAGTCCCGGGCAGGGTGGCGATGATGTTCTGCACGGCGGCGGCGCGGAAGTGTCCACCCTCTCCCGTATCGACGGCCGTGGTGCGCTGCACTTCCGGCTTCAGTCCGGCGGCCTCCAGTTCGCCGACGATGTAGTCGCGCACGGCGGCGTGCCCGGCCGACCCCAGTGGATGAGGCCGCTGTGCGATGGCTTCAAGGTGCCTCATGGCGCGGCCGGACGAGAACTCATCCGGTGGCGCGCTCGCAAGGACTGCGGCGGGCGGCCTTTGCCCGTACAGGCTCAGGCAGACGAGCAGCGCGAGCAGCATGCACATGCCCGCGCCCACCAACAATTCTCTGCTTGCGGCGGGCGCTTCGACCTGAGGTTCCCCTCCGCCGCGGGTTTCGGCGGGGGCAGTCAGCACTC
>JBEVKV010000368.1:0-11456 GCA_040509515.1 Pyrinomonadaceae bacterium | reverse complement strand
TCCCGGCTTTAAGGGGCGTACTCATTGCGGACGCTGCCGTAACTGAGGCGCGCGTCGGCGCTCGCGCACCTGCTTACGAAGCCGGCCCTGCGGCCTCAATCTCGACGAGGCGGCTGCGTCCGCCCATTCCGTTGTGGACGACGACGCGCACCTTCGTCGTCGTGACGGCCGGGAAGGTCAGCTTGCGCCAGACGAGGTTGTTGCCGTTGACGAGGCCGCCGGGCACCGTGACCCACGCCGCGCCGTCCCAGTACTGAGCCTCGAAGGAGGTGACGCCGTATTTCGAGAACGTCATCCCCGCGGTCGGCTCGGACGGCGACGTGTAGTTGTCCTGCAAGGAGAAGACGCCTATCTCGTCCACCTTCCTGCTGCCGGCGAACGACACCTCGACCCAGTCGGGATAGACGCTCGCCGTCGCGTCGCGCCAGCCGCCGCCGTGCTCCCAGTTCAGACCTTTACGGTCGCCGTTGACGACCGACGAGACGGGGAAGGTCAGCCCGGGGTATTCGCTCTCGGGCGTGGTCGAGGAGGCCGTGGCCGCGCCGCCGTTCGCCGCGACCGCGTGGTTGACCCTCGCAGCCGCGGGCGTGCCCCACGCCTCGATCTCGACGAGCCTTGAGCGGCCGGCCAGTGCGCTGTTGACGACGACCCGCACCTTCGTCGTCGTCACCGCCGGGAAAGTTATCTTCCGCCAGACAGAGCTGTTGTTGGTGACGACGCCTCCGGGCACGTTCGCCCAAGCGGAGCCGTCCCAGAACTGCACCTGAAAGGAGGTCACGCCGTATTTCGTAAAGGCCGTCGCCTCGGTCGGCTCGGACGGCGACGCGTAGTTGTCTTGCAAAGAGAAGACGTTCACTTCGTCCACGGCGGTCGGCGCGGCGAAGGCGACTTCGAGCCAGTCGGGGAAGGCGTTGTTCGTCGCGTCACGCCAGCCCCCGCCGTGCTCCCAGTTCAACCCGCGCCGGTCGCCGTTGATGACGCTCGCGGGCGAGAAGTCCATGCCGGGCAACTCGGCTTGCGTCGTCGTGGATGACGCGGTGGCGACCCCGCCGTTCGACGCCAGCGCGGCGTTGAGCCGTGCGGCCGGAGCCGGAGGCGTCCCGGCCGTGCCCCACGCCTCGAACTCGACGAGCCGCGAGCGGCCGGCCAGCGCGTTGCGTACCACCAGCCGCAGCTTCGTCGTCGTCACGGCCGGGAAGGTGAGCTTGCGCCAGACCTTGTTGTTGCCCACCACGGACGCGCCGGGCACGGCCGCCCACTGCGAGCCGTCCCAGTACTGCACGTCGAAGGCCGAGACGCCGTACTGCGTGAATGCCGTCGCCTCGGTCGGCTCCACGGGGTTCGTGTAGCCGTCCTGCAAGGAGAAGACGCCCACCTCCGAGATGCTCTTCGCGCCGTTGAAGTCAACCTGCACCCAGTCGGGGAACGTGTTGTTGGTGGCGTCTCTCCACCCGCCGCCGTGCTCCCAGTTCAGACCTTTACGGTCGCCGTTAATCACGCCCGAGGGTGAGAAGTCCATCCCGGGCAACTCGGCCTGCGTCGTCGTCGAGGAGGCCGTCGCCACGCCCCCGTTCGTCGCCAGCGCGAAGTTCGTCAGCCCCGTCGAGGGCGCGGGCGTCGGCGTCGGGACAGGCGTCGGCGTCGGTGCCGGAGTGGGAGTGGGCGTCGGCGTCGGGATGGGCGTCGGCGTGGGCGTCGGCTGCGTCCCGTCGGTGACGTTGACGGTCACGGTCGCGGAGGCGCGCGTCGCGCCCCTGTTGTCCGTCGCCGTGGCGCTGACGACGTGCGTGCCGGGAGCCGCGTTGTTCCAGTAGACGGTGTAGGGCGCGGTGCTCGAACTCCCGATGAACGTCTGCCCGGCGTAGTAAGAGACCGAGACGACCGTGCCGTCGAGGTCGCTCGCCAGCGCTTCGAGCCTGATGGTGCGGCCGGCGATGGTCGGGCCGCTCGGGCCGCTGATGGTGTCGCGGCCGCCGGCCGTTTCGGGCCGGCCGGCGATGGTCGGGCCGGTGACGACGACCGACACGTCCGGCGGCGCGTTGAGCCCGGCGGCGGTCGCGGGCACCAGCTTGACCGTCGCCACGTCCACCGTGCCGGCGCGCGACGCCGTGCCCGTGAAGTAGAGGTTCCCAGAGGCGTCCAGCTCAAGGTCGTTGACGAGGTCGCTGCTGTGCTCCGGGTTGTCGTAGCGGTAGACCCAGTGGAGCGTGCCGTCGGCCTTGTACTTGAGGACGGCGGTGTCGTAGTCGGAGAAGCCCTGCGACTGGATGCCGACGTAGACGCCGCCCGACGGGTCGAGCACCATGCGGTTGTCGCCGTCCCAGCGGCCGGGCAGGCCGCGGTAGACGTTCGCCCAGACGAGTGTTCCGTTGGCGTCGTACTTGACCGTCGCGGCGTCCGAAGTCGAGTAGCCGAAGTCGCCGTTGTTGGTCTCGCCCGTCACGTAGACGCCGCCGGCCGCGTCCACGACGACGGCGCGCGCGAACTCGTCGTCGTCCGTGCCCCAGTTGCGGCTCCAGCGGAAGGCGCCCGCGTTGTCGTACTTGACGACGAGGAAGTCGCGCCGCGTCTGTCCCGCGCCGTTGCCGTCGGTGCCGTTGCCGCCGACGGGCCAGTTCCAGCCGTAGGCGTAGACGTTGCCCGCGCCGTCGAGCGTGAGCCCGACGGCCGTGTCCATGTCGGGCGCGCCGAACCCCTCCTGCCCGTCGAACTGCGCCCGCCAGACCTGTGTGCCGTCGGGCGCGTACTTGATGGTGACGATGTCGTAGGCCGCGCCGCCCGCGTAGGTCGTGGCGGTGCCGGTGACGTAGGCGTTGCCCTGCGCGTCGAGCGCGAGGTCTTCGACCACGTCGTGCCGCTTCTCAAGGTTGTAGGTCTTCGCCCAGAGCTGCGTGCCGTCGGGCGCGTACTTGACGGTGGCGAACTCGCTGTAGCTCGTCGAAGAGCCGAGGTCGCGGCGGCGCGCGCTGCCGGCGACGAAGACGTTGCCGGAGGCGTCCACCCTGACCTTGCGCGCCTCGTCGCTCGCGCCGGCGTTGCCGCCGAAGAGCTTCGACCACGCGAGCGTGCCGTCCGCGCCGTACTTGAGCGTCACCCAGTCGTACTCGCCCGTCGGGCGGTACGTGGCGCCGGTGACGTAGACGTTGCCGGCGGCGTCGGCCGTCACGTCGGTCGGGTAGTCTTTGTAGTTGCCGTCGCCGCTAAACGAGCGCGCCCAGAGCTGCTGCCCCGCGGGGCCGTACTTGACGACGCTGATGTCGGTGTCGCCCGTCGAGGGCGAGCCCGAGGTGGCGGCGACGTAGGTGTTGCCGCCGCCGTCCACGGCCGCCTCGGGCGCGTAGTCGGCGGAGTTCTGCGGGCCGTTGTAGAAAGCCTCCCACGCGAGCACCGAAGCGCCCGGCGTCGGCGTTGGGGTCGGCCCCGAGGTGGGCAGAGGCCCGGCGCACGACCACTCCCAGTCCTGATCGCCGGCGAGCCCCTCGAAGTAGACCGAGGGCGGGTAGAACGTGTAGCCCGGCTCCGCCGGGATGATGTTGTAACGGCCTCCCTGATTGAGCCCGGGGAAGGAGAAGCGCCCCTGCGCGTCGGTGCGCGTCTGGCGGAACTGCCTGTCGTGGAGCTGCATCGTGACAAGCATGTTCGGCATGAAAATCTTGTTCTCCGGCGTGCTCCGCTCGTGGAGGATGGTGCCGGAGATGGTGTACGGGCCGTCGGGGTCGTGGTAGTAGACCCGGACGGGCGGCGAGCTGTGACGGCGGCCCGCGCTGTCCTGCGCCACGACGTAGAAGTCGTGGAGCATCGGCCGCGAATCCTGGAAGGCGCAGGAGTAGGGCGCGTTGAAGTCCGTGCAGAGCGGGCCGGAGAACTCCAACCCCGCGCTGTAGAACTCGACGCGCGTGACCGTGGCGTCGGGGATGACGGCCTCGGCGCGCAGGTCGATGAACGTGCCCTGCGGGATGACAGACCCGTCGGCCGGGTTGGTCACGCGGACGCCGGGCGAGCCGGAGAGCGGCAGCGGCGTCGGCTGTGGCGTGGGCGTCGGTGCCGGAGTCGGAGTCGGCTGTGGCGTGGGCGTGGGCGTCGGCGTAGTCGTCGGCACCGGCGTCGGGGTCGGCGTGGGCTGTGGCGTCGGCGTCGGCGTCGGCGCGGGGTTGCGGATGTTGATGGCGATGAGGTCTGAGTCGGCGCGGAGCCCGGCCGCGTCGTAGGCGACGGCGTAGAGGCCGTAGGTGTCCGCGTCGGCCGTCGTGAAGGTCGTCCGCCAGAGGCCGTCGGCGGCGGGCGCGCTGACGGTCGAGAAATGGTGGGTCGTGCCGCGCACGTTGTAGAAGAACTCGACGCGGTCGAGCTGCCCGTCGTCCGTCACCTGCGCGGCCACGTTCACGGGCTTGTTCTTCTCGAACGACTGGCCGGGCTGCGGCTCGGCCATGTAGGCGACCGGCGGCTGGTTGACGGGGACGTTGTTCTTCGACGCGTCGAGCGCGTAGAAGTAGCCGTAGGTCGTGGTGCCCTGCGCGCCGTCGCCGAGCACGTCGCCGCCCGTGTAGGCGGTCGCGCCGTCGGCGGCGAAGGCGAACTTCGGGAACGGCGCGACGTTGCCGTAAGCGCCGAAGCCCGGCTCGGTCGGCAGCACCTGCGACCAAACCCTCTGCCCCGTCGCGGGGTCGACGCCGACGAAGTAGCCCGTTCTGCCGAACGCGCCGCCGCCGCCCATCACGACGAAGCTGTTCGACGGGCTGACGTTCGGCGAAGACAGCCCCCCGGTGGCGTCGTCGTAGCGCCACTTCTGCGTCCCGTCGGCGTTGACGGCCATCAGCCGGGCGGTGTTCATCAGGAAGTAGTGCGTGTTGTCGGGGCCGGCGTCGGCCGCGCAGCAGACCGCGCCGTTCTCAAGCGGGAAGGTGTAAAGGGTGGTCTTGCCGTCGGCCGCGCTGACGTTGACGTTGCGCAGGCGCAGGTTCCCGTCGGGCGGGACGGCCGCGCGGTCGGCCGTCGCAAAGTCGGACTTCCAGACGAGGTTGCCCGCGAGGTCGTAAGCGTAGTTGGGCGAGTTGGTGTTGAAGTAGAGGCGGCCCCGCGCCGCGTCGAAGGCGATCTCGCGCGCCACGTTGGCGGCGATGACGGACGGGAGCGCGTCGTTGCGTGTCCACGCGACCGTGCCGTCGGGACGGAAGGCGGCCGCGTTGTGCTGCCCCGGCCTGAAGACGACGTAGACCTTGCCGTCGGGGCCGGCGTTCGGCCCGGCGTAAATCTGGTTCGACGAGTCGAGCACGCGCCACTTGACGCCGCCGTCCTTCGGGTTCAGCGCCATCAGCGCGACCGTGTACGGCGTGCCCGGCACCGGCTGCTCGTAGTCGCCGACGTAGACCGTGCCGTCCGCGCCGACCGTAATCTGACCCGCGCCGCCGCCGCGCTTCACCCACTTCAGCTCGCCCGAGGGCGACCAGGCGTAGATGAGGCTGCTGCCGAGCCCGCCGACCTGCGCGTAGACCGAGCCGGCCTCGGGGCTGCCCGCGGGCGCGACCGCCGGGCGGAAGGTCAGGTTGTCGCCGAAGTATCTAGCCTGCCAGCGTATGCGCCCCGTGGACTTGCGCTCGGTGACGTTCAGCGTGAGCGGCGTGCTCGTCCCCGTCGGGTTCGAGACGACGACCTCGACCGCGCCGAGCGCCGCCGCCTCGGGCACGTAGCCGACGATTTCGGTCGGCGTCCACTTGACGACGATGGCGTTCTTCTTATCGACGAGGACGCGGCTCGCGCCCTGCGACGCGCCGAAGTTCGTCCCCGTCAGCGTGAACCAACCGCTGCGCTCGACGGTCTGCGGCGCGACCGCGGCGAGCGTGGCCGGCGTCGTCTGCGTGCCGTAGAGCCGAATCAACGCGTCGGCGTTGACCACGCCGGTCGGCAGCCCGACGGGGCCCCACGCGGGCGTCTGTGCGTAGTTGTCGCGCAGCCGGACGGGCGAGTTCAGCGGCGCGCCCGAGCGCGAGCTGCCCCAGAACCAGTTACCACCCGTGCCCTCCGTGACGAGCTGCACCGAGACGAAGTGCTTGCCCGTGGCGCGGAACGAGTGCGGCAGACGCACGTCAACCGTGTTCAGCGCGTCCCTGCTGAAGACGAGCGCCGGGTCGCCGGCCGCGAGATACTGCTCGTCCTGTAGCGCGCCCGGGTTGCCGTTCGCCCACGCGAAGAAGCGCACGTAAGCGCCGCGCACGGCGTTGCCGTCACCGCTGCTGCCGTCGACGACGACGCGGTCGATGTCGCCGACGAGGTCGAAGTCGTCGGCCAACTCCTGATTGAGCGGCGGCCCCGCGACGCGGACGGCGCTGTTGCCGTAGACCGACTTGCCGTCGCCGGACGGCGCGGTGAGCTGCGCGCCCTGCGTGCGCTCGACGGTGACGCGCGCCGGGTTCGAGACGGTCGAGCCACCCCGGTTATCGAAGGCGACGGCCGTGATGTCGTGCGTTCCGCCGGGGAGGTTCAGGTCGGCCGCGTAGGGCTCGGTCGTGTCCACGACGACGGTGAAGCCGCCCGCGCGGAACTCGACGCGCTCGATCTGGCCGTCCTCGTCCGTCGCGGTCGCGGAGGCCGGAACGGTCGAGCCCGCCGCGAAGTTGGCGAGCGTGACGGGCGAGGTCAGCGCGACGACCGGCTTGATGTTGAGGTCGGGCTCGGGCTCCTGCTCGGGGTTGACGACGACCGTGACGGGCGCGCTCACCGAGAGCCCGGTCAGCGTGCTGACGGCGTGCGCCGTGATGGAGTGCGTGCCGGCGGGCGCGTTCGCCCAGACGAAGCTCCACGGGGCCTGCCACTCGGCGTTCGTCCCGCGCCCGATCCAGCGCGTGCCGTCGTAGAAGTCGACGCGGTCGATGTACTCGTCGCTGCGGCCGTTGTTGGTCTGCGCCGTCGCGGTCAGCGTCACGTTCACGGGCTGCTTGTAGACGGACGCGGGCGCGGGCGCGGTGACGGTCACGGTCGCCGGACGCCAGACGACGAGCGTCGAGGCGTAGGTCGTCGTCGAACTGCCGGTCGCGTCGGTGACGCGCGCGGTCACATGGTAATAGCCGGCGGGCGGCAGCACCCAGTCGAGGTTGTACCGGCCGTCGGCGCCGGGCGCGGTCGCGACGCCGACGAGGACGGGCGCGCCCGCCGGAGAGCCGTTGAGGTTGTCGCGCGCGGCGTAGAACTCGACGAGCGCGATGCCCTCGGGGTCTGTGGCGCTGACGGAGACGTGCGCGTTCTGGCCGAAAGAGACGGAGGTCGTCGCCTCGTTCATCTTCGCGACGGGCGGCGAGGCGACGTTCGTGTAGGCCGAGTCGCCCGCGGCGTTGTAGGCGCGGACGCGGAACCTGTTCGCGGCGTTCGCGCCGACGCTAATGTCGGACGAGCCGGTCGCGTCGGCCGAGGTCAGCCGAATCTGGTTGAAGTCGCCGGTGGTCGCCATCTCGACCTTGAACCCGGTCTCGTCCGTGCTCGCGTCCGTCCAGCGGAGGCTGACCTTGCCGGTGGCGGGGCCGCTGTTGACCTGCTCGGCGACGAGCGCCGTGGGCGCGTTCGGCGGGGCGGCGGTCGTCGGCGCGTCGAAGCGCGTCGTGCGCAGGCTGATGCGGTGCGCGGCGTAGTTGGGGATGTCGGCGTCGCTGCCGTCGTAGAACTTGGCGTAAGAGAAGACGGTCAGGCCGCCCGCCGCGATGACGAAGGGCGTGTCCTCGGGCAGCGGCGAGTCGGCGACCGCGAACTCTTCGACGCGGACGTTCGAGGGCGCGACGCGCGCGCCGTAGATGTCGCCGCGCGGCTGCTGCGGGAAGAGTTCGGCGCGGTGGTCAACCCAGACGGCGACGAACTGCTGGCCGTCCCACGCGACCGAGGGGAGCGACTGCCGGCCGGGCGCGTCGGCGAGCGGCGCGCCGCTCAAAGGCTCGGGCGAAGTGCCGTCGGCGTTGAGGCGTCGGCTGTAGACGTTGCCCGCCGTCTCCCAGACGACGAGCGCCTGCTGGCCCGCGACGGCGATCTCGGGCTTGAGGTCGTTGCCGAGGTCGGCGACGACGAAGACGGTGCCGGGCGTGCCGTCCTGCGCGACGAACGAGCCGCGGATGGTGCCGGGCGAGTCGTCGTGGTTGTTATGCCCCTCCCAGATGACGAGCCAGCGCTCGCCGAAGGCGACGGCGCGCGGCCACGAATCGAAGATGCGTTCGAGGAAGAAGGGCGCGCCCGACGGCGTCCCCGCGCCGTCGACGCGCCTCGCCTGCACGGAGCGAATCTGCCGCGTCTCCTGAAGGATGTTGGTGACGAGGAAGTTGCCGTTCAGTCCCGACACGTCGGGCTGTTGGCCGTTCATGACGAGCGTCGGCGGCGTCGTGGGCGCGGGGGGAAGTCCCGACGTGGGGACGACGCGCGAGAAGGTCTGGAGCACGCCGCCCTCTCCCGCCGCCTCCCAGACGACGAGGTAGACCGAGCCGTTCCACGCGACCGAAGGGTTGTCGGCGGTCGTCTGTTCGGTGATGAGGAAGGGCTCCGGGTCGAGTGCCGCGCCGTTCGGGTCGAGCCGCTGGCCGTAGATGCGCTGCTGGTTCGAGCGGTCGCCGCGGAAGACCGTCAGGAAGCCCGAGCCGCCCGTCGCCATCCGCTGCTTCGACTGGCGCGTCGCGCCCATCCCGACGGCCGCGCTGTTCGTCACCGCGCCCGCCGCGGAGACGCGCGCCGCATACACGTCGCGCGTCTGGAAGCCCTGCCACGCGACGACGGCACCGCCCCCGACGCCGGGCGTCACCGACGGGAAGCCTTCGGTCTCCGCGCTCGCAGCGACGGCGACCGGGTTCGAGTCGAGCACCGCGCCCGCGGGCGAGACGCGCGTCAGATAGATTTCCTGATTGCCCGAGAGGTACGTCTGCGTGGCGGGGTTGTAGGTGGACTCGTAGGCGACGAACCAGTTCGAGCCGTCCCACGCGACCTGCGGGGTCGCGGGCGAGGTGCCGATGTTCGGGTTGACCATTATCGAGGGCACGTCGGCCGGGTCGCCTTCGCGCGTGACGCGCGTGCCTCCGATGTGTTGGACGTTGCCGCTCGCGCCGTCGTACCACGCGACGAACCATGTGTCGCCGTTCGAGGCGACGCGCGGGTTGAGCCCGCTGCCCGTGAGCAGTTCGGGGCCGTTGCGCAGGTTGTTGAAGTTCGCGTCGAGCAGCACGGCCTGCACCGTGTAGGGCGGGCCGAAGGTCATGAAGGTGAGCAGGTAGCGGTCGCCCGCGCGCGCCATGTCCACGTTGCCCATGAACTGGCTCGGGTGCTTGTAGGCGACGCGCCCGCCGGGGTCGAGCACCGCGCCGCTGGGGGCCACGCGCGTGACGAAGGCCGCGTAAGGGTTGGCCCCGCCCTCGGGCGGGAGGAAGCCCTCCCACAGCACGACCCAGTTGCCCGCGCCGTCTTCGATGACGTTAGCCGGGCGCTGCTCAAGCCCCACGTCCGCCTTGATGAGAATGGGCTCGGGGTCGAGCAGTCGGCCGTCGGCCGAGACGCGCGCCGCGACGAGGTCTTGCGTGTGGCCGAACTCGTCGCGCGGGCGGACGGTGAGCCAAGAGACGAGCCACCCCGAGCCGTTCCAGCCGGCGCGCGGCGCGTACTGGTTGTTCTGCGCCTGATTGACGATGATGGGCGTCGTGTCGATGACCTGCCCGGCGGCGTTGAGGCGCGCGGCGTAGATGTCGAGCATGCTCCCGAGGCCGGGGTTGCCGAGGCCCACGTTGAGCCCGGTCGTCCCGTTGTCGGCGAGCGCCGTGCGGCCGTCCGTCCAGACGGCGAGATACATGTCCGCGCCCTTCGAGACGCGCGCCTCTTCCTGCCGGCCCGCGGCCGGGTGGCGACCCGTGTCGCCGGGGAGCACGTTGGGAGCCGAGAGCGTGACCTGCGCGGCGGCGTTGAGGAGCGGCAGCAGCAGGCTCGCGGCGACGAAGATGGCGGTGATGAACAGACCCTTGGCGCGCCTTTGGGTTTGGGGCAGTCGAGGCATTTCAAAGTTCTCCTCTCGGCGAGTCGCCGCGGGGCCGGGGCGGGTCTCCGGCGGCGTGCTCGTCCGAGACATGTTCGGCGGGCGACACGGCCTCGGGGCCGAGTGCTCCGTCTCGTTCTAAAAAACCTGCGCGTCGGGGAGTTGGGAATTGCCGTTCAGTCTCCCACGCGAGGCTTATAACTTCAAACTATGACGATGGAGTTTGCGGATTCTGCTCCTGTTTATAAACGCGTATTCCGGCCGCAAACTCCCACACGCGAGATGGAAAAAAGGCCCGTCGTCGGTTGGCGAATCTAGAACAGTGCGCGCGGGGGGCAGAGAAATACTTCCGCGGCGCGAGCCCGCGCCCCGTTCCCACACGGGGCGCGAAAAGTGTTAGTATCCGCGCTGCAACTCCCCGAGGCCGTTAGTACCAAACTGCATTTAAGTCCAAAAGGTCGGACGGGCCGCACGCGGCGCCCGCCGTCTGCCCAGCGCCAGAACGGATGCACACGCCCCAGGCCGTCACTCAACTCCTGGAGAGGTGGAGCGGCGGCGACCGCTCCGCGCTCGACGAACTGATACCGCTCGTCTACGACGAGCTGCGCCGGCTCGCGGGCAACTACCTGCGCCGCGAGCGCCCCGGCCACACCTTGCAGCCCACCGCGCTCGTCAACGAGGCGTACATGCTGATGGTCGACCAGCGGCGCGCGCAGTGGCGCAACCGCGCGCAGTTCGTCGGCGTCGCCGCGCAGATGATGCGGCGCATCCTCGTCGACCACGCGCGCGCCGTGCAGGCCGAGAAGCGCGGCGGCCAGCAGTTCGCCGTCTCGCTCACCGAGGCCGAGGGCTTCGGCGCGAGCCCCGACCTCGACCTGCTCCGCGTCAACGAGGCGTTGGAGCGTCTCGCGGCGCTCGACGAGCAGCAGGCGCGCGTCGTCGAGTTGCGCTTCTTCGGCGGGCTGACCATCGAGGAGGCGGCCGAGGCCATGCGCGTCAGCCACGCCACGGTCGAGCGCGACTGGAAGATGGCGCGCGCGTGGCTGCGGCGCGAGTTAGACGCCTGAGGAGAGTGATGAGTGACGAGTGATGAGTGATGAGAAAAACGGGGCCGCCGTTTCTTATCGCTCGTTTCTTCTTCTTATCACCTATCACTCGTCACTTATCACTTCCCCAAATGACCCCCGAACGCTGGCAGCGGATCAAGGAGCTGTTCCACGCGGCGTCCGAGCTTGCGCCCGCCGAGCGCGGCGCGTTCCTCGACGCCAACTGCGCGGGCGACGACGAGGCGCGCGCGGAGGTCGAGTCGCTGCTGGCGGCCGACGAGCGCGAGGGCGAGTTCCTTTCCGGCAGGGCGGGCTGGTGCCGTCCGACCTGATGGACCGCTTCCGCCGCTGGTGGCGCAAGGGCGAGTATTCCTGCACCGGCCGCTGCTTCGACATCGGCATCGCCACCCGCCAGGCCCTGGCCCGCT
>JBEVKV010000367.1:0-18840 GCA_040509515.1 Pyrinomonadaceae bacterium | reverse complement strand
ACGACTAACAGGAATCTGCGTAGCTTTGACGGCGCTTCTGACCGCCGGATGCACGGCCGTGACGGCCGAGCGACCCGCGCCCTCGGCGCTCGTGAGCGCGGCCACCGCCGCCCGCCCTCCCGCCGAGAAGGCCGTCCCGGCCATGCCCGACGCGCCCGCCTCGCCCGAAGCCTCGGCCGAGCTGGCGAAAGCCTGTCGCGCGCTGGGCGGCGTCAAATCCTTCCGCGCCGTGATAACGGCGACCGGCGGCGGGAGCGAGGACAAAGTGGAGACGCGCACGGAGGCCGCAATGCCCGACCGCTTCCACGTCTTCAACGCCGAGTACGAGTTGATTATCATCGGCTCGGAGGTCTACAGGCGGTCACCCGGCGGGGACTGGCAGACGAGTCCGACGGGACTCGCCGTCACGAGCCTGACCGACCCGAAAAAGCTCGAAGAGTATTTGAAGACGGCGAAGGTCGTGCCCGTCGGCACCGACACGCTCGACGGCTCGCCGGCCCGCGTCTACCTCGCCGCCGCGCCGCGCTCGCCCGCGCGCAAGTCCATCCACGACGACGCCGACCCTTTCCTGATGAAGATTTGGGTCGGGAGTTCCGACGGGCTGCCGCGCAAACTCGAAGGCACGGTGCTGAGCACCAAGGCGAAGACGGCCGTCACCTACTACGACTACAACGCGAAGATAGCCGTCAGAAAACCGACAGGCCGAAAGTGACCGACAGCCCGAGCGCCGCCGCGCGCCCGAGCGAGTCGGCGTAGGCCGCGAGCGCCGCGCGGTTGATGACGAGCCTGCCCCTGCGCAGGTAGCTCACGCAGCCGCGCGCGCGCAGCCGGCTCAGCTCCGAAGAGACTATCTCGCGCCGCACCGAGAGCATCTGCGCCAGCTCCTCCTGCGTGATGTAGTGCGTCAGCTCCGTGCCGCGCGGCGTCTCGCGCCCTATCTCGTCGGCGAGCCGCATCAGGGTCTTCGCCAGCCTCTCCGGCAGGTTGTCGAACGAATACTCCTGAATCACGCGGTAGGAGTCGGCCAGCCGCCTGCACACCGAGCGCAGCAGGAGCAGCATCGCCCCCTGCTTCTCGTGCAACAGGCCGACGACCTCCTCGACGCCGATTTCGACGACCTCGCTCGACTCCATCGTGACGGCCATCTCGTTGCGCCGCCCGTCGCAGAGGCTCAGCTCGCCGAACAACTCGCCGGGCTTGCACATGTTCAGGATGACGCCGCGGCCTTCGCCCGAGACGGCTTCGAGCTTGACGAGGCCGCTGCGCAGGTAGAAGAGGCTGCGCGCCTCGTCGCCGATGTTGTAGATGGTCTGGTGCTGTCGCAGCGAGGCTCCGTGCGGACTGCTCCTGATTCTCCGATACGCCCTGTCCCGGAACACGCTCGCAAGGGTGAGACGCTCTTCGTCCCCAGCCGTTCCTCTCATGTTCATACCGCTCCGCGTCAGAAGTCTCCGGCCCCGGGGCCGGAGAGATAGAAGGATAGCGCGCGAGGTTTAAGTAGGCTCTGACAGTGGGGGATTTACTGCGGGGGACACGGCGACCGGCTTTGCGTTACTTGGAGGTTTAAGTTGACAACCGGAAGAGACGGCCTTCGGGGTGGCCGGACTGAAGGTCACCTGGACAGGTGGAACATTAAAAACATTCTTCTTCGATGTCAATAATTTTTTGGAGGACGGCCGGTCGGGAGCCGCCTCACCCCTTCCGGCTGCCGGGTTTGACCGCCGGGACGCCCTGCGCGCAGAGGGGGCAGTCGGCGGGCGCGGCGGCGGGCACGTCGAGCGTGGCGAGCGCGACGCGTGGGACGCCCACGTCGGAGCGCCCGCCGGAGCGGTCGATAATCGACGCCGCGCCGACGACGAGCGCGCCGGCCGCGCGCAGCGCGTCGCACGTCTCGCGCGTCGAGCCGCCCGTCGTGATGACGTCCTCGACGACGAGGACGCGCTCGCCCGGGCGCACGGTGAAGCCGCGCCTGAGCGTCATTCTTCCCTCCTCGCGCTCCGTCCAGATGGAGCGGACGCCGAGCGCGCGCGCCACCTCCCAGCCGATGACGATGCCGCCGATGGCGGGCGCGGCCACCGTCTCGACCTGCTTGAGCCCGAACTGCTCGGCGATGGCGCGGCCGAACGCCTCGGCCTCGGCCGGGTGCTGGAGCACCAGCGCGCACTGCAGGTACTGCGTGCTGTGGAGCCCGCTCGTGAGCACGAAGTGGCCTTCGAGCAGCGCGCCCGTGCGGCGGAACCTCTCGACGACTTCCTGTTGCTGCATCCTCTTCAAACCTTCACTTTCCAGCGCGTCGCGGCTACAATCTTGGCCCGATGCAGACCTTCCGCAACCTCGTCCCGGACGGGCCGGGCAACCCCCTCGTCGAAGAGGCGATCAGGCTTTTACACTCGCAGGGGGGGCGCGCGCCCGCGACCGAAGTCTGCGCGTGCGTGCTCGAACTGCCCGACCTCGAACCGCCGGTCGCCGCCGCGCTCGTCTCGGAGTTCGTCGGCGAGGACTGGCGTCTGCGCGTGGACGGCGACGGCTCGCTGGTCGAGGTGCTCTGCGTCGACGACGAGTGCCGCGCGCTTTCGGAGACCGAGTTCGTCGTCTTCGACATCGAGACGACGGGGCCGAAGATGCCGCCGTCGCGCGTGATGGAGATCGGCGCGGCGCGCGTCCGCGACGGGCGCATCGTCGCCGAGTTTCAGACGCTCGTCAACCCGCTCATGCCCATCCCGCCCTTCATCGCCGGGCTCACCGGCATCCGCGACGAGATGGTGGCCGACGCGCCGCCCTTCGAGGAGGTCGCCGCCGACTGGCTCGACTTCGCGGACACCTCGGTGCTGGTCGCGCACAACGCCATCTTCGACGTGCGCTTCATCAACCACGAGGTCGGGCACGTCTTCCCCGGCCGCCGGATGATGAACTCGCACATCTGCACCGTCTCGCTCGCGCGCCAGATTCTGCCCGAGCTGAAGAGCTTCCGTCTGGGCGCGCTCGCCGAACACTTCTCGGTTCCGCACCGCACGCGCCACCGCGCCGGCGACGACGCGCTCGCCACCGCGCGCGTCCTGCTGCGCCTGCTTGAACACCTCGACGAGAACGGCGTGCGCGACCTCGGCGGCGCGCGCCGCTTCCGCAAACAGTTGCCCCCCGAGCCCAACGGTCAAAGCTCGAAGGCCGAGAGCGCCTGAGCCAAAGTTGAAATTTCAACTTTCAACTTTGAAATTGTTTCACCCCTGTCTCCGCGTCTCCGTGTTTAATTCTTCCTTCGCCTCGCCTCCCTTTCGCTTCCTGAGCAATCCCTTCAAGACGAACCCGACGACGATGAGCGCGGCGAGCCCGAGGCCGACGGCCGGGTAGTTCTCGGCGAGCAGGTCTTTGGCGCGCTCGCCGTAGCGGACGGCGAGGAAGCCTTCGAGGAAGAAGCGGAAGGCGCGCCCGCCCGCGACCGCGAGCGCGAAGCGCACGACGCTCAGCCGGAAGACGCCGGCCGTGATGACGAAGAGCTTGAACGGGAACGGCGGCGGCAAGACCGACGCGACCAGAACCGAGAGCACGTCGTAGCGGTCGACGAGTTCCTTGACGCGCGCCTGCTTCTGCGGCGGGAACTTCTCAAGCGCGCGACGCCCCGCGCGGCGCGAGATGTAATAGAGGATGAGGCAGCCGATGACCGACCCGGCCGTCGCCCCGAGCGCGTAGAGCGGCATCCGCGCCGGGCTCTGCGTCGAGAGGAGAATCATCACGGCGTCCGGCCCGCCCGGCAGCGGGACGAGCGCCGAGTCCAAGAGCGCGATGGCGAACAGCCCGAACGCGCCGAACGGGATGAGAAAGTCTTTGACCGAGGTCAGCCCGTTCGTGATTTTGCGTATCAGCCACTTCAAGATTTAGTCCGCCTCCGCCCCGCCGAGCTTCTCGTCGCCCGCCTTCCCCTCGACCAGTTCGACCGCGCTCGCGCGCGGCGCGCGGATGTGCTTGAAGAGCACGTAGCCGCCGACGACGACGACGAGCAGCGCGCCCACGCCGCTCAGGATGTAGAGCCCGTTGTCCTTCATGAAGACGAGCACGCGCTCGCCGTAGAAGACCGCCAGCGTGCCCTCGACGATGTAGCGGATGCTGCGCGCGATCATGATGGTCAGCACGAAGCGCCAGCGTGGGTATTCGAGCGCGCCCGCCGTGGCGACGAAAATCTTGAACGGCATCGGCGGCGGCAGAAGCGCCGGCACCGCCAGCGCGAGGAACCCGAACCGCGCGTAAGCCTTCTCGACCCGCGCGATGTTCTCGGCGCTGAAGCGTCGCCGCATCACGGCCTGCCCGCCGCGCCGCATGATGCTGTAGAGCAGAAGGCAACCGAGGACGGAGCCGGCGGCGGCGAAGAGCGGGAAGTAGAAGACCGACTTGGGGTCGCTGTAGCAGCGCGCAACGACGAGGTAGTCGTTAATCTCCGGCAGGCTCAGCAGCGACGAGTCGAGCGCGCCGATCAGAATCATCGCGGGCCCCGCGACGTAGATCGGCACCTCGCTGATGAAGTCGTGCAGCCAGAGGACGAGAGCCTTCATCCACTCGAACATGGGTTCGAGTTTAAAGTTCAAAGTTCAAAGTTCAAAGTCGGGGGGCTCGCCTTCGACTTTGAACGCGCAACTTTGAACTGCCTATTTGACCGGTGTGAAAACGGAGGGCGTGTCGTAGGTGACGCCGAAGGTGACGCCGGAGCGCGGGGTGAACTCGGTCAGCCCCTTGATGCCGGCGGCGTCGAAGCGGAGACCCGCGGCCTTGACCTGAAGCCCGAGGCGAAACTCGCCGCGCGACTCTGTGCCGAGCGGCGCGGTGCCGCCGCGCGTGTTGGCGCGGCCGTTGACCTCGGCGGCGATGTTGACCGTCTTGTTGACGCGGAAGATGCCGCCGAGCCCGTAGAGCAGCATGTCGTTCTGCGTGAAGAGCCGCGTCGGCGCGGTGTAGATGCCGAGGCCGAGGTTGCCGAAGGTGTTCAGCCGGCCGTCGCGCCCGAACTTTTTGCCGACGAGCATCATGCCGAAGGCGTTCGTCTGGTTGAGGCCGAGGCCGCGCGTCTCGTTCGAGTTCGGAAGCTCGACGCCGAACTTGAAGCCGAGGCTGGGGCCGCGCCGCGTCTCGTTGCGCAGCTTGATTTTGGTCGCGAGGCGAAAGTCGCCCGTGTCGTTGGTCGAGCCCGTGCCCGCCGTGAGATTCAAAGGAACCGCGCTCGCGCCGCGCGTGTTGATGCTGAGGAAATTCTGCGCGACGCCCTCGATGGAGAACTCGACGTTGGGCGAGAGCCCGACGTGGACGCCGATGACGCCGACGCGCGTCAGGTCGCCGGTCAGCCCCGAGACGGGGAACTTGGCGTCCTGCACGAAGTCGATGCCGACCTGCACGCGGAGCGAGCCGGGCGGGAGCACGTCCACGTCCTCGGTCAGGAGCGGCCGCTGCTGCGCGCGCGCGGACACCGCGAGCGTGAGCGCGAATGCGAGCGCCGCCAGCGTGCGCGCGAGCCGTGTGCTGCGTGACTTCATGTTTGCTAGACTCGACCCCCGAGAATCTTTCGACGAGCGTGCGAATTGTAGCGGCCGGCTCTATGACCGTCAACCAGAACGCTCTTTTAATAAAGATGGAGACCAAACCGCTTCTCATCGGCGGCGAGTGGCGCGTCACTTCGGCGACGCGCGAGGTGCGCTCGCCCTACAACTCAGAGTTGATTGCGAACTTCTCGGTCGCGTCCGCGGCGGAGGTTGACGAGGCGTTGGGCGCGGCCGCGCGCGCCGCCGCCGAGATGAAAGAGCTTCCGCGCCACCGCGTCGCGGAGTCCCTGCGTCGGGTCGCGGACGGCATAAGCGCGCGCGCGGAAGAGTTCGCGCGCACCATCGCTACGGAAGCCGGGAAGCCCATCAGGACGGCGCGCGCCGAGGTCGAGCGCGGTGTGATGACGTTCACGCACGCGTCCGAGGAGGCGCGGCGCTTCGCGGGCGAGGTCGTTCCGCTCGACGGGCAGGCCGGCGGCGCGGGGCGCACGGGCTGGACGGAGCGTTTCCCGCGCGGCGTCGTCTTCGGCATCACGCCCTTCAACTTCCCGCTCAACCTCGTCGCGCACAAGGTCGCGCCCGCGCTCGCCTCGCGCAACGCCATCGTCGTCAAGCCGAGCCCGCGCACGCCGCTCACCGCGCTGCTGCTCGGCGAAGTCTTTCTCGCATCGGGGCTGCCGCGCGCGGCACTGCAGGTCGTGCCGATGGAGATTGAGACCATCGACTCGGTTCTCGAAGACGAGCGCGTCGGGCTGATCTCGTTCACGGGGAGCGCGGAGGTCGGCTGGCTGCTGCGCCGTCGCGCGGCGCGCATCCCCGTCGCGCTCGAACTCGGAGGCAACGCCCCCGTCATCGTCGACGAGACGGCCGACGTGCCTTACGCCGCGGAGCGCACGGCCGCCTCCGCCTTCGCGTACGCCGGACAGGTCTGCATCTCCGCGCAGCGCGTGCTCGTCCACGAGCGGGTCGCCGAAGAGTTCACGGGGCGCTTCGTCCGTCTCGCCGAATCGCTCAAGGCGGGCGACCCGCTCGACGAGGCGACCGAGCTGTCGAACATGATTGACGAGGCGGCCGCGCGACGCGCCGAGGGCTGGATTCAAGAGGCGGTCGGGGGCGGCGCGCGTCTGCTGTGCGGCGGGCAGCGCGAGGGCTCGCTGCTCGAAGCGACGGTGCTCGCGGACGTTCACAGCGAGATGCGCGTCTGCTCGGAGGAGGTCTTCGCGCCGGTCGCCACGCTCCAGACGTTCGGCGACTTCGAGCAGGCGCTTTCGGAAGCCAACAACACGCGCTACGGCTTGCAGGCCGGCGTCTTCACGCGCGAGACGGCGCGCGCGCTGCGGGCGTTGCGCGCGCTCGACTTCGGCGGCGTCATCGTCAACGACTCGCCCGCCTTCCGCGTGGACAACATGCCCTACGGCGGCGTCAAGCTCTCGGGCGCGGGGCGCGAGGGCGTCCGCTACGCGATGGAGGAGATGACCGAGCCGCGCCTCATCGTCATCGACCCCGAGCACTGAAGGCCGCCAAACGCTTCACTAAAAACTGACGAGCCGACTCCTGACCGTCGTTAACAGAATTGGTGTCGCATCCGTCTTTCGCGTAAGATGCACGCGCGTTCGACACCTTCCGCCTTGAGGACTCGAAATCCGATGAAAGCAAACAGCCTCGTCACGCGTCTCGCACTGGCGCTGTCGTTTCTTCTCACCTCTTACGCGCCGCCCGCCGTCTGCGCGCAGACCGCGGCGCAGGCGAAGCCGTGGCCCGAGGTCGTGCGGCTCGCGGGTCTGAAGGGCGGCGTGAAGGTCAGGCGCGACGAGCGCGGCATCCCTTACATCGAGGCCGCCGACGAGACCGACCTCTACTTCGCGCAGGGGTACGTGACGGCCTCCGACCGGCTCTGGCAGATGGACTTGATGCGGCGCACGGCGCGCGGCGAGCTGTCTGAGATTTTCGGCCGCGTCACGCTCGAAGACGACAAGCGGCGGCGCGCTTACGGCTTCGCGCAGGTGGCCGAGGCGAGCGTCGCGCAGGCCGACCCGCGCTCGCGCGCCGTCATGGAGGCTTACGCGCGCGGCGTCAACGCATACATCGACGCGCTCGACGCCAAGAGCCTCCCCGTCGAGTTCCAGATACTCGGCTTCCGCCCGCGCCACTGGACGCCGGCCGACTCGGCGGCCGTCGGCAAGAACTTCGCCGAGGCGCTCTCGACGACGTGGCAACTCGACCTCGCGCGCTCGCTCTTCGCAGACCTCCCGCCCGAGAAGGCCGCCGCGCTCTTCCCCGAGACTTCGCCGCTCGACCTGCCCGTCGTCGGCACGGACAAGCCGGACAAGAAGAGCGCGCCGCCCGCGAAGACGCGCTCCGCGCTCCCGCCCGCCACGTACGCGGCCGAACTGCTCGCCGAGCTGTCTTCGATTCACGAGGTCGAGACGCGCACGCGCGAGCGCGTCGGACTCTTCGCGGAGGACTTGGCCGCGAGCAACAACTGGGTCGTGTCGGGTAAGCGCACCGTCTCGGGCAAGCCTCTGCTCGCCAACGACCCGCACCTCTCGCCCTCCGCGCCGTCGATCTGGTACATGGTTCACCTGAGCGCGCCGGGTCTGCGCGTCGCGGGCGTGACGGCCGTCGGCGCGCCCGGCGTCGTCATCGGCCACAACGAGCGCATCGCGTGGGGCCTGACCAACCTCGG
This sequence comes from Pyrinomonadaceae bacterium, assembly GCA_040509515.1. Classification (GTDB taxonomy): domain Bacteria; phylum Acidobacteriota; class Blastocatellia; order Pyrinomonadales; family Pyrinomonadaceae; genus QHXN01. The sequence goes on along the minus strand of JBEVKV010000367.1, from coordinate 10,632 downwards.
CCCGGACGTGCAAGACCTCTACCGCGAGAAGTTCGACCCCGCCAACCCGCGCAAGTACATGACGCCCGCCGGCTGGCGCGACGCCGAGGTGCGGCGCGAAGAGATTAAAGTCCGCAAGTCGCCCGTCGGCACCGAGACCGAAGTCGTGACGCACGAGGTTCCCGTCACGCGCCACGGTCCCGTCGTGCTCCAGCGCGGCGGCGACAGCTTCGCGCTGCGCTGGACGGCACTCTCGCCCTCCTCAACCGAGTTCGCGGCCTTCTACAAGCTCAACCGCGCGCGCAACTGGAACGAGTTTCAGGAGGCGCTCAGGGACTACAGCGGCCCGACGCAGAACTTCGTCTACGCAGACGTTGACGGCCACATCGGCTACTACGGCGCGGGTCAGATTCCCGTCCGCGCAAGCGGCGACGGCAGCGTCCCCTTCGACGGCTCGAAGGACGAGGGCGAGTGGAAAGGCTTCATCCCCTTCGCCGAGCTGCCGCACGTCCTCGACCCGCCGTCGGGCGTCATCGTCACCGCGAACAACCGCGTCGTCGGGACGAGCTACCCGCACTTTCTCACGCACGTCTGGGCGCCGCCCTCGCGCGCGCGGCGCATCCACGACCTGCTGACGGCCAAGCCGAAGCTGACGGCCGAAGACTTCCGCGCCGTGCTCGGCGACGCTCACCCCATCACCGGCGTCGCGTTCGCGCGCGAGGTCGCGCGCGTCGCGCACGAGGCCGGGCTCGACGCGAAGGACGAGAAGTGGCGCGAGACCGTCAAACTCTTCGAGTCGTGGGACGGCCAACTCATGCCGGACGCGCGCGCGCCGCGACTCGCCGTCGAGATGGCCGGCCTCTTCCGCCAGAAGATTCTCGAAGGCGCGGTCGGCGCGGAGCTGGCGAAGGAGTACCGCTGGAACTCGATGCTCTTCGACCGCGTCGTACAGGAACGCCCGGCCGAGTGGCTGCCGAAGGCGTACAAAACTTACGCCGAACTCTTCGACGCCACGCACCGCGAGGCGCGCGAATCGCTCGCCAAACGTTACGGCGCGGACGAGACGAAGTGGGTCTGGGGTGTTATTCAGGTGAACTTCCCGCACCCGCTGGCGGGCGTGCCGGTGGTGGGCGAGCCTTTCAAGATCGCCCCCTTCCCGCAGAAAGGCGGCGGCGGGCTCTTCGCCTCGCCCAACGTCGGGGCGGCCGTCTCGATGCGGCTCATCGCCGACGCCTCCGACTGGGACAAGACGCAGCAGGGCATCTCGCTCGGCATCTCGGGCGACCCGCGCAGCCCGCACTGGCAGGATCAGCTCGCCGACTGGCGCGCCTCGACGCCGCGCGTCTTCCCCTTCACGGCGGCGGCAGTCGCGCGCGCCGCGCAACCCGCGCTCTCGCTTGAGCCGAAACAGCCGTGAGCGCGGCGGGCGTCGAGAGCCTGCGGGTCTTCTGCGCGGTCGAGCTTCCCGAAGAGGCGCGCGAGGCGGCCGCGGCGCACGCCGCGCGACTGCGCCGAGACTTCCCCGAAGCGCGCGCGAGTTGGGCGCGTCCCACGAGTCTTCACATCACTTTGAAGTTTTTGGGTGAGGTCGAGACCGCGCGCGTCCCCGCGATTTCGGGCGCGGCGGGCGCGGCCGCCGACGGCTTCGGGACGTTCGCGTTGTCAGTCGCGGAGGCGGGAACGTTCCCCCCGCGCGGGGCGGCGCGCGTGCTCTGGCTCGGCGTACGCGACGAGTCGGGAGGTCTCGCGCGCCTGCAACGCCGGCTCGAAGAGCAGTGCGAGGCGGCCGGCTATCCGCGCGAGCCGCGCGCCTTCAAACCCCACCTCACGCTCGCACGCCTGCGCGCCCCCAAAGACGCGCACGCCCTCTCCGAAGCTCACCGCCGCTCGACGTTCGGCCCGCACGACTTCCGCGTCTCAGAACTCGTCGTCATGCGCAGCGAACTCGGCCCCGGCGGCTCGCGCTACACTCCCCTCTCCCGCCACACGCTCTAGAATTAACTGTTGGGCAGTTGACGCGGCCGACCCGGCGGGAGTTGCTGTCCGCCGCCGCCGCCTTCTTCGCGGCGCTTCTCGCCCGTCTCGGCGAACATCTCCTTGATGACGCCGACGCTCGCCAGCATGGCGGAGGTCTCGACCGGCATGAAGATGACCTTCGAGTTCTGGCCGCGCGACATCTCCTTGAGGCTTTCGATGTAGCGCTGCGTGATGAGGTACTGCGCGGGGTTGCCGTGGTCGAGCATGACGCGCGAGACCTGCGCGATGGCCTCGGCCTCGGCCTCGGCGTTGCGGAGGCGTGCCTGCGCCGCGCCCTCGGCGGCGAGGATGGCCGACTGCTTCTCGCCCTCGGCGCGCGTCACCTGCGCCTGCTTCTCGCCCTCGGCGCGCGTGATGGCGGCCTGCTTGTCGCCCTCGGCCTGAAGGACGAGCGCGCGGCGCGTCCGCTCGGCCGTCATCTGCTTCTCCATCGTGACGCGCACGTCCTCAGGCGGCTGGATGTTCTTCACGTCCACGCGCGTCACCTTCACGCCCCACTTGTCGGTCGCCTCGTCGAGCCCGATGCGGAGCTTGGCGTTAATCTGGTCGCGCTGCGACAGCGTGTGATCCAAATCCATGTCGCCGATGACGGCGCGCATGCCCGTGATGGTCAACTGGACGATGGCCCCGATGAGGTCTGCGACCTCGTAGACCGCCTTTTTCGGGTCGGTGATCTGCCAGTAGACGACCGAATCGACGTGGATGGTCACGTTGTCGCGCGTGATGACGGGCTGCGGCGGCAGGTCGATGTACTGCTCGCGCATGTCGATGGAGGTGAGGCCGGGCCGGACGTTCGTCCAGTAGACGCCGCGCGGCTTGTCGAAGAACGGGTAGATGAGGTTGAGGCCGCTGTCGGCGACGCGGTTGAAGCGGCCGAGCCGCTCGATGAGCATGACGGTCGCCTGCGGCACGATCTTGATCGACTTTGACGCGATGACCATCACGGCGATGCCGATGAAGAACAGGAAGAAGAGTATGCCTAATCCAGCCATGTGACCTCCCGATAAAATTTGAAATTTAACATTTCAAATTTGAAATTCTTTCCCACCACCCTCGACGGGGCGAGACTATAACGGATTGGGGCGCGCATTTGAAATGGTTTCAAATTCCGCGCGGCCGACGCCAGCCGCCGAGCGCCTCTTCGAGCACGCGCGCGGCTTCGAGCACGCGTCGCTCCTCGTGCGGGCGTCCGACGACCTGCACGCCGACGGGCAGCCCCGACGCGCACACGCCCGCCGGCACGCACGCCGCCGGCTGGTCGAAGACGTTCGCCGCGTGCGCGTACGAGAAGGCGCGGAAGGTCGGGACGCTCCGCCCCTCCAACTCAAGGCGGCCGAACTCCTCGTGCCTGAACGCGGGCACGGCGCCGACCGGCGCGACGTAGAGAGGCACGTCCTCCATCCACGCGAGCAGCGCCGCGCGCGCGCGGTCGCGCTCCTCCCACGCGCGCAGCACGTCTTCGAGCGCGGGCTCGCCCCAGCGCGCGCCTCTTTCGAGGATGACGCGCGCGGCGCGCCCGGCCTCGTCCTCTCTTCCCTCGTACATGCGGCGTATGAAACGCTGCGTCGCGTACTCGAAGAGCGAGAGCCACAGTTCCGTCGCGCGCTCGACGCCGGGCGGCGACGCCTCGAAGACCTCAGCGCCAGCGCCCGCCAGAGCGCGCGCCGCGTCGGACACGGCCGCGCGCGTCTCGGCCGACGCCGGCACCGCGTCCGCGTCCGTGTAGAAGGCGACGCGCATCCCCTTCAAGCCACCCGCGCCCTCGCTTTCGACAGGCGACGTTCGACCCGACAGGACGCGGAAGAAGAGTCGCAGGTCTTCGACGGTGCGCGCGAGCGGCCCCAGCGTCGCGCCGAGCGAGTGGAGCCCGGAGGCCGGCGGCAACTGCCCGCCGCCGGGCACGCGCCCGGCCGTCGGCTTGAGCGCCGCGACGCCGCAGAAGTGCGCGGGGATGCGCACGGAGCCCGCGAGGTCGCTCCCCAGACTCCCCGCCGTCAGACACGCCGCGACGGCCGCCGCGCAGCCGCCGCTCGAACCGCCCGGCGTGCGCGAAGCGTCGTGCGGGTTGTTGGTGCGTCCGTAGACGGGATTCTCCGAAGTGTAGTCGAGCGCGAACTCCGGGCAGTTCGTCTTCCCCAGAATGATCGCGCCGGCCGCGCGCAGACGCGCCACCGCCGGCGCGTCCTCTTCCGGCACCAGACCTGCGCGCACGCGCGAGCCGCACGCGGCCGTCGACCCGCGCACGTCAACCGTGTCCTTCACCGTCAAGGGCACGCCGTGGAGCGCGCCTACGGCGTCGCCGCGCGCGAGCGCGTCTTCCGCCTCGCGCGCGCGTTCGAGCGCGTCGGGCGCGACCGCGACGACGGCGTTGAGCCGCGGGTTCACTTCGTCAATCCGGCGCAGGTACGCCCCGACCGCCTCGACCGGCGAGACCTCGCGCGTGCGAATCCTTCGGCCCAGTTCGGCGGCCGACAGTTGCGTCAGTTCCTCAGACAGCTCAGCGCACCTCCAACTGATTTAAGAACCTCTCGGCCTCCGCGCTCGAACGCAGGCGGACGATTCTTTTGCCCTCGCCGTGCTGCTCAAGCAGCGCCAGCACCTTCGGCCGCGTGCGCTTCGGGTAGTTCCAGACCCACAGCAGAAACTTCAGGTCGAACTTCTCGCGGCATCCTTCGGCCATGTCGGGGCGCGTCCCGTCCCTGTACATCACGACGCGCTTCAGCACGCGCCACACGCAGACCACGCGCGGCAGGTCTAAAAAGACGACCGCGTCGCACGCGGCGAGCCTCCGTTCGAGCGTGCCCGAGAAGTTGCCGTCCATGACCCACGAATCGCGTTGGCACAACTCGTCCACCTTGCGCGCCCACTCGTCCTTCGGCGTCTCGACCCAGCCGGGACGCCAGTGCTCCACGTCGAGGTGAATGACCTCAAGCCCGAGCCTCTCGCCCAGCCGGCGCGAAAAGGTGGACTTGCCCGCCCCGCCCGAGCCTATCACCAGCACGCGCTTCATTCGCGACCGCCACCCGCCTTCTTCGTTTTGCGGGCGACGCCCCCGTCTTCGGTCGCGCCGTCCTCGCCCGAACCGCCGTGCCGCTGTAGCAGCTCGACGAACTTGCGCGCGGCGGTCGAGAGCGCGCGGTCGCTGCGGTAGACGGCCCCGACCGCGCGCTCCCACTCGGGCTCTGCGAGCGGGACGACGGCGAGTTGACCCGAACGCCGCTCGTCTAAGACGGACGGGCGCGGAACGACCGCCACGCCCAGCCCGACCTCGACGGCGCGCTTGATGGTCTCGATGTTGTCGAACTCCGCGGCGCGTTGAACCGTGACGCCGTGCGCGCGAAGTATTCGGTCGGTCGCGCGCCGCGTCGGGATGTCGCGCTCGAAGTGGATGAAGTTCTGCCCTTGCAGGTCTGCGGCCTTGAGCTTCTTGCGCCCGGCGAGCGGGTGCTCGGGCCGGCAGATGAAGACGAGGCGGTCGCCCCCGAGCGGGACGACTTCCAGCCCCCGGCGCTTCTCCGGGTAGGCGACGACGCCCACGTCCACCGCGCCGCTCATCACGTCGCGCACGCCGCGCGTCGGGCGGCTGTACTCCAAATCAATCTGGGCGCGCGGGTAGAGCCCCATGAACTCGCGCACGACGGGCGGCAGCTCGTGCAGGCCGACGCTGTAGACGGTGGCGACGCGCACCGTCCCGCCCACCGTGCCGGAGAGCTGGCGCATGTTCTCTTCGAGCCGGCCGTAGGCCGAGAGCACCTCGCGGCTGGCCTCGAAGAAAGCCTCGCCCGCCTGCGTCAGATGTAGCTCGCGGCGGCCGCGCACGCGTTCGAGCAGCCGGCGCTTGAACTTCGATTCGAGCCCGCGCACCTGCTGGCTGACGGCCGACTGTGTGACGAAGTTGCGCTCGGCGGCCTGCGAGAAGCTGCGCGTCTCGACCAGGTCGCAGAAGATTTTGAGCGTTTCGATCTGCACTGCTTTTATAAGAACCTCTCAGATGTTTGCCCTACATTTTTCATTTTATCTTATATGACGGCTGGACTAAACTAGACGCTAACGGAGCAGGCCGAAATGGCTACACGGTGGACACGCACGGCGCCGCGCGGCGGCGAGATTTACGCGCCCGGCCGGCGGGCGATTGCTTTTCTAAAGCGGGTCGTTATAATCATGGCCGACCTACCAGAATTTAACGTTTCAGCGCCGCGTCACGCGCCGACGCACCCGCCGGAGGGGGCACGCGCCGTCGCGCACCGCGAAGGAGAGGCACTTCCGACATGGCCGTCCGTCTGAGTAGCACGTTCGTCTTCAGGAAGCTTCACCAGTTGACGGGCATCATCCCGCTCGGCGTCTTCCTGCTGGAGCACTTCTACACCAACTCGAAGGCGATGACCGGGCCCGCCGACTTTAACAACGCGGTCCGCGACCTCCAGTCGATCCCGTACATCATCTTCATCGAGATCGTGGGCATCTTCATCCCGCTCATCTACCACGCGGTCTACGGCCTGTTCATCACGTGGGAGGCGCGCCCCAACAACCTCGCCTACCCCTACCCGCGCAACTGGTTCTACACCATCCAGCGGGTGACGGGGATGATTCTCTTCTTCTTCATCCTCTTCCACGTCCTGAACTTCCGCTTCGGGGTCATCCCCGGCCTCAACGAGCGCTCGGTGGCGCACTTCCCGAACGAGGCTTACTCCATCGTCAGCCGCGAGTTCCAGATGCCCATCATCTTCATCGTCTACCTCGTCGGCATCCTCGCGACCGTGTGGCATCTGGCGAACGGGCTGTGGCTCTTCGCGGTCGACTGGGGCATCGTCATCGGCGAACGCGCGCAGCGCCTGACGGGTTACGCCTGCATCGCCTTCGGGCTGCTGCTCCTGCTCGTCGGCATCAACGCGCAGGTGGCTTTTATCAAAGAGGGCGGGCTCCTCGGGCTGATAGGACTGGCATAACGACATGGCAAACACTCAGTTACGCGTGGCGATTGTCGGCGGCGGGCTCGCGGGGCTCGCAGCGGCGATGAAGATCGCCGAAGGAGGGCACGCCGTAGACCTCTTCTCGGTCGTGCCCGTCAAGCGCTCGCACTCGGTCTGCGCGCAGGGCGGCATCAACGGCGCGGTCAACACCAAGGGCGAGGGCGACTCGCCGTGGAAGCACTTCGACGACACGGTCTACGGCGGCGACTTCCTCGCCAACCAGCCGCCCGTGCAGAAGATGTGCGAGATGGCCCCCTCGATCATCTACCTCTTCGACCGGATGGGCGTCCCCTTCTCGCGCACGACCGAAGGCTTACTCGACTTCCGGCGCTTCGGCGGCACGCTCCACCACCGCACGGCCTTCGCGGGGGCCTCCACGGGTCAGCAACTGCTCTACGCGCTCGACGAGCAGGTGCGCCGGCAGGAGGCCGCGGGCAAGGTCAACAAGTACGAGCACTGGGAGATGCTCTCGCTCGTGCAGGACGGGCACGGCGTCTGCCGCGGGCTGGTCGCGATGGAGCGCTCGACGCTTGAGCTGAAAGCCTTCCCGGCCGACGCGGTCATCATGGCGACCGGCGGGCCGGGGCTCATCTTCGGCAAGTCCACGAACTCAATGGTCTGCACCGGCTCGGCCGTCTCCGCCTGCTACCAGCAGGGCGCACGCTACGCCAACGGCGAGTTCATACAGGTTCACCCGACCTCGATTCCCGGCGAGGACAAGCTGCGCCTGATGTCCGAGTCGGCGCGCGGCGAGGGCGGGCGCGTGTGGGTGCCGAAGGCGAAGAACGATAAGCGCCAGCCCTCGTCCATCCCCGAGTCCGAGCGGTGGTACTTCCTCGAAGAGAAGTTCCCGGCCTACGGCAACCTCGTGCCGCGCGACATCGCCACGCGCGAAATCTTCGAGGTCTGCACCAAAGGCTTCGGCGTCTACGGCGAGAATCAGGTCTATCTGGATTTGACGCACATCCCGGCCGAGACGCTCGACCGCAAGCTCGGCGCGATTCTGGAAATCTACGAGATGTTTGTCGGCGACGACCCGCGCCACGTCCCGATGCGCATCTTCCCCGGCGTGCACTACTCGATGGGCGGGCTGTGGGTGGACTACGAGCAGCGGACGAACATCCCCGGACTGCTCGCGGCGGGCGAGTGCGACTACTCGATCCACGGCGCGAACCGCCTCGGCGCGAACTCGCTCGTCAGTTGCGTCTACGGCGGCTTCATCGCCGCGCCGGCCGCCATCGAGTTCGCCAAGAACGTCGAGCGCAACGGCTCGGACGGCTCGAAGATTTACGACGACGAGCTGAAGCGGCAGCAGGAGATTAACGCCGGGCTTCTGAAGCAGACGGGGTCGGAGAACCAGTACGTCATCCACGAAGAGATGGGCGATTGGATGACCAAAAACGTGACCGTCGTCCGCCACAACAAGGAACTGAAGAAGACCGACGAGAAGCTGCTTGAGTTGATAGACCGCTACCGTCACATCTCGCTCAACGACTCGAACGTGTGGGCGACGCACGCCGTGCCGCACGCGCGCCAGCTCTACAACATGCTGCAACTGGCGCGCGTCATCACGCTCGGCGCGCTGAACCGCGACGAGTCGCGCGGCGCGCACTACAAGCCGGACTTCCCCAACCGCGACGACGAGAACTTCATGAAGACGACCATCGCCGAGTTCTCGGGCGAGGGGCCGGTCTTCTCTTGGGAGGCGGTCGACGTGGGGCTCATCGAGCCGCGCAAGCGCGACTACACGAAGGGCAAGCAGGCGAAGGCCGCCGCCGGCGGTCAGGCCGAGCAGTCGCCGACCAAAGACGGCGCGGCGCAGGTGCCCGCCTCGGGCTGGGAGCAGAAGCCGCCCAACATTTCCGGCCCCGCCGTCTGGGGTCAGGACAAGGAGAAGGTCGACCGCGCCGTCTCCGGAGAGGTCGAGACGCGCCGCGAGCGCGGCGACGCAATCGAGGACGCGGGCGGCAAGAACCCTTAACGCCCGCCGCCGGTTCTGGTGAAGGTTATGACGACACAGACGGTCACGGACGTGACTCCCGAAGAGTACCTCGCCGCCGAGAGGTTATCGGAAACCAAAAGCGAGTATCTCGACGGAGGTGTGTTCCCGATGCCCGGCGCTACCGTCAGTCACATCCAAATCGCGAGTAACGTCACGGCCGAACTCACCGTTCAACTCCGCGCGCGCCCGTGCCGCGTCCTCGGGAGCGACTTGAAAGTCGGGCTGCGTGACTCTCGGAAGTTCTTCTACCCGGACGTAACGGTCGTCTGCGGCGAGTTACAGTATTACGACGACCGGCGGGACATCATTCTTAATCCCGGCTTAATTGTCGAAGTGCTATCTTCCAGCACGGAGGCTTTTGACCGCGGGGCGAAGTTCGGGGCTTACCGGACGATTACGTCTCTGAAGGAGTACATACTCATCTCGCAGGAACGACCGCTCGTGGAGCAGTTCGTCAGGAACGATGACGGAAGGTGGACGTATCAGCCGGCCAGCGTGCTCGGAAGTTCGCTCACGCTGCCGTCAATCGAATGCACTTTGAGTCTAAACGCAGTCTACGACAAGGTGGATTTCAACTCATGAGCGCAGAAGCAAAAGTCGAGCAGCAACGGCCGGGGTCGAGGAACACGCCGCGGGAGGTCGTCCTGCGGATACGCCGCCGCGAGCGGCAGGACGCGCCGGCGCGGTGGGAGGAGTTCGCCATCCCCTACCGGCCGAACCTCAACATCATCTCCTGCCTGATGGAGGTGAGGAAGAACCCGGTCACGCGCGATGGGAAGAAGACGACGCCCCCGGTCTGGGACATGAACTGTCTTGAGCAGGTCTGCGGCATCTGCACGATGGTCATCAACGGGCGCGTCCGCCAGTCCTGCTCGGCGCTCGTCGACAACCTCGAACCGCACAAGCCCATCACGCTCGAACCGATGTCGAAATTCCCCAACGTGCGCGACCTCGTCGTCGACCGCTCGGAGATGTTCGACCACCTCAAGCGCGTCAAGGCTTGGATCGAGATCGACGGCTCTTACGACCTCGGCCCCGGCCCGCGCATGTCGCAGGAGGACGTGGCCGAACGCTACGCGTACTCGCGCTGCATGACGTGCGGCTGCTGTCTGGAAGCCTGCCCGCAGTACGGCGACGGCAACTACATCGGCCCGCAGGCCATCGCGCAGGTGCGCTACCAGAACATGCACCCGTCGGGGAAGATCACGCGCGACGACCGCCTGACGGCCATCATGGAAGACGACGGCATCACCAACTGCGGCAACGCGCAGAACTGCGTCCAGGCATGCCCGATGTCCATCCCGCTCACGAAGGCCATCTACGAAGAGAACCGCGAAACCGTCATCTACGGACTCTTCGGCTGGCTCAGGAAGTAAAGCAGTAGTCAGTAGAAAAACTAAAAGGCGGCGCGTCACGGTCGATGGCCGAAGACGCGCCGCCTGTTCTGTCTACTGGCTACTGACTACCGTCTACTGCCTAACCCGGACGCGCCCGCCTCCGGTTCAATCCGCGGCGGCCCCGGCGTCGGGCGTTAACACGGCGACGGTCGCGCCCCAGCCGCCGGCCTCGGGCGGGGCGTCCGTAAAGCTTTCGACGAAGGGCGTGCGCGCGAGGACGGCGCGGACGGCCTCGCGCTGCACGCCG
>JBEVKV010000366.1:0-16610 GCA_040509515.1 Pyrinomonadaceae bacterium | reverse complement strand
CTTTTGTAGAGATGGTCGGCCTGCCGACGCCGTCCTGTTTTGTGAACACCGGGTGAATTTACAATCTCCTGCGCCGATTATTGATAAGCCGCTACCGAACGTGTTATGGATTCAAGAACGTCTCTCTGTGAAGCGGCGGTTGGTGTCAAGCGTTTTGTCCCGAGCATGCTTGCTGAACCCGGGCACACTGACTCCGTGCAGCGAGTTCTTTTCATCTCTCTGTCCGCACTCTCGATTGGGCGGTCACTTTAACGCCCGGCGCATGTCTGGTTGCGGGGGCGGGCGGCGCTATTCCTTCGCCGGCGCTCACAGGGCCAAGCCGTTTGCCGCGCTCGCCCGCCCGTAGTCTGAACCCGCCGAGGTCAGTCTTTCAAAGTCCAGCGTGACGGCTAGGTCGCCTCCGCCCTACCGCCCGGTCGCAGTAGCAGCGGGTCGAACTGTGTGCCGTCTCTCCAGACCGCGAACATGATGCCGGCCAGCTTCCGCGCCAGCGCGACTACGGCTGTCGCCTTCCCACGCCGCTGCGCGACCCGCGCCCACCACTCGTGCAGCGCCCGTGTCCTCTCCGTCTTCCACCGCAACAGCGACCAGGCCGCCTCCACCATCAGCGACCTGGCGCGGGCGCTGCCGGCTTTACTGATCCGGCCGCGGCGCTGTCTCTCGCCTGAGCTGTACTCACGCGGGACCAGCCCCAGATAGGAACGGACATGCTTGGCCCCGAGGAAGCGCGCCGCATCGTCGAGCGTGGCGGCGAAGGTCGTGGCCACCACCGGCCCGACGCCGGGCACACTGCAGAGCCTCTGCACCACCTCGTCCGTCTTGACGATCTCTTCCAGACGTTTATCGGCCAACTTGATCTGCTCGTTCAGCGCGGCAAGCATGACAAGCAGTGGCTCGATCTGCACCAGGGTGTGTGCGGGCAACCCCGCCTGCTCGACGCGGCGAGCGAAGCTCGGCGACGGCCCGGCCTCGATGCGGCAACCCTCTCGCCGCGCCAGCGCGCCGATGAGCGAGATGTACTTGGAGCGAGTGCGGACGAGAGTCTCGCGCACCGCGAGGTGAGCCCTCACATCGCGCTGCCGGTCGGAGGTGCGGTGAGCGGGTCGGTAGGCGCCGAGGCGGCACGCCTCGCACAGCGCCCGCGCGTCACGCCTGTCAGTCTTGATGCGCCGGTCGCGGGTGGCGTACATGGGCGCGAAGTTCGGGTCCGCGACGATTACCTCATAGCCGAGGCTTTCGAAGTGTCGTGCCGCCCACTCGCTTTCAGTCGATGCCTCGACGAGGATGCGCGCCGGCGTCCTCTCGGCGAACAGCTTGTCGAAGCTCTCCCGGTCGGTCTTGATGCGGCGCTCGACGAGCTCGCCGTCTTCGGTCAGGATGCAGACCTGACTTGAATTCTTGTGGAGGTCGATCCCGATGTAATCCATGGCTGGTCTTGTCTCCTTCCTGCGGTCATGCCGCAAAGTGTGTGGAGCTCATTATGTCATCACGCGACGTGGCCACCAGTCGCTTCATCCTATTCCTTCGTGAACCCTACCAACGGCGTATCTAGCTCTATCGCCTTATTGTAGTTGGCGCCGGCGGCCGTCAGTATCTTCGAGTAATACTTAGCCAGCACTGTTTGGCACACCCGGTTGCATGCTTACCCCCGGTTTATACAAACGAGATGAAGCGTGGAACGGCTGTGCTTTGTGTTTTATTCCGAGGCGTGGGAATGGAAGCGTTTATGGTAGGAATCCGGCTCCGGGACATCCCCTGAGAGGTCGTCTTCCTGTGCCATCCTCCACGGCTCGTCGAACTGATTGGCGAGGAACTTCCCGGTTTCCGACCTCTCATGAGTTAAAAGCATTGGCCCGTCAAAAGTGTTGAAATAGTTCCAGTACAAGACTCACATTTGAAGTTCATCAAGCTCCTAGATGGGAGTGATGCACAAGGGCGGGCGAAGTTTGTCGCTTCGCTCTTTTAGATCGTGCCTGAACGAGAGGCTTTCGAAGAACTTTCGCGCCTCGAATGAATCTTTGCAACATTACCCGGTAAAGTCGGTATCCCGACTCCTCCTCAATCATCATCCAAATCTATCCTGAAAGAAGCATACACGGGCGCATGGTCGGAGACGATATCATAGTAGCTTTTATGGTCCTTCGGATTCAGTTTGTCGTCCGGGACTTTGTGAATGATCGTGCTCCCTTTGTGGTACTCGGTCGTGGCCTTCGGCACGACCATCAGGTGATCGATCACCCCGCGGTAGGGCCTCGGCAAATACGAGAAGGTGCTCGAATCCGGCGCGCGGTGAACGGCCGCACATAAATCCACGAAACCGATTGTAGTGAGCGGCCGAAGCGAGCCGATCTCACCTTTGGAGGCTGTGGTGAAGGGCGGCGTGTCCTCCAGGGCGGCGTTAAAATCCCCGACGATGATTACGTCCTTCTCCTTCTTTAGCCAGGGGTGTACTTTCAGGGCCGCCACTAGGTCTTCGGCCTGTTGTCGGCGAATGATGTGTGAGCAGTCCCCATCGCGCTGTGACTTGAGGTGTACCCCCACCAGCATAAAATCGAACTTACCTTTTTTCGCCTTGAATGTGGCCGCCAGTGGCCGTCGTTGCCCTTCGGCCGCGCACGGCTCGTGTTGAAAGTCGACGGGGATGCTGAATTCGTTAGGAACTTCCAGTTCCCCCCAGCTTCCCAGTTGGATCTCGTCATCCTTATAGGCGACGACCACGAACTGCTTATTTTCGCTATTCGTCCCCTCCAGAAACTTATAGCCCACCTGTCCGAGCGACTCTTTCAGCCACGCGTACCTCTGACTGCCGGTGTCGATCTCTTCGAGCACCACGACTTCGAGGCCGAGCGTCTGGAAGATCATCCCGGCGATCTGTTTCACCTCGTTCTGTGTGCGAGGCTCCAACTTGTACTGCTTGCCATCCCAGTAGTGAGTCCGCTGTGTGTCTCCGAGGAATTCGATGTTGAAGCTGCCGATTTGGAGACACGGGTTACCGCCACACAGGTTGTTATTCAGTGGCGCGGTGTGAGCGTGAGAGTTGAAGAGCAGGGCGATGGCGAAGAACGCGAGTGACGCGGGCAAGAGGCGTTTCATATAGGGCTCCGTTAGGTCAGGGCTGGGGTAACATGAGGCCGGCGGGGGCGCCCGTCGGCGGGAGTCGGCCCTCTGGATGCGGGAACGATACGCGCGGCGTGGAATCGTGTCAAACACTTTCCGAGCAAGTCGTCGGGGGCCGACGAAGCGCGACCGCCCGCCGATCTTCTCCGCCAAAGGCGCGCGAGCGGGGTGGTGCGCCACTTCGCCGAGCGCTACGTCGTTGGGGGCCACACGCTCCCGTTGACTTTTAGTGTGAAGGGCTATATTGTGCCGCCGTTTTCCGCTGGTGCCCTTGCGGAAATGTGTCTTACTTCCTCAAGACACTACTTCCACTCACTCTCTACGGAGTCATGATTAGAAGTCAGATGAACGACATTTCCCTGCTCGGTAGTGTGTGACGTGAGCGACCGCGCCTTCAGTGTTTAAGCTGACGGGACGGTCGAACCACATTTTTGGATAGACTTAAGCTAAAGGAATGATGCGCTATGACAGTTAACCTTCGCGAGCTTGAAAAGGCCGCGGCCCGCTTCGAACAGTACAAAGGGGCGCTCGTAAAAGCGAAGACGATGCCGCAAGAGGTCCAGGAGGAGCAGGCCATCGTAGCGAGGCGGCATCAAAGAGACTTCCGCCTGCCGTCGGAGCGCGGGCTCACGCAGCCCTCCGCGACCACAACGGCCGAGGCGACGCTGGATGCGGTCGTCGTCGTTACGTCCGAGCCGGAGAAGCGAGGCGACCTGCCGACGGTGGAGGCCGTGGTCCCGCTGACCCTGGCCCCGGGCGGCCGCGTGCCGGAGGTCATCCAGCGTGACAACGACCTGCGTCCCATGCGCTTCATGCACATCGGGCTGCTGGCCGCGCGCGCCGTGGGCCGGATTCGCATCAGCGACAGCCCTTCGACCGAGACGGGCGACGCCACCGGCTTCCTAATCGCGCCGGGGCTGATGATGACCAACTGGCACGTGCTCAAGACGGAGGACTACGCCGCAGCCGCCTCCATCGTCTTCGACGACGAAGACGGAATAGACGGCGACCCGCTGGAGACCAAGTCGTTTCGGCTGCGGCCCGACTTCCTGTTCGTCAACGACCAGACGCTCGACTACGCCATCGTCGCGGTGTCGCCCCACACGTCGTCGAACATACCCCTCTCGCAGTTCGGTTTCCTTCGGCTCTTCAAGCAGACCGGCAAGATAGACCCGACGCAGAGGCAGGCGGCGAACATCGTCCAGCATCCGGGCGGCGGCCCGAAGAAGATCGCCCTCCGCGACAACTACATCCTTCCGGTCGTGCCCGACAGCGTCGACCCGCAGATGAATGAAATCTCAGTCTTCTACGGCACCGACACGCTGAAGGGCTCTTCCGGGTCGCCCGTGTGCAGCGACCAGTGGTATGTCATCGCCTTGCACCGGGGCGGCGTGGCGGATAGCGCCGTGATTGACGGCAAGCGCCGCGTGCTGCGATGGGACAAGACTCCCGCCGCCGAAGGTGATTCAAGCGACATGCTTCGCTACCTGACTAACGAGGGCACGCGCATCAGCCGCATCTACAACTCGCTTCAGGAGAAGGCGGAGAAGGAGAACAACGCCCACGCCGCCGACGCTTTGAAGCGCATCTCCGCGGTGGCGACCGACCCCCGGACGGGGCCCGTCAGCGAGCGGACGACCCCCATCCTGCTGCCGGGGCTGCCGGGCGGGCAGGGCGGCGCGGTCGAGGAGATTACACGCCGCGACATCGACAAGTTCGCCGACGCGGCCGGGTACGTGCCGACGTTCCTCGGTGACGAGTACCCGATTCCCCTGCCGGCAATGTCGAGCGAGGTCAGGCGCGAGCTCGCCACGCTGAAGGACACTGACGAGACCGAGCTGAAGTACGCCAACTACAGCCTGATGATGAACCGCGTGCGGCGCACCGCGTTCTTCATCGCGGGCAATATCGACGGCGGGCAGCACTGGAAGACGCTCAAGCTCACCGCACTCCCGAAGCGGCCCGCGTGGAGTTGGGACCCGCGCATGGAAGACCGGTTCCAGCCCGACGACAACATCTTCAGCAACGCCATGCAGCGCGGCCACCTGTTCAAACGCGAGGACGCCGTCTGGGGGGTCGACGACGACGCCATGCGGCTCGCCGACGAACATTCCTTCACCATCACGAACGCGACGCCGATGATAGGCGACTTCAATAACAAGGAGTGGGGCGACCTCGAAGACATCATCACCCGCGAGGCGCTGGCCGGTAATAAGCTCTCGTACTTCGCGGGGCCTATCTTCCGCAGCACCGACAGATTCTTCAACCAGTTGCGGCAGGGCGTGCCGGCCTCCGAGCTGAGGAAAGGGATGCGCGTCCCCGAGTCGTTCTGGAAAATCGTCGCGTGGGTGAACGACGAGGGACTCCACGCCGCGGGCTTCATCCTCGAACAGATGGACGAGATTGCCAAACACGGCCCCATCGTGGAGGAGATAGTCTTCACAGGGTACGAACAGAAGCAGGCGCCCATCGAAGACATAGAACGGGCCACGGGTCTCAGCTTCGCCGAACTGTCGGAAGTGGACACGGCCGGGTGACGGCCCCGACCGCGGGACCGCTTTCAACTCACGTCGCGCCGGGGCGCAGACCCGAGGCGCCTCTTTCCCTGGAACGGAGGAGACGATAATGAGAAGGCTCCTGGGCCTCTTCTGGCTGGCGGCGCTCTTCGGCTGCCACGCCACCGCCCGCGCGCAGGCAGTCGAGGGCCCGCCGGCGCTCAACATCGTGGGCGCGTCGGCGGCCGAGGGCATTAAACTCAATCGCAACGGCGCCGGCTTCAGCTACCTCCTCACGGTCGAGGCGACGAAGGACGCGGTGCCCGCCGTGCGAATCGCGGTCGCGCCGTTCCTGGGGCCTGACGGGGCGCTGGTCGAAACGGGGTGCGAGGTGAACGGCAAGCCCTGCGCCGACGGCCCCGTGGCGGTGCCCGCCCTCGACTCGGTACAGGTCAAGGTGACGGCCACCCTCCCGCTGGAAGGGAGCTACACGTCCTACATCAGCCTGATTTACGGGGACAAGCGCTGGCCCCCGACAACGCTCTCCGTCACGCGCACGCGCGCCACCATCCCCGTCGAAGTGCTCGGCGTCGAGACGGTGCGCGACACGCCGATTCTGTGGTCGGGCGCGAAGACCGTCCTGGTGACACTCGGCGGCAACCCGGGCGCGGAGAGTTATTCACTTCAGCTCCCGACCCCCGTCGCGCTCGCGCTCGAAGGGCCGAACAACACAAAGCTTCAGGCGCCCGTCGGCCGCGTGACGGTGAAGGACGACAAGGGGCAGGAAGTCTCAGGCGAGATTAAGCTCAAAAGCGGCGAGACGCGCCGCTACCACATGACCATCGAGGGGCTGAGCGACGCGGGGCAGTACACGGGTACGCTGCGCGTCGCCGCGCTCGACGCGCTGCCCATCGGCAAGCCCCTCACGGTCGTCGTCAAGTCGTCGGCGTTGTGCGCGACGCTGCTGATAGGCGTCGGCGTGCTCGTCGGCTCACTGCTCAGGCGTTACGGGACTCGCGACCGCCCGCGCCTGCTGCAACAGCGGCGACTGCTCGTCCTCGCCTCCGAGGTGAGCACGCTTGAGCGCGAGGCCGGTCAGCTCAACGACGACGAGAAGGGCGTGCTCGCCCTCATCCGGCGTTGGATAGACGACATCTACGAGGACGTGCAGGTCGGCGTCGCGAAAGACCCGGACGCCGCGGTCGAGCTGCTCGACAAGAAGCTGACTCTGATTCCCTTATGGGTGAACGCGCGCCGTCGCGTGGAGGCCGTCCGCCCGGCGGAGCTGGCCGAGCCGTTCCGTGCCAAACTCGATTCAGTCCGAAACTTCCTGCGCGAAAAGCAGCCCGCGCAGGACGCGCTTAAGCAGGCGCGGGAAGCGCTCGACGTCCTGCCCGCCGAAATCACCAAGGCGGTCAAGGACGACCTGAGCAAGCGGCTGAAAGACTTTGGTGAAGAGGTCGAAAGGTTTCGGCAGAGCGCTAAAGCGCCGAACATTCTGGACGCCCTCCGCCTCAAGGTCGAGCCCGCCATCGCGCGGGCCGCGGGAGACGTTAGCGCCGAAAGGTTCGACGCCGCCCGCGCGAGCTTCGACGAGGCGCGTGGGGAATACGCACGCCTGTTGGCCGAAGACCTGCGCGCGAGCCTCGACGCGGCGCCCGTCCCGTCCGGCTTCGACGCCGCGCAGTGGCTGGCGCTCAAGTCCGAGGTCGCCGCGCGACTCGACCAAGTCTCAAGCACGAGCGACCCCGACGCGGCGCTCGCCGCTTACCGTGCGGCCTACGCGGGCTACCTGCAAAAGCTCGCCGGCGCGCTGCGCGGCGAAGTCGAGGAGCGGCGCGCGAAGCTCAACTCGGAGGCCGACAAGTTCACGGCGGAAGACCTGAAGAGCTACGCCGACGACCTAGACGGAATCTTCAGACTGCTCGACGGCGTCGCCCGACGCCTCGCCGCCGGGGAGTTGAAGGAGGCCGCGAGCGAGTACCAGTTGGCGAAGGATGCGCTGGCGGGAATCGACGCCAGGCTGAAGGCCGGCGGGATGTCGATGAGCAGCGCGTCGTCGTCGTCGCCCGCCGACGCGCTCCCGGCGGGCGCGGTCCCGGGGCCGGGTGGCGAGTTGCCGACCGTCGCCGTCCTCGGGCGTGAGCCGCGCGCGAGGCCGACGGTCGAAGCCCTGACGAGGCGGCTCCTCCAATACGACTTCGCCGTCACGTTCGCCATTTTCCTCGTGGCGGTCGCGCTCGGCCTGTATCTGCTCTGGATTAACGACCCGACGTGGGGCGGGTGGGGAGACGGGCTGACGGCGGTGCTGTGGGGGCTGGGTCTGCACCGGGTGGCGGACGCCCCTGTAGAATTGTCGGGACTGCGCGACAGACTCACGGCGCCGCCGGCCGCGCCGTAGGCCGTCGGCCGAAGACAGGAGGCGCGCGATGCCGAGAGTTGAGTTCAACCGCGTCGATTTGCAGGTCGTTATCCGCCGCGAGCCCGGCGGCGGCGCATCTGTCAGCGTCGGCGCGCCGGGCTCGCCCCTTCGCTTCCGCCTTCGCGCCCGCACGGTCGCACGCTGGCTCGCCCTCGAAACCGGCGCGCCCGTCCCCAACCTGTCCCGCACACTCCGACTCACCGACGCCGTCGCCGAGTGGGTGAATCGTATCTACCAGAGTGAGATGAAACATGAGTCGCGGGGGCCGCGCGCCAGGACGTTACCCCGCATCACTCTGGACATCGACGACCCGGCGCTCGCCGCGCTGGCCTGGGAAGAGTCCTTCCTGCGCGCGCTGCCCCTGGTCAATCACCCGTACAGCGTCCCTGTCCTCCATTTCAACGGCATTTATTACAGCTTCAACATCCTGCGCGTCTCACAGGTCTTGCCGCGCTTCGGCGCGCTCCCGTTCACGCTGCCGGCGCGCATACTGCAACTCAACCCGGAGCCGGAAGAACTCATCGGGCCGCGGGTGAGGTCGCTTTTCGGCGGTCGCTCCGGCGAAGAGGTCGCGCGCGTGGTTCGCGTGCGCGCGGCGGGGTTCGGCCGGAGCGTCTTCGAGGAACTGCCCGGCGACTGGCCTACGGTCGATGTGCTCCACCTGGGCCGACTGCCGACGCTCGCGCACCCGGAGTCTCTGCTAAGGACGGCCGACCCCGACGCCGTGGGCACGCTCGGCTGGCTCTCGCGCCGCACCGACACGTGGCAGACGCGCCTCGTGGTTATCGAGACGCGTGGCGAGACGGAACTCGCCGCCGCGCGCCGGCTCGGCCACGCCCTGACCGCGCGGGGCGGCCCGGCCGTCCTCGTCATCGACCTGAGGAACGTCGAACCGAGCGACACGTCCGACCTTCTCGCACCCTTCTACGACCACCTGATTCACGACTCGCCGCACGATTACAGCGTCGCGCGCGGCCTCGCGGGTCGGGCGCGCACGTCTTTGTTCGGCGGGGCGGGGCGCGAAGACGCGCTACGGTTCTCAAGCGTTGGCCTCGCCCTGATGCAGCTCGAACGTGACCTGTCGAAGAGTGCGGAGCGTGCGCCAGACGACCCCGACGCCGAGCTGTTGGCACTCGTCGAGGCCGAGGTGAAAGAGCTCCTGAGCAGCTACCAATCTCCCTCGGACGGCATCTGGGGCGTCGACGTCGTAGCAAGTAAGACCGACCGGTTCAAGACCGAACTCGGCCGGCTGCGCTCGGACTGGGACACGTACTGGTTCGAAGACCACGAGCGCGAGGGCGTGCTGCCGATGGCCGAAAGGCTCCACGACATCCGCCTCGCCGCGAACGTGGGTCGGGCTCGTGCGCGCGAGACTCCGCGCGCAGGTATGCCGTGGCGTTACGTCAACTCAAGCCTATGGGAGCAGCAGCCGGAGGGCGCGCTGCGGCGGCTCCCGCAGAAGGAGGCATTTCTCACCGTCGGCGAGACCTACCAGTTGCGCATCCAAGTCGGCCCGCAGGACGCGCAGGTCGAGACCGTCGGCGCCGCCGCCATCATCGAGGAGGTCTTCAAGTGGTCTCCGGAAATGAGAGGCGTCTGGCTGGAGGTCGGCGTCAGCGGGATAGACTTCGACGTGGCGGGCGCGCCGGTGCAGGAACTGTGGCTGCCGCGCGGCGGCGCGAGCGACCCGGTCTTTTTCGCCGTCGTCCCGCGCCGCTCGAACGTCGCCTGCCTGCGCTTCAGCGTCTACCTCAAACAGAACGTCATCCAATCCTTCTGCCTCGCGGCGCTGACCCGGCGCGGCGGCGAGACGCGGGAAGCGCCGCCGGAGTTGCGCCGGTCGCGCCTGGCGCGCGCGCTCAAGCTCGAACCCGAAGAGATCGGGGACTTCGGCTACCTGCCGAGGCTTGAGTACAGCACCGCCGCCAACATACGGAACATCGTCACCCGCCCCGAACGCGGCCTGAGCATCGTGGCGAACGAGGTGGCGGGGCGCAAGACCGTCACGCTCAAGGGGAAGGAGATTTTCGCGGTCCAGATTCCGAAGGACCTCAAGGATTACGTCGCCAAAGTGCGCGCGACTCTCAAGAGCGTTTCGACGCCGCCCGTGCAGGGGGTCAAGCCGGAGAACCTGGGTTACGCCTGGGGCCTCCCCGGCAGGCCGAACGCCGGCAAGTCGGAGCGGCTGGAAGCGGCGCTGAAGAGGCTGGCGGAGGCCGGCTGGCAACTGTTCGACCGCGTCATCCCCGGAAGCGCCGCGGGGCCGGACGGTCAGGGAAGACAACGTGACGAGGTCTACCGGCTCCTCGAAGAGGGGCAGACGACCATCCACGTAGCGCACACGCTCCTTGAGGACGTGCTCCCGTGGGGCGCGCTCTACGACCGCATGTACGACCCCGACAGGAAGACCAAGGACGGCGAGCAGGTGGCGCAGGGCGTGTGCCTCGCGGCGCTACCCTCCGCCGACGGCGAGTTGCCGTTCACCAGTTGCGGCGTGAGCAAGGAGTGTCTACTCCACGCGGAACGGGAGGCCGCGCGGCGCCAGAAGGGCGAACCCGTCTTCGTGCCGGAGACGGTCGCCTGCCCGCTTCACTTCTGGGGGTTCAAACATCTGGTGGAGGTCCCGGCGCAACAGGTCTCGCGGGCCGCCGACGCGGCCGAGCAGCAGGACTGCATCCTGCCCGACGGTCAGGTGCAGCTCGCCGTCGGCTACAACCAGCACTTCGCAATCTATCAGCAGCATCTGGCCGACCTCGACAGGGTGACCAGCGGCCCGCCCCCGATAGCCGTCTGGAAGGCGAAGAAGTTTTTGCGCGACGACGTGGTGGACATGCTCAAGGACGCCACGCTCGATTTCGTCTACCTCTACTGCCACGCCTACGCCAGCCGCGAGGAGAACTTCTTCCCGCCCTTCCTGGAGTTCGGCGACGGCGCGAACCCGGCGCGCATCCGCTCCGACCAGCTCGACCACGCCACCCCTTGGCTGCACCACCCGCTCGTGTTCCTCAACGGCTGCGGGACGGGGGGCTTCAACCCGGAGGCGATCTCGCCCTTCATCGAGAAGTTCGTGCGCGACCGTGGGGCGGCGGGAGTCATCGGGACGGAGATTCCGGTCTGGGAGCAGCTCGCGTCGGAATTCGCGTACAGCTTTATGGAGAGCTTTCTCAAGGGGGACTCGGCAGGCAGAGCGCTACTGCGCGCGCGCCATGAGTTGCTGGCGAAGAACAACCCGCTCGGGCTCGTCTACACGCTCTACGGGCCTGCGCACCTCAAGATAGCCAAGGACGGGAAGTGCACCCCTAACGTGTAGGCGGTCACTTCGGCAGGTCTTTGATCTTCTCGAAAAACTGCGACTTACTCAGGCCGGAGATTTTGATGGCCGATTCCCTGTTCCCGTTAGTGTGAGCCAGCAGGGCGCGGAAGTAGACCGACTGTGCGCGGCTTTGCAGGTCGCGCCAGGAGTCAAGCGCCGGGTTGAAGGGCACGACGTTCTGCTCGGGTTCCGCCCGCGGCCGGCGCACCGACTCCTGCAGGATGAGCGGGCTGACGTGGCCGGCTGCGTCGGCGTACGCGGCGGCCTTCCGGATGACGGCGCGCAGTTCCCTGACGTTCCCGGGCCAGTCGTAGCCGAAGAGTGCATCCACACTGCCGGCCGCCATCTCGTACCTCGTCCGGTACTCCTCGTTGTACTCTTCGATGAAGTGCCGCACGAGGATGGGGATGTCCGCCTTGCGCTCGCGCAGCGGGGGCAGCTCAAGCGTGAAGCCGCGTATGCGCTCGTAAAGGTCGTGGCGGAACTTTCCGTCGGCAGACCATTGTCGCAGGTCTCGGTTAGTGGCCAACACGACGCGGGCGTGCACCTCCTGAAAACTGTTGGCGCCGACCCGCCTCACCTTGCGCTCTTCGAGCACGCGCAGCAGCTTGGCCTGCGATTGGAGGTCGAGGTCGCCTATCTCGTCTAGAAAGACCGTCCCGTCCCCCGCCGACGCGATGAGCCCCACGCGCGCCCGGTCGGCGCCGGTGAAAGCCCCCTTCTCGTGGCCGAACAGTTCGCTGCCGATCAAGTCGGGCTGGATTTCGGGGCAGTTGATGGGGACGTAGGGCGATCCCTTGCGCCCGCTGCGCGCGTGCAACTCGCGCGCCACGAGGTCTTTCCCCGTGCCCGTCTCGCCGAGGATGAGTAGCGGCTCGGAGAGCGGCGCGAGCCTCTCGATGTCCGCGTAGATGGCGCGTAGCCTCGCCGTCGCGCCGCGGAGCACGCCGCAGCGGTTCGGGGTGATGTCGCCGTCAGCGATCAACTGGCCGAGCACGCGCTCGCCCACGTGCTCGACGTTCCAGGACTGCGGGGTGATTACGGAGGAGGCACCGCATGAGCGCAGCACCTCACGGTCGTGGGGCGCGGGCTGCGTGGCGCAGAGGATGACCGGCACCGAGGTGCCGAGGAGTTCGCGCACCTGCTCGGTCTGCTCGCCGATGTTGATGAGCGCACGCTCGCTCGTGACCAGCACGGCCTTCGAGGCCGACGTCGGGACTTCCCGCCGGGCGAGCCGCGGCGTCAGGACGAGCGCGGAGACGCCAACCCCTTCGCGCCCCAAGGCGGCCGCGATGGCAGAGAGCGGGACTTCGGCGGCGACGAATAGGGCGACTGTCATTTTAGTCTCAGTGGCTCGCCCAGAAGGCCACCGGCATGGCCTTCTTGTCCTCGATGCTCAACAGCCGGCGACCCGCCTCGAAGGCTTTAAGGATGGATTCGCGCGAGCCGTTCGACATCAGCGCGGCCTTGACGACCCTCGTCGTCACCTCACGGCAGACGCGCTTGTGCACCTCGCGCGTGAAGCCGACGCTGACGCCGACGCCCGATTCGGCGAACCGCCGCGCGACCGGTGCCGAATAGCAGGAAGTGAAGACGGCTAGCGCTAGGCTCGACCCGTACTCGGCGAAACCGCTGAGCCAGTCGTCCGCCGATTTGAAGACGGGGTCGTCCGCCTGCTGAAGCCCCCGCGCGTCGTCGCCGTGCCCGATGTGCACCCAGATCAGCACGTCGCCCAGCCCGTCGAGCACTCTCGGCAGATTGACGCACTTCACGGCCGGGTAGACCGTCACCTTGAACTTGCCGCGCAAGTCCCTGATCAGTTCCCAGACGTCCTGCGCCGCGGCGAGGCACCCGTGCTTGTCCCCGGGCTGGTAAGAGTGCGTGACGAGCAGCCGGGGCGCGTGCGACCTGAAGGTTGCGTTCTCGATGACGGGCACGGGCGTGGGCTCTTCCCGGTTGAGGAGGCTCAGCTTTCTGAGGAAGTAGTACAACTCGACTACGCCGTGGAACCAGACGAGATAGCACCCTCTGGTCTCGGCGCAGAACGCCTCAAGGGCCGCCGGGGGCTTCGTGCTCTCGTCAATGAGGCCGACGATGAGCCGGCGCCCGGGCCGCTGTTCCAGCAACCGTCTGATTAGCTTCTTGACCTTGGCCAGCTCGGCGGCGTCCTCCGGCGGCCCCTGTAAGACGAGGACGCAGTTGGCTTCGCCTAACTCGCGTGTGGAGCGAACCAGGTAGGGCGCGAGGAAGGACGCCCGTTCGACGCCAAGGTCGGGGGGCGTGCGAACGTAGCACTTCCACTCCCTGACGGTCACGTCGGTGACGAGTCCCCGCATCCGTTCTTCGGAGAGCGCCGCCGCAGCGGAAAGGCTCTCCTCCTTCCGGGGCGGCCACTGTAGGACGTCGCTGACCCCGCTGCGGAGCAGTTCTTCCACCCACGAGTGGAAGCCGTTCCCGTCCTGACGCGCGCCGAGCGCGTGGAAGGGTAGGCGCGCGTCGTTGTCAACCACGATGTACACCTTCGCGCCCCACATGGACTGGTGAGACCGCGCGACGACCCGGCGGACGAAACTCTCGTCGTAGCCGAGCCGCAACAGCTCACTGTCGAAACACAGTAACACTTCCATCGGGGACGGCTCACCTTTCAGCCAGCCTTCGGGCCAGAGCACCGCCCCGCGCGACCAGACCTCCAGGCGGGAGTCGTCCACCACCGAGCTTTCACCGTTCTCTTCTTCCCATTCTTCCTTGATCGTATGGACGCCGCGTTGCGAGATGAGGACTCGTATCGCCTCCATTCTTTGAACCTCCACTACGTTGACGTGAGGAGAGAGCGGAAATGGAATTTTAACGTTTCAAGGAATTTCCGCAGGCCAAGTCTCTGCCTCCGCGGCAAAGCTTATCACGAAGTGGTGTCCGTATCGCCCCCCTAATTTATCGCTCGTCTCGCTGCGGTCTTCGAGTTGGCCGTGGTTCTTCTGCTCGACCAGCATCTTCGCCAAGTAGAGGGGCATGTAGAGGCCGGGCAGCTCGTCATCCTTTTTACTCGGGGCGTCCTCACCTTCCGCCTTGCCGGCCGAAGCCCGCGCGGGGAGGGCCTGCGAAAACGGCTCGAACAGGTGCTGCCTGAGCTGGCTGCTAAGCCTGCGGCTCTGGTCGAGGAAGTGAATCTCGGCGCGCCCGTCCGCCTTCAAATACTCGATTTCAATCACCGGCTTTGCCACCTCGGCCGGGGTCTTCTCCTCGCGCTGCGCCATCCACTGTAAGACGCGCAGCACGGCCACCAGCAGGTCGCGTCGCTCGATTTTGAGCTTGAAATCCTCCCCCTTCGCCGCGAGGCTGAGCCGGTCGGAGAGGAACTGTTCCTCGACCTCGTCCACCGCCTGCTGCACCACTGACGCGACGGAGATGGGCTCGACCCCGGCGCCGTCCCGCGGCGCCTCCCCGCTCAACAAAGAGAACTCGTTCCCCGTCGCAATCAGGTCTGAGGAGAGCCGCTTGAGCTTCTTGAAGTAGACGGACTCGGCGTCAATCTCCGACCGCTCCACAGCCTCGTTGAGCACATCGCGCTGGGTCTGCCCTACGTAGAGGCAGAAGCGCGAGGTGTGTTCCAGCAGCGTCCGACGCTTGGCCTTCTCGATGGCCGTCTCCACCCGCTCCAACAGGTTCAACAGCTCGCCCACGGGGGCGGGCAGGTAGGTCTTGAGGATGCCCGCCAGCTTGCTGGGGTCTTCCGTCAGGCCGCCCGTGCCGCCCTCAGGGGGCAGGATGCCGATGGAGAATCGGAGGTTGTGGGCCGTGTGGATGGGGAGGAAGCTGCCGCCCTCAAGCCGGTGGATGACCTCGCGCGTCTGCGCGTCGCCCGCTATCTTCGCGTGCTCGCGTTGAAGGGTGAAGGGGCCGTCGCTGTTAATCTGAGTGAACGTCCAGTCCTGAATCATCTGGTAGACGGCACTGGGGCCGGCGGCCGTGCGTGGGTCGGCCCCGCAGGTGTGCGTGCCCTTCTCGTCGCTCAGCAGCAGGACGGAAGGCAGGCCGAGACATGCCCTCAGCTCCGGCTCTATCACCTGCCGGCACAGGTCTTGGATGGCGGCGGTGCGGCTGTGATCTTTCTCGGCTATCCTCTCAATCTTCTCGCCCACCTCCTTGCGCTCCGTGTTGAGCGCACGGCGCAGCGCCAGGGCGCGGATGTGGCAGATGAGCTCTTTCGTGGGAATCGGGCCCTTCACGAGGTAGGCCGCGGTGCCCAGCCGCGAGGCCGCGGTCAGGTAATCCGGCTGCGTGAAGCCGGAGAAGATTAGAAACTCCGGCGGCAGGCGGAGCGCGTTGCGCACCTCCAGCCCGAGATCGGCCCCCGTCAGGTTCGGGTGCTCCGTGTCCTGCAACCGCATGTCGAGGACGGCGACGTCGATCTGCGAGCCGAGCCTCTCGATGAGCTCGCGCGCCTGGTTGACGTTCGACGCCCCCTCCGCGTTGAAGCCGCGCCATTTCAGGGACTCCACCAGCGGGTCCCTGATCGTCTCCTCGTCATCAACGACGAGGATGGTCTTCGCCGCTGCCGTTGCCGTTGCCGCTGCTGCGCTCATGCCCTTCCTTCTCCTTTGCAAGTGGAAATTTTACAGTAAAGACAGTCCCGGACGGGCCCGTGCTGGTCAACTCGATGGACGACCGGTTCTTCAACAGGGAGTGGTAAGTCAGATAGAGACCCAGCCCGCTGCCGGTCTCCTTGTGCGTGTCCTTCGGCTCGAACAGCACGCGCGTCATCTCGGATGGCAGTCCGCCCCCGTTGTCCTTCACGCGGCACAGGGCGAAGTCGCCGTTCACCTCAGCCTCGATCTTAATCTCGCCTTCGCCGTCCACGGCGTCCTTCGCGTTGCCGACGAGGTTCGCCAGCGCGAGGGCGGCGACGTTGAAGGGGACGTCAATGCTGATGCCGTCGGCAACCTCCATCCGGGGAGTGATTTGTCTGTGCTCCATCGAGAGCCGGAAGAGCTTGAAGGCGTGCAGGGCGGCGTCCCTCAGCTGGCACGGGCGGCGCTTGTCTACCTTTGTGATGCGGTCGAGCGACTTGAAGAGCTCCTGCATGTCCTCAACCGCCTCTTTCATCTTCTGAATCTTCCGTATGAGCTTATCGTCCGCGACCAGTTTCTTCATGCCGGCTGCGTCGAGCAGGTGCGTGATGGAGACGTCCTGCCCCTGAATCATATTGCTGAGCTGGTGGATGACCGTCCCGGTGGTCACGTAGGAGGCCATGATGCCCTGAAGC
>JBEVKV010000365.1:0-14865 GCA_040509515.1 Pyrinomonadaceae bacterium | reverse complement strand
CGAAGGCAGGTATTCGACCATCGTCTTAGACACCGCGCCGACCGGCCACCTCCTGCGTTTTCTCGAACTGCCCGAGGTCGCGCTCGCGTGGATTCGGACTTTCATCAAGCTGCTCCTCAAGTACAAGAACGTGGTACGCTGGGGCGGCGTGGCCGAAGAACTGGTCGCGCTCTCGAAATCAATCAAGCGCGTCGCGGCGCTGCTGACCGACGCCGGCGAGTGCGAGTTCGTCGGCGTCGCCATCCCCGAGCGGATGAGCCTCGAAGAGACCGCGCGACTGGCCGCGAGGCTCGAACACTTACGCGTGCCGATGCGCCGGCTCGTCGTCAACAACGTGCTGACCGAGGAGGCGGCGCGCGCGTGCGACTTCTGCGCGCAGCGCAGGCGCGGGCAGACGCCGGCCGTCGAAGAGTACGCGCGGCGACTCTCGGGCGTCGAGATTTTCCTCGCGCCGCAGCGGCCGGGCGAAGTCCGCGGGCGCGAGACTCTGCGCGCGCACTTCGAGGATTGGCGGAAGGCTTGAGAAGTTGAAATTTCAAATTTGAGATTTGAAATTCCAAAGCGATGAGCAAGAAGGCCGCTAAAAAGAATCAGCGCGCAGGGGACGCCGAGGCGGCGTCCGAGACGGGCGCGCGCGCCTTCTACGTCTACTGCGTCGGCGAGAGCGCGGCGCTCGCGCCTCTGTTCGTCGGCGAGCTGCCCGACGCCATCGAGGACGACTCGCGGCTCGAAGCAATTGAGGCCGAGGGGCTGACGGCGGTCGTCAGTTCCGTCCCGCTCGAAGCCTACGGCGAGGGCGCGCTCGCGTTGCGGCTGGCGGACGCGGCGTGGACGGCGACGCGCGCGCTCAGGCACGAGCGCGTGGCCGAATACTTCGCGCGTCAAACCGCGGTCGCGCCGCTGCGCTTCGGCTCGATCTACCTGCGGCGCGAGGGCGTCGCGGCGATGCTCGCGGGACGTGCCTCTCAACTGCGCGAAGTGCTCGCGCGGCTCGGCGGGCGCGAGGAGTGGGGCTTGAACGTCTTCGTCGAGCGCGCGAAGCTGCGCGAGGAGGTGACGCGCGTGAGCGAGCGTCTGCGCGGGCTGGCCTCGCAGGCCGACGCCGCGACGCCGGGTCAGGCTTACCTGCTGCGCAAGAAGATCGAGGGCTTGCGGGACGAGGAGGCGCGCGCCGAGACGCGCCGCGTCGCGCAGGAGGTCGAGCGGCGTCTGTCCGAGGCTTCGGACGGCGCGGTGCGCCTGCGCGTGCTCAAGGACGAGGCGGCCGAGCAGGGCGAGCTGGCCGCGCGGCTCGCCTTCCTCGTCGCGCGCGAGGGCTTCGGCGCGTTCCGCGACGCCGCCGAACGGCTCGCCGCCGAGTACACCCCGTTCGGCTTCCGCTTCGAGCTGACCGGCCCGTGGCCGGCTTATAACTTTACCGGAGAGTCTTAAAAGCGTGCGCGACTCGGAAAAGGTCGCCAACTCGTATGGCCGATGTAGACAACATCTTAGACGAGGACGAGGAGCTGTCGCTGCTTGAGACGCTCGACCACGTCATAGACCACGGGCTGGTCATCGCGGGCGAGGTGACGATAGCGGTGGCGGGCGTTGACCTCATCTTTCTGGGCTTGAACGTGCTGCTCGGCTCGGTCGAGACGGTCGAGCGCGTCCTCGGCGAGCGCGAGCGGCGCGTCGAGCTGCTGCTCGGGATGGTGCCGCGCGCCGCGCTCGCCCCGAAGACGGGCGCGGGCGGCGGGCCGGCGGGCGAGGGCGAATGAGCCTTTACGTCTACTGCTTGGGGGACGAACTGTCGGAGTCGGACTTCGAGGGGCTGACGGGCGTGTCCGGCGCGGCCGTCCGTCTGTTGAGCTTGAAGGGGCCGCTGTCGGCCGTCGTCAGCGCCGCGCCGGACGAGCCGGTCGCCGTCACGGAGGAGAACTTGCAGGCGCACAACCGCGTCAACGCGGCGGCACTCGCCGTCTCGACGCCGCTCCCCTTCCGCTTCGGCACGCGCGCCGCGCCCGAGCGGCTCGCCGAGTACGCCGCGACGAACGAGGCGGCGCTCAACGGCGCGCTCGCGCGCGTGCGCGGGACGGTCGAAATGGGCGTCAAGCTGCTGTCGAAGGCGGAGGGCGAAGGGCTGAAGGCGCAAGGCGGAAGCGAGGGCGGGTCGGAAGATTTAGCGCCGGCGGAGTCGGCGGTCGGGCGCGGGACGGCCTTCCTTTTAAAGAAGCGGCGCGAGGCTCTGGGCGGCGAGGAGGCGCGGCTGCGCGCGGAAGGGCTGGCGGCGTGGCTCGCCGAAGGCGTCGCGGGGCTGGCGCGCGAGAGCGCCGTGCGGGTCAACCCTTCCGAGGCGATAATCGTGCGCGCGGCGCACCTCGTCGTGCGCGAGAGCGTCGAGGAGTACAGGGCGCGCCTGCGCGGGCTGCGCGCGGCGCGCGCGGACGTGCGCCTGCTGGCGAGCGGGCCGTGGCCGCCGTACAGCTTCAGCGACGTTACAAAACAGAGTCGCGAACGGTCGTGAGCGGGTCGCAGTTACTCCGTGCGGATTGATTCCGGAGGGCTCCACCCGCTCGCTACCTTTCGCGGCTCTGCTACAATGTCGGCCACCTAAATCAGTTGTGGACACGCCGCGCGATGAAGGGGTACTCTGTTGAAGACTTCCCCCCACGATCTTCCTAATCCGGCCGAGCCGGAGGTCGAGACCACCCACCCCGCCGAGTTCGTCGCCGAACTCCGCAGGGTGGCCGACCGGCTGCCCGAGCGCGTTAACATCGACGCCGAGTCGGTCGAGCAGGGACTGGCGAAACTCGTCCTGACTTTAATCGAGCTTATCCGGCGGCTGTTGGAGAAACAGGCGGTGCGCAGGATGGAGGGCGGCGGGCTCACGGCCGCGCAGGTCGAGGAGCTGGGGCTCGCGCTGATGAAGCTCGAAGAGAAGATGGCCGAGCTGAAAGAGCACTTCGGGCTCGGCGACGAGGAGCTGAACATCGACTTGGGGCCGATAGGGAAGTTAATTTAGTAGTCAGTAGACAGCAGTCAGTAGACAGTAGCGCTCCGCGTTGCGGCCTTTGACGCTGACTTGCTGACGAGTGAATAACGAGGCTTTTCTACTATCTACTGACTACTGTCTACTGACTACTACTTATGTCTAGCGAGAGAACGAGCCTGATTACCGCGCGCCCGCCCGGGCTGGTCGACGTGCTCGACCGGATTCTGGACAAGGGGCTGGTGATCGCCGGCGACATCAAGGTCTCACTGGCGAACGTCGAGCTGCTGACGTTGCAGATACGCCTGCTCGTCTGCTCCATCGACAAGGCCGAGCAGATCGGACTGAACTGGTGGCGCTACGACACGAACCTGACGACGCGCGCGGCCGTCGCCGAGGCCGAGAACGCCGAGCTGCGCGAGCGCGTCGCGGCGCTTGAGCACGAGCTGCGCCACCTGAGCGCCGCCCCGGCGCGGCCCGCGAGCAGCGCGGGCGCCAGAGTCCCGAGACCCCGGTCGGCGCGCAAGGCGAAGAAGTAGCGGGAAGGCCGAGGGGGATGGCGACGGCGGCGGCGCCCGCCCTCATCCTTCCCTTCTCAGACCCCGCCGCGCGCCCGAAGGCGGGGCGGCGTAAAGTTTCATCATTCCCGGAAGAGAGGAACAGACCACATGGCTGTTGAGAGGGCACCCGGCGGAACCAGCCTGATTGACGTGCTCGACCGCGTGCTGGACAAGGGCATCGTCATCGACGCGTGGGTCCGCATCTCGCTCGTCGGCATCGACCTGATCACGGTCGAGGCGCGCGTCGTCGTCGCCTCCATCGACACCTACCTCAAGTACGCAGAGGCCGTCGGCCTGACGCCGGCCGTCTCGCGCCCGGCCATCACGCCCGGCGCCGAGCCGCTCGGCGACGAGCCGCGCCGCCGCGTCAGCGTGGACGTGGACAGGAGCTGAACCGCGACTAGACCGTAGGCAGTAGTCAGTAGACAGCAGGCTCCGCTTAACGGGCACCGCCGCCGGCCAACGGAAGATTCGACTGTCGAAGGGTTTTCCTACTGACTACTGTCTACCGTCTACTGTCTACTGTTTTATGGAGCACCGCCCGGCAGAGATCGAGCAGGCGTTCGGGGCCCCGGCCGACGGGGGCGACGGACTGCTGTCGCTGCACCAGTACGAGCTGCTCTTCGAGATGACGACGCAGCTTTTGGCCGCGCAGAGCCTCGACGAGCAGACCTCGCTCGTGCTCGACACGCTGACGGCCGGGCTCGGGCACGCGGGCGCGGCGCTCGCGCTCGTGGACAGGCAGCGCGGCGTCCTGCGCGTGCGCGGGGCGGCCGGGTTCGCCGACGACGAGGCGCTCGCCGGGCTTGAGTTGCCGCTCGACTCCAACGCCCCGCACGTCCGCGTCGTCCACGACGGGCGGCACGCGTGGCTCACGCGCGACGACGAGGCGGCGGCCGACTTCCTGCGCCAGACCGGCGCGGCGGCCGACCTGCTCGCGCTCCCACTCTTCGGCGGCCACATCCCCGCGGCCGAGCCGCGCGGGGCCGCGGGCGACACGGGCGGGCTTCGCGGCACGGCGGGCGAAGAACGCTTCTGGCTCCCGCAGTCGCTCTCGACCGGCGCGCTCTACGTCGGCGCGGAGCGCGCCGCGCTCGACGAGTCGCGGCTCACCCTGCTCGCGCGCTACGCCGAACGCATCGGCGCCATCCTCTCGAACACCGCCAACGTCGAGCGCCTCGGCTCCTCGGTGCGTAAGCTCCAGCGCGAGCGCCAGTGGGTCGAGTCCATCATGAAGTCGGTGGCCGACCCCATCGTCCTCACCAACATGGACAACGAAATCCTGCTCCAGAACCGCCGCGCCGAGGAGCTGTTCAGCGACCGCCGCGACGCGAGCGAGGGCAAGCGGCGCGCGCTGGAGATGAACGACCTGCTCTTCTCGGCCTACCTTTCGAGCGCGGCCGTGGCGTCGGAGGAGATCATCGGCCGCGACCTCATCCTCGTCGACCCCATCGAGGGCTCGGACATCCACTTCGAGGTCATCTCGACGCCCGCCTTGAACGCGCGCGGCGAGCGCATCGGCCTCGTCTCCATCTTCCGCGATGTGACCGACCTGCGCCGCGCCAACGAAGAACTCGCGCGCAACTTCGTCAAGCTCCAGCAGGCCGAGTCGGAGGCGCGGCGCGAGCGCGACCGCCTCGACCTCATACTCGAAAACGTCGGCCAGCCCATCGCGGTCTGCGACACCTCGGGCAAGTTCATCCTCTTCAACCAGCGCGCCGAGCTGCTCTTTCAGGAGCGCGACGGGATGCCGTGGCCGGCGCTGCGCGCGGTGCGCAACAACTCGGTCAAGCTCACCTCGTTCATCTCGGGTCTCGCCTCGGGGGCGGAGTCGGGGCGGCAGGCCGAGATAGAGCTGATCGACCCCGAGACGGCCAGCTCGCTCCCGATGGAGATCACGTCGGCCGAGGTGGCGGACGCGAAGGGTCAGGTGACGGCGGTCGTCTCGGTGCTCCACGACCTCTCGGAGATACGCGAGCTTGAGCGGCGGCGCGTCGAGCAGCAGCTCTTCGAGTCGGAGAAGCTGGCGGCCGTCGGCCGGCTCGCCGCCTCCATCGCGCACGAGGTCAACAACCCGCTCGAAGCCATCAAGAACTCGCTCTACCTGCTGACGACGAGCAAGGACATGGAGAAGAACGCCAAGTTCCTCGAAGTCGCGCGCAAGGAGACCGAGCGCGTCTCGCACATCATCCGCCAGATGCTCGGCTTCGCGCGCCGCTCGGGCGAGGTCGAGTGGGTCGCCGTCAACCAGATCATCGAGGAGACGCTCATCCTCGTCGAGAAGAAGATGAAGCAGGCGCGGGTCGAGGTCGCGCGCAGCTTCGACGAGCGGCTCCCGAAGGTGAGGGCGCGCGCCGACCAGCTCCGGCAGGTCTTCCTTAACCTGCTCTTGAACGCGCAGCAGGCGATGGAGAAGGGCGGGCGCATCACCGTGCGCACCTCGGTCTACGAACAGGCGCTCCAGCCGACCGTCTCCGTGCAGATAAGCGACACGGGGCGCGGCATCAGCGAGACCGACCTCGCGCGCATCTTCGAGCCCTTCTTCTCGACGCGCGCGAAGGGGACTGGGCTCGGCTTGTGGGTCACGCAGGACATCGTGCGCCACCACGGCGGGCGGATCGAGGCGACGAGCGAGGAGGGCGAGGGCACCACCTTCAACGTCATCCTCCCCGTGGATTCGCCGACGCTTTCTGACACGGATGCCGGAAAGAAATACTGAGAGGCCGGGCGGGTCGGCCGCCGCGAACGGCCGCCGCGCCGTGCGTCAACACCGCGTGCTCGTCGTCGACGACGAGGAGAACGTGCGCATCACGACCGCCGCCATCCTCGAACAGGAGGGCTACGAGGTCGCGACGGCCTCGGACGGCCGCGAGGCTCTGGAGATGGCCGCGCGCGGCCACTACGACCTCGTGCTCACCGACCTGCGGATGGACGACATGGACGGCAGCGCGCTGCTGCACGAGTTGCAGCAGCGCCACCCCAACGTCGTCACCATCGTGCTGACGGGCTACGCCTCCATCGAGTCCTCCATCGACGCGCTCCGGCAGGGCGTCTACGACTACCTCGTCAAGCCCTGCATGGTCGAAGACCTCAAGCGCACCGTCGGGCGCGCGCTCGAACACCGCGAGCAGCGGATGCAGATTTCCGAGCTGTCGAACCCGGTCGTCGAAATCTGGGACGGCGTGCTGCTGCTCCCGGTCGTCGGCACGCTCGACGACCAGCGCGCCGGCCAGATGTCGACGGCGCTGCTCGAAGCCGTCCGCCGCGAGTGCGCGCAGGTCGTGCTGGTGGACATCACGGGCTGCACGGTCGTCGACACCTACACGGCGGCGCACCTCATCAACACCGTCCGCTCGGTGCGGCTGCTCGGCGCGGCGACGGTCATCACGGGCGTCAGCGCGCACATGGCCGCCGACCTCGTCAAGCTCGGCGTCGAACTCGAAGACATCACGACCCGCAGGAGGCTGGCCGACGGCCTGCGGTTCGCACTAGAATTGATCCACGTCACCGTACGCCGGCCCGCGGACGGCCTCCGGCCGCCGGCCGGGGACTAAAAGCCGGGTGCCGAGAATGCCGACCGCAGACGGCTCCGCCATGACAGACGAGACGACACAGCCCGGCACGGCGGGCGGCGACGCGGCGCGCCTGCTGGTCGTCGACGACGAGGAGAACATCGTCCTCACGATCAGCGAGGTGCTGCGCCTCGAAGGCTACGAGGTGGACGTGGCGTCGAGCGGGAGCGAGGCCGCCGGGCTGCTCGACTCGGGCGCGGACTACGACCTCATCCTCACCGACCTGCACATGGACGAGGGCGACGGGCTCTCGCTGCTCGAAGAGGTGCGCCGCCGCTCGCCGCTCACCATCGTCGTCGTCCTGACGGGATTCGCGGCGGTCGAGTCGGCCATCGCCGCGCTGCGCCACGGCGCGTACGACTACCTGACCAAGCCCTGCATCATCGCCGAGCTGACCCACACGGTCTCGCGCGGCATCGACCACCGCCGCCTGATGCTCGCCGAGCGCGAGGCGCGCGGCCGACTTCAGGAATTGAACCGCGAGCTTGAGAGCCGCGTCGAGGAGCGCACGGCCGAGCTGAGCCGCGTCAACCAGGAGCTGGTCGAGGCCAACCGGATGAAGGACGTTTTCCTCGCCACGCTCTCGCACGAACTGCGGACGCCGCTGACGCCGGTGCTCGGATGGGTCAACCTCCTGCGGGCGGGCGGCGCGGCCGCCGACGCGGCGATGCTCACGCAGGGGCTCGACGCCATCGAGCGCAACGCGCGGTTGCAGGCGCGGCTCGTCGACGACCTCCTCGACATCTCGCGCATCGTCTCGGGCAAGCTCCGCATCGAGTGGGAGCCCGTCAACCTCTGCAACGTGATCGAGCTGGCGACCGAGCCGGTGCGCGCCGAGACGGCCGCGCGCGAGATAGAACTCGCCGTCGAACTCCCGCCGTGCCCGCTCGTCGTGCAGGGCGCGCCGGTGCGTTTGCAGCAGGTCATCTGGAACCTCCTGTCGAACGCGGTGAAGTTCACGCCGCGCGGCGGGCGCGTCGGCGTCCGCGTGTGGCGCGAGGGCGACGAGGCGCGCGTCGAAGTCTCGGACACCGGCGTCGGCATCGCGCCCGAGTTTTTGCCGCACGTCTTCGACCGCTTCCGGCAGCAGGACGGCTCGACGACGCGGCAGTACGGCGGGCTCGGGCTCGGGCTCGCCATCGTGCGCGCGCTCGCCGAGCTGCACAACGGCTGGGTCGTCGCCGAGTCCGGCGGCTTGGGCGAGGGCTCGCGCTTCACGGTCGGGCTGCCCTGCGTCGTCGCCGCCGAGCCCGTCGCCGAGCCAGAGGCGGAGGCGTCGGCCGAGGGCGGCACGGTGCCCGTGCTCATCGTGGACGATTCGAGCGAGACGCTTGAACTGCTGGAGCTTCTCTTCTCGCGGCAGGGCTACGAGGTGAGCGTCGCGGCGTCGGCGGCCGAGGCCGTCCGGCGCGCGCGCGCGCGTCGGCCGGGGATTATCATCTCGGACATCAGCATGCCGGGCGTGGACGGCTACACGCTGCTCGCGGAGCTGCGGCGGATGCCCGGCCTCGAAGCCGTCCCCGCCATCGCACTCACCGGCCACGCCATGGACGAAGACCGCGCGCGCGCGCTCGAAGCGGGCTTCGCCGTACACGTCCCCAAGCCCGTAGACCCCGAAGAACTGCTCCGCATCGTCCGCCGCCTCACGGCCTGACACGCGCCCCCGACTTTTATCTCGACACCTTTCAAACGCTCGGGTAGGATGTTTCTAGAGCCGCGCGGGCCGGAAGGGGGTCGCGCGCGGACGCCTCAAGGGACTCTCACGTCAGGCTCCAACACCCCCACGGTCAAAGCATGTCAGCCGAAGAGAAAGACACGGGTCAGCAGGGGCGCGGCATCAAGGCGCGCAGGAACAAGCGGGTCAGGGTGCGCTTCCCCGTCAAGATCGAGGCCCCGCTCGACGACGGTCAGTCGCGCGTGCTGTGCGCGCACACGGTCGTCGTCAGCCACGCCGGGGCCACGCTCGACGTTGACGAGCCCATCCCCGAGGGCATGGGTCTACAGGTCACGCCGCCCTTCGGCGGGACGCTGCTCGCCGAAGTCAACGGCGTCTGGGTGGACGACGAGACGGGCCGCCACCGCGTCAGCATCCGTTTGATAGACCCCGTCTCTTGGACTTCGCCCGAGCGGTTCGCCGCGCCGGTCGCCAGCTCCGACCCCGAGCGCGTGAGCGTCCGCCTCCACCCGTGGGTCTGGCAACTGCTCGCGGAGTACACCTCCTACCTCAAGGAGACCGCCGCCGAGACTCTCTCGCCCGGCCCCGTGGCCGACGGCATCCTCGAACGCGCCCTGCTCGCCGACGAAGAGTTTCAACGCTGGTTCACCGCGAAGATCACCGAAGACATCGAAGCCTGGGAGCGTCAGTACGTCCACGAGGGCTGAAACCTCGCCCGCCCCCGGCTTTTAGGCCCGTGCGCCGGCGCGTCATTGGACGCGGCCGGCGATGGTGACGGTTCTGGTATCGCCCTCGCCCGATTTCGACTGCGCCGCCGCCTCTCGCTCGACCGCGCGCTCCGCGCCCGACTTCGCAAGCTCGCGCACGGAGGCCGTGCCGGGAATCGAGACCAGCGCGAGGAAGTGGCGCTCGCCGTGCTGGCGGAAGACCAGCGCGGCCTGCGCGGGGTTCTCGTCGCCCGTGCTGGTCATGACGACCGCCGCCGCGGCTCCCTTCCCTTCGCCCTTGATGAGGAGCGCGCCCGCCGAATCGACGCGGACGCGGCGGACTGTGTACTTGCCGGCCGGCATCTGCTTCTGCCCGGCGACGAAGTCGAAGGGAATCTGAACCTCCAACCCGCGCGCGGTCTGCGCCTGCGCACCGGCGGCCAGCAACAGCACCGCGAAGAAACCGAGAAGCGTCCTCGTAATTTGCTTTTTCATACATCCTCCCATTAGTCTCGTTGACCGTCGTTTCCGACCGAACGTGCCGCCGTTTGCGGCTCGTATAAAGAGCGTCACACACGGACGCGGGGACTAACGCGGCGGAGGATCGCTCGGACTTTCAAATCGGGCTCAAAGGCCGCCAAAATAGTTTTCAAAGAGTTATCAGAGAGTTTTCAAAGCCCTCTATGTCGCAATTTTTCAGGCAGTTTTACGATTTCGGCCCCTTCGCCCTCGACACTTCGGAGCGCGTGCTGGTGCGCGCGGGCGAGCCCGTCCACCTGACCCCGAAGGAGTTCGACACGCTTCTGGCGCTCGTGCGCGGGGCGGGGCGCGTGATGTCGAAGGAGGAGCTGCTGAAGGAAATCTGGCCCGACACCTTCGTCGGCGAGGCGACGCTCGCGCAGAACGTCTTCACGCTGCGGCGCGCGCTCGGCGATTCGGAGGGCGGCCGCCCCTTCATCGAGACGGTGCCGCGGCGCGGCTACCGCTTCGCCGTCAAAGTCACGGAGCGGCGCGAGGAGCACGTCCCGACCGCGCACGCCGAACGCGCCGACGCGCACGCCTTCGCCGACGCGCGGACGGACGCGGCCCGGCGGGTCGGCGACGAGAACCCCACCCTCATCCGTCCGCCAGCGGCAGCCGGCGTCAACCCCGACCCCGACCGTGACGAGGCCGCGCCGGAGGACGCTCCGGCCGACTCTTCTATCGACTCCGCCCGCGCGGCCTCGAATCAATCGGACGCGGCGTCGTCCACGCCTCCGCCTTCGACCGACGCGGGCGCGGCCGAGCCTTCCAACGGGCGGGCGCAGGGGGCGGCGCTCTCTTCAACGCGCGCGCCCGCCGCAGTGCCGGCGCACGCGCACGACGGCCACCCCGTCCGCGCGGCCGTGCTCATCGCGCTCGCGGTCTTCACGGCCGTCTCGGCGCTGGTCTACGTGGTCTACCATTTCTCCGTGCGGCCGGACGTCGAGCGCGCGCGGACTCCGGCGCGCGACTTCCAGTCGATGAAGGTGACGCGGCTGCCCGTGACGGGCTCGGTCGCGGAGGCCGTCATCTCGCCCGACGGAAACTACCTCGCGTACATCGCCACGGAGCCCGGCCGGCAGGGCTCGGGCGTCTGGGTCAGACAGGTCGGCGCGGCGTCGAACACGCAGCAGCTCGCCGCGCCGGCCGAGGGGACTTCTTACGGCGCGCTCGTCTTCTCGCCCGACAGCCAGCACGTCTACTACGGCGCGGCGCGCGAGGGCGACACGCCGCCCACGCTCTTCCGCGTCCCCGTGCTCGGCGGCCCGCCCGAGAAGATTCTCGCTGCGCCCTTCGCCGAGGCGGGCGGCCCAGTCGCCTTCTCGCCCGACGGCCGACGGGTCGCCTACGTGCGCGGGCGCTTCGGGCAGGAGATGACGCTCGTCGTCTCCGACCTCTCGGGCGAGAACGCGCGCGAGGTGGTCAAGCGCAGCCCGCCGGATGTCTTCGGCCTGCCCGCGTGGTCGCCCGACGGCGAGTCGTTCGCCTGCGTCTACGGCTCGACCGACAAGCTCGAAGGCGGCAACCTGCTCGCGGGCGTGACGACCTTCCGCCTCGCGGACGGCGCGGAGCGGCGCGTGACGGAAGGGCGCTGGATGGACGTGCGGCAGCTCTCGTGGCTGCCCGACGGCTCGGGCGTCGTGCTGAGCGCGGCCGAGCAGGAGTTGAGCCCGGCGCAAATCTGGCAGGTCTCCCTCGCCTCGGGCGAGGTCAGGCGCGTGACGAACGACCTCAACACGTACCTCGGTGCGAGTCTGACCGCCGACGGCTCGGCGCTCGTCACGGTGCAGACCGACCGCGCGCCGAACATCTGGGTCGCGCCCTCGGGCGACGCCGCGCGCGCGCGACAGCTCACGACGGGCTCGGGCAAGTTCGACGGCTTCTACGGGTTGTCGTGGACGCCGGACGGGCGCGTCGTCTACGCGTCGATGGCGGGCGGGAACTGGGACATCTGGGCGATGAACGCGGACGGGACGGGGGCGCGGCAGTTGACCGTCGGCGCGCGGGCCAACTACGGCCCGTCGGTCTCGCCGGACGGCCGCCGCGTCGTCTTCGTCTCGAACCGCGCGGGGAGCGCCTTCAACATCTGGCGGATGGAGGCGGACGGCTCGAACCCCGTCCGGCTGACTTCGGGGCGCGGCGAGAACTTCCCGCATGTGACGCCGGACGGGCGCTGGGTGATTTACGCGAGCGTCGTCGGGGAGGACGCGGCCGTGTGGAAGGTGCCGATTGACGGCGGCGAGCCCGTCCGCCTGACGACCAAGCCCGCGTCATGGCCCTTCGTCTCGCCGGACGGCAAGTCGTTCGTCTGCACCTACGGCGAAGGGCCTTTCTCGACGAGCAAGCTCGCGGTCATCCCCATCGACGGCGGCGAGCCCACGCGGCTCTACGACATCGCGCCGACCTTCCGCGCCAACACCGTCTGGCTCCCGGACAACCGCGGCATCGCGTTCCTCGACGCGCGCACCGGCGCGACCAACGTCTGGATGCAGCCGCTCTCGGGCGGCAAGCCCGTCCAGCTCACGAACTTCACCTCCGACCCCGTCACCGCCTTCGACTGGTCGCGCGACAACCGCCTCGTCGCCACGCGCAGCGTCGAGACGACGGGCGTCGTGCTCATCCGCGACTTTCGTTAGGCCGTTTCTTTGAGCGGCGCGCGGTCGCGACGGTGTGCGCGAGGACGGCGGCGATGATGACGGCGCCGCCCGTGATGGCCCAGCCCGAGGGGCGCTCACCGAGGAAGAGGTAGACCCAGAGCGGGTTCGAGAGCGGCTCGACGTAGCCGACGAGCCCCGCGTCGAGCGAGCGCACGCCGCGCTCGATGCCGCGCGTGAAGAGCGTGTAGGCGACCCCGATCTGCACGACGCCGAGGAAGACGATGACGCCGAGGTCGGACGCCGTCACCTTGTGCGCGCCCCCGTAGAAGGCGGGCGCGCAGACGGCCGCGAGCAAAAGGTTGCCGTAGATGATCGACGACGCGCGGTTGACGCGCCCCGCGCGCGGCAGCCGGATGAGCAGCATGAAAGCCGCGAAGCAGACCCCCGACGCGAGCGCCAGCAAATTGCCCTGCATCTCTTCCGGCCTCAGCCGGCCGACGAAGAAGAGCGCGATGCCGACGACGCACGCGGCGACGACGAGGAAGTCCGAGCGCCGGTATTTCTCTTTAAAGATGAGCGGCTCGAAGACGAGGACGTAGACCGGCGCGGTGTACTGCAGGAAGATGGCGTTGGCCGCGGTCGTCATCTTCGTCGCCATGACGAAGAGCAGCAGGAGCGCCGCGTAGAGCGCCGCCGCGACCACCGTCACCGAGTTGACGCGGAAGCCCTCGCGCCGCGTGAAGTAGCCGACGGTCAGCGCCGCCAGCAGCGAGCGCCCGAACGACAGCTCGTAGGCCGAGAGCCCGGGGCTGGCCTTGATGAAGAGTCCGCCCGTGCTCCACAGAAGCGCCGCCGCCAGCACGAAGAAGATCGGCGGGACTCCGCCCGGCGCCGCCGCGCGCGAAGTCGCCGCTTCACTTCTCTGTCGCGCCGCGCCGTCCCCGCTCACGCGCCCCCCGCGAGCTTCGCCAGCGCGTAGCCGGCGCAGACCGAGAGCACTCCGAGCAGGTTCGACGCCACGACGTTGAGCGCCGCCAGCCCGACGCGCCCCTCGCGCAGCAGCTCGAAGGTCTGCAAGCCGTAGGCCGAAAAGGTCGTGAACCCGCCGAGCAGGCCGACGAAGACGGCGGCGCGCGCCGTCTCGGAAAAGGCTTCCCGCCCCTGCGTGAGTTGGAAGAGGAGGCCGGCGGCGAAGCAGCCCAGCAGGTTGACGGCGAGCGTGCCGGCGGGGAACGCCTCGCCGTAGCGGCGCGCGAACGCGCCCGAGAGCCAGTAGCGGCAGAGCGTGCCGGCGAGGCCGGCCAGCCCGACGAGCAGGATTTTCAGCACCGGCCAATTTAAGCATTAACGCGCCGGGTTTTGGAAGCCGGCCGGCGGGCGCACGTTCCCCCCGCGTTCGGGCGCGATGCAGCGGTCGGTTTCGTGATAGCATCTAACGTGACGGCGGGCGTGAAAGGGGCGCGCGCCGGGAGTTTTTAACCCCCTACGGAAGAGGATTTCAGATGAAGGACTTTCAGTCGCACCAACAAACCGAACAGCGCCGGGACTGGCAGCCGCAGCCGGACGCGTGGGGCAGCTACGGCGTGGAGACGGCGGCCGAAGCCTCCGTCGAGGAGCGGATGGGCTTCGTCCGCAAGGTCTACGCGCTCTTCTTCGCGGCGACGCTCTTCGCCATCGCGGGCGTCGGCGTCGGGTTCATGTTCCCGGCCGTCATGCTGGCGATCATCGCGCACCCGTGGCTCACCTTCTTCGCGCTCATGGGCGGCGTGATGGGCGCGCAGGCGCTCCGGCATGTGCCGGGCGTCAACCTCGCCGCGCTCTTCGGCTTCACGACGTTGACGGGCGTCATCATCTCGCCGGTCATCGCCATCTACACGCGTTTGAACCCGGCCTCGATCTGGCAGGCGGGGCTGCTGACGGTCGGCATCTTCGGCGGGTTGACGGCCTACGTCTTCATCTCGAAGAAGGACTTCAGCTTCATGCGCGGGATGCTGACGGTGGGGCTGATCGTGGTCTTCCTGTCGGCGGTGCTCAACCTGTTCATCGTCGGGTCGAGCGCGCTCGCGTTCGGCGTCTCGTGCGCGGCGCTGCTGCTCTTCTCGGGCTTCGTGCTCTACGACACGTCGAACATCATCCGGCGCTACCCGACCAACGAGTACGTCGCCGGCGCGCTCAGCCTCTACCTCGACGCCTTCAACATCTTCCTCGCGCTCCTGCGGATACTCAACGCCGGACGGCGCTAAGAATCAAAACAGAACCGCGAG
>JBEVKV010000364.1:0-19729 GCA_040509515.1 Pyrinomonadaceae bacterium | reverse complement strand
CGCGCAGCCAAGTTGAGGGCTTCAGGCGGGATTGCGGCGATTGTATC
Organism: Pyrinomonadaceae bacterium; assembly: GCA_040509515.1. Taxonomy (GTDB): domain Bacteria; phylum Acidobacteriota; class Blastocatellia; order Pyrinomonadales; family Pyrinomonadaceae; genus QHXN01. The sequence continues at coordinate 19,682 of JBEVKV010000364.1, read as the reverse complement.
CGCCGCGCGCTAACGGAAGATGACGGCCTCTTTAAATCTACGTTAACCCGCGGTCAGAAGCGCAGAACCGTGTCGAATTGCAGACGCGTCAGCGTCCGGTTGAGCGAGCCGGGCGGCGTCGAGCCGAAGACGCCGAGCAGACCCGTAGGCCGCTGCGTGAATAAGCCCGTGAAGGTCAGCGCGACGCGCGGGTCGAGCGCGTAGCCGGCGAAGAAGCGGTGCACGCGCATGTCGGTCGAGATGCCGAGGTCGCTCCCGTTGAAGGGCGAAAGGATGGCGTCCTTCTCCGCGCGGATGAGCGTGTAGTTGAAGAAGGCGTCGCCGCGCGAGACCCTGTCGGCGGGCAGCCGCAGCAAGTCCTTCCCGACCTGAAACTCGGCCCAGTAGCCCTGTCCCTGACCGTTGCGCGCCAACACGTTCTCGCCGTTCAAAACGCCCGTCAACACGTCGCGCGTCCGCGTGTTGGTCACGAAGTTGAAGAGCACCATCACGGGCCACTTCTGGCTGTGCGTGAAGTCCGCGCGCGCGATGAGGTCTACGAGGTTGAAGCCCGACGCGAGGCGGCCGTCGAGGTTGACCGCGTTCGTGTTGGCGAGCGAGAGCCCGAGGTTGGCGTTGCCGGCGACGAGCAGGTCGCGCGGGATCGAGACCTGCGTGGTGACGACGCGCGCGGGCGTCGCGCCCGACGCGGGGATGTTCACGACGACGGGGAACTGTATGTTCGCGCCGAAGACCTGCGCGGGCGTGATGAACTGCGTCCCGGAGAAGTAGAGGTCGGCGGCCGAGAGCTTGAGCGAGACGTTCTTCGACGCGACCTCGGTGCGCGCCTGCGCGCCGTAGAGCGCGAGGTCGCGCCCCGCGCGCCCCGACGCTTCAAAGTCGACGCGGCCGTCCGCGCCGAGCACGAAGGTCGAGTTGCGTTCGAGCAAGGGTAGCTGCCACGCGACGAGCGCGAGGTTCTTGAAGGCGGACTTCTTGAAAGTGCGCGTGTAGCTCTCGCTCAGCCCCTCGACGGAGATGTCGGCGTCCCACGTCAGCTCGGTGCGCGTCCACGGCGTGTCGAACTTGCCGGCCTGAATTTGGAAGCCGGGGAGCCGCTTCGGCCTGTAGCCGATGTACGCCTGGTCGAGCGAGAAGGTCTTGTGCGTGAAGAAGTCCGTGAGCGTCTGGTTGGTCGAGATCACGTCGGCGGAACTGCCCGTGGCGAGGCGCAGTCCCCAGTCGAACTCTTCGCCGGCGCGCCCGCGGACGCCGAAGCGCGCCCGCAGCCGGAGCCGCTGGCGCGGCGTGAGCGGGTTGCCGAGCGTGCCGGGGTTGCCGGGGTTCGCCGCCGCGTTCTGCTGGTTGTAGAACGACTCGTGGCGGACACGCAGGTCGCCGCTGAAGGTCATGTTGCCTATCTGCCTCGCGACGGCCTCGCCCGCCTTCTTCGCCTGCTCCTCGGCGCGCGCCACGCGCGTTTCGAGCGCCGCGCCCGCTTCCTTGCCCGGCGCGTTCTGAGCGCCGGCGGCCGCGGAGACGCCAGCGGCGTTCGCGGCGTTCGCGACATTCGCAACGGGGCCGTCGGGCGCGTAGGCCGCGTCGCGCACTGTGGCCGCGCCATTCGTGTGCGACGCGACGGCGGACGCGGCGCGCTCCGTGTCTTCGACGCGCGAGCGCAGTTCGCCGATCAGGCGCGACTGTTCGCGCACGGCGGCGCGTAGCTGCTCGATCTCCTCGCGCTGCTCGCGCAACTGCCGCCGCACGTCTTCGAGCGCGAAGAGCCCGCCGGCCGGCTTGTCCTGCTGCTGCGCGGCGTTTGCGGGCGTCCCCGCCTGCGCGGGCGGTTCGGGGCGTGCGTCCGTCGCACGCGTCTGCGCCCGGGCGGCGGCAGGCGCGGCGATGACGAGCGCGCACAGCGCGGCCGCGCGGAGAATCATCTGGCGCATGTCGAGAAATCCTTTCGTCGAAAAGTACCGGCTGGATTTGAATGTCGTTCGGAAGCGGCGCCGTCCGGGCGTCGCATGAACCCTATACCACACATTTCTGAATTGGAGGTTACGCCGTTCTTAACAAATGTCTTCTAACCTGCGGCCCCCGCCCGACCCTTTCGCCGCTCCCCGTTGTCACCCGTCGAGCTTTGCATGTAGAATTTCGCGTCAGGGTTCTCCTCTTCAAAGGGTCTCGGGAGCGTATGGCTCTTCTCCACATCACGGACGCGGGCGGGCGCGTTTGGCAGTTGCCGCTCTCGCCGCAGGGCGTCTGCACCATCGGGCGCGCGCCGGACAACCGCGTCGTCTTGAACGACCCGCGCGCCTCGCGCTACCACGCGCACGTCAGGTATCGCAACGGCGCTTACGTCCTCGTCGACGGCAGCGTCGAGGGCAAGCTCTCGGCCAACCACGTCTTCGTCAACGGCGAGCAGCGGCTCGAACACCCGCTGCGCGACGGCGACCTCGTGCAGATCGGCGCGAGCCGACTGCGCCTCGAACTCCCCGACGAGCGGAAGCTGGCCGAGCCCGAGGCGCGCTTCGAGGACAAGCCGCTCGGCCACACGCAGATGCTGGTCTCGGCCAACGACGTGATTCGCGCCGCGCTCGGCGCGCGCACCGGCTCGCCCGCCACGGCCGAGCGCGCCGCCTCGGCCGCCGCCGCGCAGAACGCGGAGCTTGAGGAGCTACGCGGCAAGGCCAGAATACTCGCCCTGCTCTACGAGATGTCGAAGACGCTCGGCTCGGTCTTCGACCTTGACCCCATCTTCGAGAAGGCTTGCGAGGTCATCTTCAGCGCGACGCCCGCCGACCGCGTCGTCGCGCTCCTCAGCGACGAGAAGCGGCGCGGCGAAGACGGCGACGAAGACCTCGTCGTCGTCGCCATGCGCGTGCGCGACGAGACGCGCGCCGCGCACGCGCGCAAGCAGCCCATCGGCCGCACCATCACGCGCAAGGTCATGCGCGAGCGGCAGGCGCTGCTCTCGCAGGACGCGGCCGCCGACATGGAGTTCGCGGGCGTCCACTCCATCGTCGCGCAGGGCGTCCACTCGACCATCTGCGCGCCGCTCATCGCCGACACGCGCGTCCACGGCGCGCTCTACGCCGACCGGCTCGACCCCTTCACCTCGTTCACGCGCGACGACCTCGAATTGGTCTCGGCGGTGGCGGCGCAGACGGCCGTGGCGGTCGAGAACGCGCGCGCGCACGCACGCCTCGCGCACGAGGAGGTGGCGCGCGCCAACTACAGCCGCTTCCTGCCCGAGTACGTCGTCAAGCAAATCTTAGAGAACCCGGACTCGTTCAAGCTCGGCGGCGTCAACCAGACTTTGACCGTCCTCTTCGCCGACATACGCGGCTTCACGCGGCTGTCTGAAAACGCCCCGCCCGACCGCGTCGTACATCTCCTGAACAACTACTTCACGGCGATGTCGGACGTGGTCTTCGGCCACGGCGGCACGCTCGACAAGTACATCGGCGACGGTTTGATGGCGCTCTTCGGAGCGCCGACGGCGACGCCCGAGGACGCCTGCAACGCCGTCTCGGCCGCCGTCCAGATGCAGCGCCGGATGGAGGGCATCAACGCGCAGCTCCGCGCCGACGGGCTCGCCGAGATAGCCATCGGCATCGGGCTCCACACGGGCGTCGCCACCGTCGGCTACATCGGCTCCGAGCGGCGCTCGGAGTACACGGCCATCGGCGACACGGTCAACCTCGCGGCGCGGCTTGAGCAGAACGCCGCGCCCGGCCAGATACTTCTGAGCGACGCCGCCGCGCGCGCCGCCGCCGGGGCGGGCTGCGAGTTCCGCCCGCGCACGCCCATCACGGTCAAGAACCGCGTCCAGCCCGTCCCGATCTTCGAGGTGGACTGGAGGACTGCTGCGCTGAACGCGCAGTGATAAGTGATGAGTGATAAGAAAGGCTTTCAACTTATCACCCACTCATCACTCATCACTCATCACTTATCACTCGACAAAATATGTCTTCAAACTCATTCATGCGCGGGCCGCGCTCGCTGCTGTCGCTCCAGGGGTGGCGCGACCTCGTGTCGGACTCGATGGCGATAGACATCGGTTCGACCTCCGTCATCATCGCGGTGCGCGGGCGCGGGGTCGTCGTGGACGAGCCGGCCGTCGTCGCCGTCAACAAGATTTCGGGCGAGGCCGTCGCCGTCGGGCGCGAGGCGCACGACATGCTCGGGCGCGAGGCGCGCGACGTGTCGCTCGTCTACCCGCTGGTCGACGGCGTCGTCGCCGACTTCGAGCGGACGCAGAGCATGCTCGACCAGTTCGTGCGGCGCGCGCGCAGCGGCATCTCGCACTTCAGCCGCCGCGCCGTGATGAGCGTCCTCTCGGGGATCACGCAGGTCGAGCAGCGCGCGCTGCTCGCCGCCGCCGAGTCCGCACACATCGGCCGCGTCTACATGGTCGAGGAGGGTCTGGCGGCGGCCATCGGCGCGGGCGTCTCCATCGAGGACAAGAACGCGTCGGCGGTCGTCGACATCGGCGGCGGGACGACGAACGTCGCGGTCGTGGCGCGCGGCATGATCGTCTACGCGCAGGCCGAGCGCGTCGGCGGCTTCGACATCGACGAGGCGATCATCGACCGCCTGCGCCGCCACCACGGCCTCATCATCGGCGCGCCGACCGCCGAACATTTGAAGAAGGAGCTGGGCTCGGCCGTCGAGCCGCCGAACCTGGCGCGCTCCCTGAGCGTGAAGGGGCGCGACGTGCAGTCGGGCTCGCCGCGCGCCGTGGACGTGACGAGCGAGGAGGTCTGCACCGCCGCCGCGGGCGTCGTCCAGCGCCTGTCGCGCGTCGTCAACCGCGCGCTCGCGGAGTTGCAGCCCGAGGTCGCCGCCGACATCTACGACCGCGGGTTGATTCTAACCGGCGGCGGCGCGCTCTTCGACGGCATGGCCGAATTCCTCCAGCGCGAGACGAAGCTGGAGACGCGCATCCCCGCCGAGCCGCGCTACGCCATCGTCAACGGCCTCTCGCAACTCTTCGACGAGCCGCTGCTGCTGCGCCGCGTCGCGCGCAACGAACAGTCGCACCTCCTCGACGAGACGGCCGGAGCTTTTGAGTAGACAGTGAACAGTAGACAGTAGTCAGTAGCGCTCCGCGTCGCGGGCGTTGGCGATTTCAAGGCCGAAGGCCCGAGCGCGGGGAACATTTTTCTACTGACTACTGTCTACTGACTACTGTCTACTGTTTTATGAACTTACTTCGTCTCTTCCGGCGGCAGATACAGGTGGCGCGCGTGCTCGGCATCCCCGTGCGCATCGACTACCGCTGGTTCGCGGTCTTCGCGCTGTCGGCGTGGGTGATCGCGGCGAGCTTCGGCGAGGGGACGCCGCTGACGCAGTTCGTCAAGCTCGGGGCGGTCGCGGCGTGGGTGACGGGCGTGCTGACGACCTTCGCGCTCTTCCTCTCCATCTTCGGCCACGAGCTTTCGCACGCGCTGCTCGCGCGCGCCGAAGGCATCGAGAGCGACGAGATAGTGCTCCACCCTTTCGGCGGCCTGACGCGACTGAGGCGCGAGCCCGACAACCCGCGCGCCGAGTTCCGCATTGCCATCGCCGGCCCGAGCGCGAGCTTTCTCATCGGCGTCGTCGCGCTCGCGGGATTCTACGCCGCGCGGCTCGGGGGCCTGAACGCGCTCGCGGCGGCGCTCTCCATCGTCGGCTTCTGGAACTTCACCATCGCGGCGTCGAACCTGCTGCCCGGCTACCCGCTCGACGGCGGGCGCGTCCTGCGCGCGTTCCTGTGGAAGCGGACGGGGCAGCTCGACGACGCGACGCGCATCGCGGGGCTCGGCGGCCAGCTCATCGGCGGCGCGCTCGTCGTCTTCGGCGGCTACTTCTACCTGTGGCTCGGCGACCCGTTCATGGGGCTGTGGCTCGGGCTCGTCGGCCTCTTCCTCTTCGACGCGGCGCGCTCGGTCACGCGCCCGGCCAAGTCCCCGCGCACGGCCGCCGACGCGATGACGGCGGCGGTCGCGGTCGAGCCCGACTCGACGGTCGGCCACTTCGTCGACCACGTCCTCGCGCTCCACCGGCAGGAGGCGTTCACGGTCGCGCGCGAAGGGCGGCTGCACGGCATCCTCACGCTCCGCGACCTGAAGGAGCTGCCGCGCGACCGTTGGCACCAGACGCGCGTCCGCGAGGTGATGCGCCCCGTCTCCGAAGAACTCTTCGTCCCACCTTCCGCGCCGCTCGCGCGCGCCGAGCGACTGCTCAACGAGAACGGCGCGGGCGCGCTCGCCGTCGTCGACGACGCCGGCCGCCTCGTCGGCCTCCTCCTCCGCGGCCGCATCAAGCGCCGCGCGAAAGCCTGAACGCTCACTAAACCCCCGAAAATGCTCCGCGTTGATTTGCGCGCGTCTTTCCTTCTATAATCGGCGCGGAGGCGTGTAAAGCAAACAGGGTGGAGGTCGCTTATGTTGGCAGTGCTCGGTGCGCTGTTCGCCAACGGGCTGATAACTGTACTCAAATTCATCGGCGCGGTGTTGACGGGCTCGTCGGGCATGATGGCCGAGGCGCTTCACTCACTCGCGGATACGACCAATCAGGTCTTCCTGCTGCTGGGTTTGAGATTCTACCGCCGGCCCGCCTCCGAAAAGCACCCGTTCGGCTACGGCAAGGAGCGTTTCTTCTGGTCGTTCATCGCCGCCATCTTCATCTTCGGCGTCGGCGCGACCTACGCCATCTACGAGGGCATCGTCAAGCTCTCGCACCCGCACCCGCCGGAGAAGATCGGCTGGGCTTACGCCATCCTCGGCGCTTCGTTCGTCATCGAGCTGGGCTCGATAGGTCTGGCCATCTATCAGGAGGTGAACGAGGCGCATCACGAGGGGATGAGCTTCACCGAGTACCTCCGCGAGTCGAAAGACCCGACGGCCAAGACCGTGCTCTTCGAGGACTCGGCCGCGCTCGTCGGCATCGTCATCGCCGCCGCCGGGCTCTACCTGACCGAGCACCACGCGGGGCCGGGCGGAGGCGCTTACTGGGACGGCGTCGCGTCGATCTGCATCGGGCTGGTGCTGGCCGTCGTCGCCTTCGTGCTCGCGCGCTCGTCGCGCGGGCTGCTGTTGGGCGAGGCGGCGACGAAGAAGTCTCTGGAGGCGATACGCGGCGCCATCCTCTCGCACCCGAACGTCTGCGGCGTGGAGGAGCTTTTGACGATGCACCTCGCGCCCAAGCAGATTCTGATTAACGCGCACGTCAGCTTCCGCGACGACCTCGCCACCGGCGACATCGAGCGGACGGTCAACGAGATCGAGACGAACATCAAGGCCGCCGAGCCGATGGTCGACATGATCTTCCTTGAGACGGCGCGGCGCAGCGAGCCCGACACGGACGAGCCGATACCGCAGCACATCGGCTGACGAAATCTTCGACTTCCGGTTCGCGATTTTTGATTCTTCGGACGATGGACGACAGACGGTGGACGATGCCGGACGCGTTGGACTTCGCCGCCCGCGGTCTATCACACGCCGCCGGGCGCGCGGCGTCAACGGCGGCCGGTCGGAAATCTGAAACCAAAACATTGAGATGCTTCTCCAGTCGCAAAGCCAGTTCTGGCAGTCCCTGCGCGAGCCGCGAAACTTCGTGGACGTGGCGCTGGTCTTCCTGCTGGTCTACGCGCTGCTGAGGCTCATCCGCGGCACGCGCGCCGCGCCGATGGCCGCGGGCATCGGCGCGCTCGCGCTCATCTACTGGGCGGCGGCGCGCTACGACCTCGCGACGCTGGAGTTCATCCTGCGCCCCGCGCCGGTCTACGTCGGCGTCGCCATCGTCGTCCTCTTCCAGAACGAAATCCGCCAGGCGCTCGTCACCTTCGGCAACCGCTTCCGCATGCCGTTTCTCGTCCGCCACCGCGGGCAGTTCGGCGAGGGCGTCTACGACGAGATCGTGCTGGCGGCGACGACGCTGGCCTCGACCAAGACGGGCGCGCTCATCGTCGTCGAGCGCGGCGTCAACCTCCGCAACGTCATCGAGGGCGGCGTGCAGATGGACGCCGAACTCTCCTACGACCTGCTGGTCACCATCTTCAACCCGGCGACGCCGCTGCACGACGGCGCGGTCGTCATCCGCGGCCACCGCGTCGCGGCCGCCGCCTGCTTCCTGCCGCTCACACTGAACCCGCTGCTCTCGAAAGACCTCGGCACGCGCCACCGCGCGGCCCTCGGCATCACCGAGGACACGGACGCCGTCGCCGTCGTCGTCTCCGAGGAGACCGGGCTCGTCTCCTTCGTCCAGCGCGGGCAGATACGCCGCGGACTCGACGGCACGCGGCTGCGCACCGCCATCCTCGACGCGCTTGAGCCGCGCTCGCGCGACGCCGCGCCCGCGGCCGAGAAGCAGGCCGAGACGGACACCTTGTCGTCCGAGGTCAGGGGCTAGAGCGCGGATGGCTTTCAGGATTCCGACGACGGCGAAGGGCGGACGCGACGGCGGCGCGGCGCGGCGCTGGCTGCGCGCGCTGCTCTTCGAGGACTGGACGCTCAAGCTCGTCGCGCTCGGCATCACGCTCGGCCTCTGGTACGCCGTGACGACGCAGCGCGCCCCCGCGCAGATGCGCCTGCGCGGCGTCCAGCTCGACTTCATCCTCCCCGAAGGCGTGGACGTGGGCAACGAGCCGGTGGACGAGGTGGACGTGACGCTCGAAGGCAGTCAGGGCAAGCTCGCCGAGCTGAACGCGCGCAACCTCGTCGCGCGCGCCGACGTGACCGACCTGCGGACGGGCGACCGCGTCCTGCGGCTCACCGACCGGAACGTCACGATGGACTTGCCCGACGACGTGCGCATCGTCAGCATCAACCCGCGCAGCCTCACGCTCCACCTCGAACCCTTAATCGAGCGCGAGGTCGCCGTCGAGGCGCGCTTCGAGGGCGAGCCGCCCGAGGGCTTCGCGCGCGGCGGCGTGCAGGTCTCGCCGCCGCTCGTGCGCGTGCGCGGGCCGCAGAGCCACGTCACCGCCGTCGAGCGCGCCTTCACCGAGACCATCTCGCTCGCGGGGCACCGCGAGACGCTCATGCTCCCGCAGGTCGCCGTCGACATCCCCGACCACAAGGTCACGCCCGTCGAGGCGTCGGTCGCCGTGCGCGTCGAGATAGGCGAGGAGCAGGCCGAGCGCCGCTTCACGGGCGTCGCGGTGCGCTCCGCCTCGGGCGCGCCAGTCTCGCCGCAGGCGGTCACGCTGACGCTCAAGGGGCCGCGCACAATCGTCGAGTCGCTCCGGCCCGAGGATGTGCGCCTCGTCGTCGAGGCGGCGGAGGACGGCCGTCCCCTCCCGCGCCTCGCGCTCCCGCCGAGCGCGCAGGGGCGCGTCGAGCTTTTCAACACCAACCTCCCGGAGTTCACACTCAACAGATGAAGAGACTTTTCGGCACGGACGGCATGCGCGGCGAGGCCGGACAATTCCCGCTCGACGCCGCGACGGTGAGGGCCGCCGGGCGTTCGCTCGTGCGGCAACTCGGCCCGGGCCGGCTCGGCCGCCCGCAAATCGTGACGGGGCGCGACACGCGCGAATCGGGCGCGTGGATCGAGCGCGCCTTCATCGAGGGCGTGCTCTCGGCCGGCGGGCAGGCGGCCTCCGCGGGCGTCATCACGACGCCGGGCGTGGCCTACCTCGCGCGCACGATGCCGGCCGACGCGGGCGTCGTTATCAGCGCCTCGCACAATCCCTTCCACGACAACGGCATCAAGATTTTCGCCCCCGACGGGCGCAAGCTCGACGACGCCACCGAGCGGCGCATCGAAGCGGACATCTACGCCGAGCGCGAATCGGGCGCGCCGCCCGTCGATTTTGCCGAGAGCGCCGCCCCGCCCGACGAGGACGACCGGGAGGGTTACATGAGGTCGGCCTCCGCGCTGCGCAAAAGCTACCTCGACCACCTCGCCGAAGAGGCCGCCGCCGGGCTCAGGCTCGAAGGGCTCAAGGTCGTCGTGGACTGCGCCAACGGCGCGGCCTCCGAACTCGCGCCCGCGCTGCTCAGGCGGCTCGGCGCGCAGGTCGTCTCGACCTTCGACGCGCCCGACGGCCGCAACATCAACCTCGACTGCGGCTCGCTCCACACCGCGAAACTCTCGGCGCGCGTCGTCGAGGAGGGCGCGCACCTCGGCGTCGCCTACGACGGGGACGCCGACCGCGCGCTCTTCGCCGACCCGCGCGGCCGCCTCGTAGACGGCGACGCGACGCTCTGGGTGCTGTCCCGGCGGATGCAGGAGCGCGGCGAGCTTGAGGGCGGGCGCGTCGTCGCCACCGTGATGAGCAACATCGGGCTCGAAATCGCCCTGCGCACGCTCGGCGTCGAGCTGCTGCGAGCGGACGTGGGCGACAAGTATGTGCTCGAAGAGCTTCTGCGGACGGGCTCCTCGTTGGGCGGCGAGCAGTCCGGCCACATCATCTTCCCGCGCCTGAGCCTCGCGGGCGACGGCATGTTGACGACCGTCAACCTCCTGCGCGCCGTCGTCGAATCGGGCCGCCCGCTCGACGAACTGACCGAAGGCTTTACGCGCTACCCGCAAGTCCTCGTCAACGTCCGCGTCCGCGAGAAGGTGCCGTTCGAGGAGGTCGCCGAGGTCGCCGACGCCGCGCGCGAGGTGCGCGAGCGCCTGGGCGACTCCGGCCGCCTGCTGCTCCGCTACTCCGGGACGGAGCCGCTGGCGCGCGTCATGATTGAAGGCCGGAGCCAAGAGGAGATAGACGCGCTGGCCGAAGGGCTGGCCGGCGTCATCCGCGGGCGGCTCGGCGAGGGATGAAATTGCCCTCCGTGCAAATTTTACACGCCCCCTCGGTGTAAGACTTACACACGCACCATTTTTTGCATAGGGGCGTAAACCACGGTGTCGCAAAAACCTGAGGAAAATCGAAGCCTTTTAAAAGTGTTGCCCTCATACCCGAATGGCATAGACCTTGCGATAGAGAGTGTGGGGCAAGAGAGACGGTTGGTGGATCCTCCGTCTCCGTGGTTGCTGGGGTGAGGACAGTGACCACACATTAAGAGGGCGCGGCATTCCCCAAGTTTGCCGCGCCCTCGTTATTTTCTACCCGCACGCCCCGCACGCCTGACGGCCACAGCCTTCGTGCTACAATCCGGCCGAACTTTCAAACCAATCTACAGAGGACGCGCGCTTCGGCGGAAGATGAACCCGGGTGAATACCGACGCGACTACGCAGCCTACCGCTCGGCGGTCGAGCTGACGCGCTTCGAGCACCACGCCGGTCTGAGCCCTGCGCCCGACCCGCGCCCGTTCGAGGAGCGCTACGCAGACCTCTGGACGCGTGAGGCGTTCGCCGACCTCCGCCGCGCGTTCGACGAGACGCCCGCACAGTTCGAGACCGAGCGCGCTGGCCTCCGGGCGCTCGCTGGCGCGTCCGCCTTCGGCTACGCGGAGGCGCACGCGCGCGAAGTCGCGGAGGAACTGGGGCGCTGCGCCGACGCGGGGACGTTCGACTGGGGCGGCGCGAGGGTTCGCGCGTCGGAGTCGCCGCGCCTGCTGGCCGCGGAGACGGACGCCGAGAGGCGCGGGGAGCTTGTGCGACGCTGGCTCGACGCCGTCGGCGCGTGCGACGACCTGCGCGCGGCGCGGCTGGAAGCCTCGGGCGAGGCGGCGCGCGCGCTCGGCTTCGGGGGACGCCTCGCGCTCTACGAAGAGTTCACGGGCGCGAGCCTCGAAGCGCTGGCCCCGGCCGCCGAAGCCTTCCTGCGGCGGACGGAGGCGGCATACATGACGGTCCTGTCGGCTTGGGCCGCGCGCGAGCTTCCGCCGGGGCACGCGCCGGAGTACGCCGACCGCTTCTTTTTCGAGAGCGCGGGGCGCACGGCAGCCGGCTTCCCGGCGCGCGACTTCGGCGTCTCCTACACGGCGACGCTCGCGGGACTCGGCGTGCGCGCCGGGTCGCAGACGAACCTGCGCGTTGACGTGGAGCCGCGCGCGGGCAAGCGCGACGACTCGGCGTGCTTCGCGGTCGCGCCGCCCGAGGACGTGCGGCTGGTGGTCGGCGCGCGGGCGGGCGGGCTTGAGTTTCATCGCCGGAGCTTCTTCGAGGGCGGGCGCGCGCAGATGTTCGCGTGGGCCTCGCGCGAGGCTTCGCGCCGCTATCCGGAGTTCGTCTACGCGCCCGACCGCGCGACCGAGGCGGGGCACGGGCTTCTGCTCTCGTCGCTGCTGCGCGAGCCGGCGTGGCTCGCCGCGCGTCGCGGGACGCGCGCGGCCGAGGCTGAAGAGGCGGCGCGCGCCTCGGCGCTCCTCGACCTCTACGCGGCGCGGCGCGCGTGCGCGTCCGTCATCTACGCGCTCGCGATTGAACGCGCCGGCGCGGCGCGCTCCGAAGCGCTCGCGCAGGAGTACGCTTCGCTGTACACCGACGCGACCGGCTTCCGGCACGAAGCCCGTACCGCGCTCGTCGACGCGGACGTTTGGTTCGAGTCGGCGACCGACTTGCGCGCGCGTCTGTTCGCGGCCTCGTTCCGAGAACACCTGCGCTCGCGCCACGGCCGGCGCTGGTACGAGTCGCGTGGGGCGGGCGAGGAGTTGATAGACGTTTGGAACACGGCCGCGCGTCACCGCGTTGAAGAGCTTGCGCCCCTCCTCTGGGGCGGCGAGTCGAGCTTCGAGCTGCTGGCCGACTCGTCGGTCGCGGCGCTTGAAGGAAGGGATGGCTGACGGGTCGAAGCTGCTGAGCGTGCCCGTGCGTTTGGGCGGCGGGCGGGGCTACCGCGTCGAGATCGGCGCGGGCGCGCTCGCGCGTCTGGGCGAGGTCGCCCGCGCCGGTGTAGGGCGCGAGGCGCGCAAGGTCGCGCTCGTCTCTAACCCGCGCGTCTTCGACCTCTACGGCGCGCGCGCGGTCGGGTCGCTGCGCGGGGCGGGCTTCGAGGTCGCGCACTGGCTGATGCCGGAGGGCGAGCGCTTCAAGACGCTGCGGACGGCCGAGCGCGCGCTCGGCTTCTTCTCCGAATTCGGGATTGAGAGGTCGGACGGCGTGGTCGCGCTCGGGGGCGGCGTGGTCGGCGACCTCGCGGGGTTCGCCGCCGCGCTCTACCTGCGCGGCGTCCGCTTCGTGCAGGCTCCGACGACGCTGCTCTCGCAGATAGACTCTTCGGTCGGCGGCAAGACCGGCGTCAACACCTCGGCGGGCAAGAACCTCGTCGGCGCGTTCCACCAGCCTTCGGCCGTCGTCGTCGACACCGACACGCTTTCGACGCTCCCGCGCCGCGAGCTGACCGCCGGGTGGTGCGAGGCCGTCAAGCAGGGCGCGGTCGGCGACCGGCGACTCTTCGAGCGGACGAAGAAGTTTTTGGCTGAAGAGGCGGCCGCGGGGCGTAACCTTCGGGGCGGCGCGGGCGTCTTAGGGACGGACGCGGGGCGCGCGGAAGAACTCGCGCGCATCATCGCGGCGCAGTGCGCGTTTAAGGCCCGCGTCGTCGCGGGCGACGAGCGCGAGGAGGTGGCGCGTGACGACGCGCGCTCGCGCAAGGTGCTCAACTTCGGGCACACGGTCGGGCACGCGCTCGAAGCGTTGACGAACTACCGACGCTTCCGGCACGGCGAGGCGGTCGGCTACGGGTGTCTGGCCGCCGGCGAGATTTCGGCGAGGCTGGGGCTGCTCGGGCGTTCGGAGCTGGAATCTCTGCGCGGGGCGGTGGCGCTCGCCGGTGCGCTACCGTACGCCGAAGACCTCGACGCCGAAACCATCCGCCGCGCTCTGCGTAAAGACAAGAAGGCGGTCGGCGGCAGCGTCCGTTGGGTTCTGCTCGAAAGCCTCGGGCGCGCGCGCGTGGTGGACGGAAGGGAAGTCCCCGGGCGCGTCGTGCTCGCATCCATCCGCGCGGCGCTTCAGCCGCGCCGGACTCTCCCGAAGGGTACAAGAGGGGACGCCAAATGACTCTTGCAAATGGGCCGCGCCGGGGCGAGCGCGGCGGGGCTCGCTTCAACTTCGTCGTCGTCATCCTGATCATCGCGCTCGCCGCCTACTCGGCCTACAACTACGCGCCGGTCGCTTACAAGTCTTACCGCTACAAAGACTACATGCAGGAGACCGTGAACAAGGCCGCCTACCCGCCGGGTCAGACGACCGAGTGGGTGGTGCAGCAGCTCCGCGCCGGCGCGAAGGAGCACGAGCTGCCCGACGGCGTCGAGGTCAACGTCCAGCGCGAGGAGGGGCGCATCGCCGCCCACGTCACATGGTCAGAGTCCGTCCAATTCCCCGGCTACACCTACGAATACGACTTCGACCACACCGCGCGCAGCAGCGGCTTCATCAGCCAGAAGTGAGGGGGAAGTAGACGGTAGTCAGTAGTCAGTAGAAAGACAGGCGGCGCGCTCGGTTTATGACCGAAACGCGCCGCCAATGTTTTTTCTACTGTCTACTCTTCTCAACCGCCCGCCGCCATCTGCCTGCCGCCCGTCGCGATTTGGACGAGCGCGGGCGTCGCGACGGCGAGCCATGTGGTGGGGCAGACGCCGCAGCGCGTGCAGGTGTCGACGGAGGGGCAGGGCGCGGTCGAGCGCGAGATTTGCGCGCGCGCGTGCTCCTTCTCAAGGAAGGGGCGGCCCATCCCCGAATCGACTATCTCCCACGGGAGCACCTCTTCGTAGCCGCGCGCGCGCGAGGTGTGGAAGGCGGGGTCGACGCCCGTCTCGCGCAGCGCGGCCGAGAGGTCGCCGCGGTGGCGCGCCATCGCCTCGATGACGCGCGCGACGCGGCGGTCGCCGGACGAGTAGAGCGCCTGCTCGTGCGCGATGCGCGACGACATCACGCGCACCTCGACGTTCGGGATGCGCGAGAGGTTCTTCGAGAGCCACTTCAGACGCCGCTTCAGCTCACGCTCCTCGCAGATGGGCTCCCACTGGAACGGCGTGTTGGGCTTCGGCACGAAGCCGTTGAGCGCCGGGATGATCTTCCCCGCGCGCCCGAACCGCTTGCCCGCCTCAAGCATCCTGTCCTTGATGCGCTCGACCAGCTCGACCATCGCTTCGAGGTCTTCGTCCGTCTCGGTGGGCAGCCCCGCCATCATGTAGAGCTTGACGGTGAGCATCCCGCGGTCGAAGACGGCCCCGCAGATGTCGACGATCTCGTCGTTCGTCAGGTTCTTGTTGATGACGCGGCGCAGCCGGTCGCTCCCCGTCTCGGGCGCGACGGCAATCTGCTGGTCGCCCGACGCGACGAGCGCGTCCAAAAGCTCGTCCTCGATCTGGTCGAGCCTGAGCGACGAGACGGAAATCCTGTAGCCCATCTCGCGCAGGCCGCTGAGGATTTCGCTTATCTCGGGGTGGTCGCAGACGGCCGTCGAGACGAGGCCGATCTTGTCCGTGCGCCCGCGCCACTCGGCGGCACGGGCGAGGATGTCGCGCGCGGGGACGACGCGCGGCGGCCAGTAGTTGAAGCCGGCCCAGCAGAAGCGGCACCCCTGCGAACACCCGCGCGAAATCTCGATGAGAAAGCGCTCGCCCATCTCGGCCTCGGGCGCCCAGATGATTGACGAGGGCGCGAAGACCTCGGGCTCCTTCAGACGCGCGACGATGTCCGCGTCGCCGCGCCGCATCGCGCGCCGGAGGCTTCCCTCCTTCGGGTTCTCGGCCGCGACGATGCGCCCGACGCTCATGGGCACGCCCGCGGCCTTCGGCGTGTAAGCCTCGACGGTGCCGTCCGCCTTGTACGTCACCTCGTAGAGCGACGGCGCGTAGAAGCCGCGCCCGACGCGCGCGAGCTTGAGGAGCAGGTCTTCCTTCGTCCCGCCCTCTTCTGCGTTCTCGAAGAGCAGGTCGACGAGCTTGGGGACGAGAATCTCGCCCTCGCCGACGGCGACCACGTCCGTGAACTCCGCGATGGGCTCGGGGTTGAGGAACGACGCCGCGCCGCCCATCAGGACGAGCGGGTCGTGGTGCGTGCGCTCTTTGGCCCACACGGGCACGCGCGCAAGTCTGAGCATGCGCGCCATGTTGAGAAAGTCGGTCTCGAACGAGATGGAGAAGGCCACCACGTCGAAGTCGCGCACAGGCGTCTGCGACTCCAAAGAGAGGAGAGGCGTGTTGGTGCGCTCGTACTCGCTCAGCTCCGCGTCGTCGGGGAGGAAGACGCGCTCGCACGAGACTTCGGGGACGCGGTTGAAAAGCTCGTAGACGGACTGGAACCCGAGGTTCGCCATCCCGACCGCGTAGACGTTCGGGTAGCACAGCGCCACGCGCAAACGCGCGCCGCGCTTCGAGACCCACCCTTCCTCGGCGGCGAGCTTCCGCCGGTAACTCTCTATAACTTTTTTAGACATTCTTTCGCCAAACACTGAGACGGCAAGTCTGAATTTGATGATTCAAACCTGCCGCCCGTTTACCGCACGATTCAAACCCGCCGACAGTTTACCCGGTTCGCGCCACTTAAGCTATTGGCGCACGCTCTCCAAAAACGCCTTGAGCTTGCGCGAGCGCGAGGGGTGGCGGAGTTTTCGCAGGGCTTTCGCTTCGATTTGGCGGATGCGCTCGCGCGTGACGGCGAAGTGCTGGCCGACCTCTTCGAGCGTGTGCTCGGAGCCGTTCTGGCCGAGGCCGAAGCGCATCTTGATGACCTTCTCCTCGCGCGGGGTGAGCGTGGCCAGCACCTCGTCGGTTATCTCGCGCAGGTTCGAGGCGACGACCGCGTCGGCCGGGTTTAGTATCGAGCGGTCTTCGATGAAGTCGCCGAGGTGCGAGTCCTCCTCTTCGCCGATAGGAGTTTCAAGCGAGATGGGCTCCTGCGCGATCTTCAAGACCTTGCGCACCTTCGAGACGGGGATGTCCATCTTGCGCGCGATCTCTTCGCTCGTCGGCTCGCGCCCGAGTTCCTGAACGAGAGCGCGGCTGGTGCGGATGAGCTTGTTGATGGTCTCGATCATGTGGACGGGGATGCGAATCGTGCGCGCCTGGTCGGCGATGGCGCGCGTGATGGCCTGCCGAATCCACCAAGTGGCGTAAGTCGAGAACTTGTAGCCGCGACGCCACTCGAACTTGTCCACCGCCTTCATCAGCCCGATGTTGCCTTCCTGAATCAAATCCAGAAATTGAAGGCCGCGGTTCGTGTACTTCTTCGCAATCGAGACGACGAGGCGCAGGTTCGCCTCGATGAGTTCGCGCTTGGCCTGCGCGGTCTCGGCTTCGCCGATGAGGATGGCCTGGAGCGAGCGCTTGATTTCGACGGGAGGAATCTTGTGGTCTTCCTCTATCTGCTGGAGCCGCTTGCGCGCGCCCGCGACGTGGCGCTTGTACTCCTTCTCGTCGTCCGGGCGCACGCGCTTGCGTTCGAGCTTTTCGGCGTAGCCCGCCGCCTCGTTCTCGGCGACGCGAATCTCCTTGTGGACTTTGCGTATCGAGCTGATGAGGCGCTGGCGCGCGTGCTCGGTCAGGTTGAGCTGGCGCATCTCCTGCGCGATCTCAAGCCGCATCCGCGCCACCTTGCGCTTGAGGCGCAGAATCTTCTTCGATGACTTGCCGCGCGTTATCTTCTGCTCGGCGCGCAGCCGCTCCCACTCCTTGAGCCCGGCCTTGAAGACGCGCCGGATGTTCTCGATGCCTTCGAGCGTCCAGCGCAGGTACTCGTCGGTCTTGTCCTCCTGCTGCGCGTTCAGCTCGGCCATCTCCGCGAAGCTGACGTAGTCGCGGATGCCGAGCCGGCCGGCCTCAAGCTCCTCGCCGATTCGGCACAGCTCCTTGACCGCGATGGGCGAGCGCGAGATGGCTTTTTGAGTTTTAATCTGCCCGCGCTCGATGCGCTTGGCGATGGAGACTTCGCCCTCGCGGGTGAGGAGCGGCACGATGCCCATCTCGCGCAGGTAGAGCCGGACGGGGTCGTTGGTCTTGTCGAGCACCCCGGCCGAGAGGTCTAACTCGATGTCCTCGTCAAGCTCGCCGTCGAGGTCTTCCGAAGCGACCGCCGAGACGGCCGAGACTTCGATGAGGCGCTCGTCCGAGTCCGTGACCGTGATGTTCGAGCCTTCGAGCTTCTGGAGCACGTCCTCGATGTCGTCGGGCGAGACGATGTTGTCGGGCAGCTCGCGGTTGAGGTCGTCGAAGGTAAGGAACTTCTTGTCGCCGCCTAGTTCGAGCAGGCGCTGCATTACGTCTTCCTGATCCTTCTCTTCCATGCCCATCTTCTATCCACCTCGGGTTCTCGGCTCGGTGAGTCGGGGCCTGCGGCCGGCTCGCGCGGGGTCGGTCGTTCGGGTCTTCAGGTCGATGAGGGTGCGGGGCCGCCTACGCTCCCCGCGTGCGGGAGCAGGGCCGAGCGCCGGCGTTTAAGTTCCAGGTCTTCCATGATGAGCTGGTCGCGGCGCGCGTCGTCGCCCGCGCGGTCGGCCGCCGTGATTTCGGCGGCCAGCTCCTTCAGCCGCCGGTCGTAGCTCATCAGCCGCAGCGTCATCAGGCAGCTCTCGGCTTCGGGCAGGAAGGCGTCGGTCGCCTCGCCCTCCGCGCGCTCCGGCTCGTACATCCAAAGCTCGGGCAGGAACGTCTTGGCCGGGTCGTCGCCCGCCAGAGAGTCGAGCGTGTCGAAGCTGACCTCGACGCCTTCGCGCTCGGCGCGGCGGAGCGCGTCGTAGATGGCGGCGGTCGCGAGTCCCTCGAAGTCGCTCTCGACCACCAGCGGCAGGACGGCGGCCCGCAGCTCCGCGTCGTGCAGGAGCAGTTCGAGGAGCCGCTTCTCGGCGACGGTCGGGGTGCCGACCGAGGCGCGGACGACCCTCTTCCTGATGTCGCCGGCCTCGGCCGGCTTGGCGTCGCGCCCGCCGACGGTCTTCCAGAGGTCTTGCCGCAGGCCGGCGTCGTCGACGCGGAGCGCGTCCATCGCCATGTCAAAGTACTCGCGCCTCTGGATCGGGTTCCGCACGGCGCGGACGAAGGGCAGCGCCTCCTCGACCGCCTCGGCCTTCTGCGCGGGGATGCGCAGTGAGCGTTCGCGCGTGGCCTGTTCGAGGACGAACTGCATGTGCGGGACGGCCTGGCCCCGGCGCTGGTTGTACTCCTCGACGCCGTGCGCGCGGACGAACTCGTCCGGGTCGGCGCCGTCCGGGAGAACCAGAACCTTGACCTCAAAATCTTCCGGGAGAAGAACCTCTATTGCGCGTTTCGCCGCGTTGATTCCGGCGCGGTCACCATCATAATTGACGACCACTTTGCGCGCAAACCTGTTAAGAAGCTTGGCCTGCTCAGCGGTCAGCGCGGTGCCGAGGCTGGCCACGACGTTGCGGACGCCGTGCTGGAACGGCACGATTAAGTCGAGATAACCTTCGACGAGGATGGCGAATTTCTTCTTGCGTATCTCGTCGCGCGTGACGCCCAAACCGAAGAGGTGACGCCCCTTCGTGTAGGCCGCCGTCTCGGGCGAGTTGAGGTACTTCGGCTCCTCGCCCGCGCGCATCGCGCGCGCGCCGAAGGCGACGGGACGCCCCTGCGCGTCGGTCACGGGGAAGATGAGCCGCCCGCGGAAGCGGTCGTAATATCCGCCCTGCTCCTTCTTCACCACGAGCCCGCTGCGCTCTATCTGCCCGATGGTCGCGCCCTGCCCCTTCAGGTAAATCCCGAGCGCGTCCCAACTGTTCGGCGCGTAGCCGAGCCGGAACGCCTTGACCGTCTCTTCCGTCAGCCCGCGCCCCTCGACGTACTCGCGCGCGGCGCGCGACTCGGCGTTGTCTTCCGCGAGGTGGCGCTCCCAGAATTCGAGCGCCCACGCGTTCAAC
>JBEVKV010000363.1:0-3362 GCA_040509515.1 Pyrinomonadaceae bacterium | reverse complement strand
GATGGCAGCCCGACCCTCATAACTGTCCGCCCGATGCGGGGTGACTTAGCGCGCGCGCTCGCTCTCGGCGCGGAGGTTGTTCGTCACCGAGAAGACGCCGGGAATCGAGCTGGCCAGCGCGTTCGCCAGATGGCGGTCGCCCTCTCTGGAGACGACGCCTTCGAGCGTCAGGTGACCGCGCTCGACGACGATGTGGATCGACGGGTTCGTCCCGCGCCCGTAGCGGAAGAGCGGACTCTGCCAGCCGAAGAGCGTGCGGTACGCGCTGACGCGAATCCTATCGTCGAACGACGAGAGCGGCAGCACCTCGATGTTGTTGACGACGCGCTCGACGCCCGCGAGCTTGCGTACGCGCCGCTCGGCGTCCTTGCGGGTCGAGGGCTGGACGACCTGACCCGAGAGCGTGACGGTCGAGCCGTCGATCTCGTAGGCGAGGGTGTCGAAGACGCCGTACCACGGGAGCGTCACCAACTCCTTACGCACCTGCTTCGCCAACTGCTCGTAGGCGGCGCGTCCGCCCGCCTGCTCGGCCGGCGCGGCCACCACGGCCGACGCCGCCAAAACGACCGCCGCGAAGCCGGCCGCGACTCTGTTCAAAATGCCTTTCATCTTCATTTCACCCCTTGAATTATTCTCTCGATTAATCACAAACTTTGATGTCTACGACACCCCCTGAGTTGCAGCCGCGCCGGGCAGCGCGCGTCCGCGAAGGGAAGTTTTCCCCCGCAAATTCGCGGATTTTGGCGAGGCCGACGGGGCGACGATTAGGTTAGCTCGCCGGGATTTTTTCGGGACAGGAGGCGGCTATAATCCGACACGCTCGCCCCAAAATCTTCTTCGACGCGAGGGAAAATTTCCCGCTTGGGCGCTCCCGAAAACAGGCCGACGAACGCCGCCGGCGAAGGCGAAGCGGCAGCGCCGCGCTCGTCCTTCGCGGCGCTGCGCCACCGCGACTTCCGCCTGCTGTGGCTGGGCCAGTTCTTCTCGCTGACGGGCTCGCAGATGCAGCTCGTCACGGTCAACTGGCACGTCTACCTCCTGACGCGCCCCTCGGGCGAGGCGGCGGCCGCCGCGGCGCTCGGGCTGGTCGGGCTGGTGAGGGTGCTGCCCATCGTCGTCTGCTCGCTCGTCGGCGGGGTCGTCGCCGACGCCGTCGACCGCAAGCGGCTCATCGTCATCACGCAGACCGTCATGCTGCTGAGCGCGGCGGCGCTCGCGGCCGTCACGGCCTCGGGGGGCGAACAGGTCTGGCCCATCTACGCGCTGACGGCGCTGTCGTCAGCGGCCGTCGCCTTCGACAACCCGGCGCGGCAGGCTCTGCTGCCGGCGCTCGTCCCCGCGCGCGACTTCCCGAACGCGGTCAGCCTCGGCTTCGTCTCGTTCCAGATAGCGATGGTCTCGGGGCCTGTGCTGGGCGGCGTGGTGCTGGCGCGCTTCGGGCCGACGGCCGTCTACGTCTACAACGCGTTCTCGTTCCTCGCGGTCATCGTCGCCGTGCTGCTGATGCGCGCGGCGGGGAAGGGCAAGGCGGAGGAGCTGGCGCGCGTCAGCGTCGAGTCTTTGAAGGAGGGGCTGAGGTTCGTCTGGCGGACGCCGATCATGGTGCAGACGATGTCGCTCGACTTCGTCGCGACGTTCTTCGCGTCGGCGACGGCGCTGCTGCCCATCTTCGCGCGCGACGTGCTGAAGGTCGGCGAGCAGGGGTACGGAGTCCTCGCGGCGGCGTCGGCCGCGGGCGCTGTCGCGACGGGGCTGCTGCTGACCGCGCGCCGGACGGGCTGGGGCCGGCCCGGCTTCGCGGTGCTCGTCTCGGTCGCGGTCTACGGCGCGGCGACCGTCGGCTTCGGGCTCTCGCGTTCCTACTGGCTCTCGCTCGTGATGCTCGCGCTGACAGGCGCGGCCGACACGGTGAGCACGGTCATACGCCAGACCATACGCCAGCTCATCACGCCCGACCGCCTGCGCGGGCGGATGACTTCCGTGAACATGATCTTCTTCATGGGCGGGCCGCAGCTCGGCGAGTTGGAGGCGGGGCTGGTGGCGGCGGCTCTGGGCGCGCCCTTCTCGGTCGTGCTCGGCGGCGTCTGCTGTCTCGCGGCGGTCGGCTTCGCCTTCACGCGCGCGCGCGAGCTGATGCGCTACCGCTTCGCGGAGCGCGAGTGACGCCTGTCTGCTTGCAACCGCCGCGTGTTCGGGCCTACCATCTGCCGCACGACGACAAAACAGCGAGGAGGAGAAACAGAGTGGGTGACTCGTCCGAGTCGGGGCCGCGCGGAGACGCGGCGGCAGAAGGGCAGGGCGGCGGCGAATCGCTCGCGGACGCCGCGCGCGACGAGCGCGTGGTCGCCGCCGGGCGTCTACGCGACGAACTGGGGCGCGACCCCAGCGACGAAGAGATTGACGAGTGGCTGCGCCGCCACACGGAAGGCTACTGAAGAGGGCGTGAACCGTAAACCGCGACGAGAGAAAGCCGGTGCTTCTTCTCGTCGCGGTTTACGGTTTACGGTTCACGCCCTCTTACGGCGTGCTCGGGGCGACGACGATCTTGTTGTCAACGCCGAGGACGCCTTTAACGGCGTAGGCGAGGCGCTCGGCGCGCTGCTTGACCGCGTCGGAGCTGGCCGTGCCGGCGAGCCTGACGCGGCCGCCCACGACCGTCGCGTCGATGGTCGAGGCGGCGACCGCCGAATCGGCCGCGAAGGCCGCGTCGATCTTCGTTTGCAGCGTCGCGTCGTCGGAAGCCGCGGGCGCGGGCGGCGCGACGGGCGCGGTCGTGGCCGGCGGCGGCGCGGTTGCCGTCGTGTCGGTCGGCGGCGGCGCTTGGATGATGACCGGCGCGGGCACGGTCTGCGGCGCTTGCTGGATGATGATGGGCGTCGGCTGCGTCAGCGGCGTCTGGACGACGATGGGGGCCTGCGCGAAGGGCGTCGGCTGCGTCTGGGCGCCGGCGCGGATGTTGATGTTGGCCTCGGTGCCCGAATCGTCGTCGCCCGAGTTGGTCAGGAAAAGGAAGATGATTGCCGTGGCCGCGATGGCCACGAGCGCCACCGTGGCGAGCATCCCGGCCGAGTAGCCGCGCCGCTCGGGCGGCGGGTAACGAACCGTCTGCTGCTCAACCACCTCGCGCCGCGCCGTCGGCGTCTCGACGACCACGCGGCTCCGCTTGCGTTGCTCTTCCTCGTATGACATGAAGCTTTGGCTCCTTGATTCTTTATTCGAGGACCTTGCGCGAGGTTAGTTTGTTGCAAGTGTCCGTGCGCCGGCAACCGCCCGAGAAAGGGGGAGCGCCGAGAGGGCCTCGGCGGCCCGCGTCGCTCCCCCTCAAAGTTCTGTCCCGCCCGTCTCAGTAGCGGCGGGGCAGA
>JBEVKV010000362.1:0-8974 GCA_040509515.1 Pyrinomonadaceae bacterium | reverse complement strand
GCGCTGGTGGTCGTCGGCCGCGAAGGGGAACGGCACCATCAGCGAAGCCTTGCCGGCGGCGACGAGTTCGGCCGTCGTCGTCGCGCCCGCGCGGCAGACGACGAGGTCGCTCTCCGCGAAGCGCGCGACCATGTCGTCGATGTACTTCCGCACGTCGGCGCGCCCCGCCCACCCGGCCGCCTCGTAGCCCGCGCGGACTTTTTCAAAGTCAGCCTCGCCCGTCTGGTGGACGACGCTTAACGTCCCCTTGTGGCGTTCGAGGCGCGGCAGCGCCGCGACCACCGCCTCGTTAATCGCGCGCGCGCCCTGCGAGCCGCCGAAGACGAGCACAGAGAAGCGCGCGGGGTCGCGCTCCTTCCTCTCGATCTCAAAGAACTCGCGCCGGACGGGGTTGCCCGTCACGACGCCTTTGCCACGGAAGTAGGCGAGCGACTCGTCAAACGCGACCGCCGCCGCGTCCACGAAGAGCGCGAGCCGCCGGTTGGTAAAGCCCGGCAGCGCGTTCGACTCCATCACGAGCGTCGGCACGCGCATCAGCGCCGCCGTCATCAGCACAGGCCCCGAGACGTAGCCGCCCGCGCCGACGACGATGTCGGGGACGAAACTCCGTATCAGGCGGCGAGCCGCGAGAAAGCTCCGGGGCAGCATCATCAACCCCTTCAACTTTCCCGCCGCCCCGACGTTCTTCAGTCCCGCCGATTCAATGAGCGAAAGCTCGAACCCCGCCTGCGGCACGAGCCGGTTCTCCAAACCCTTCGCGGTGCCCACGAAGCGGACGACCGAGGCCGGGTCGCGCCGCGTCAACTCCTTCGCCACCGCGATGCCCGGGTAGATGTGCCCGCCCGTCCCGCCGGCGGCAATCAGTACGCGCATCGCCACCCTAACTCCGCACCCCGCCGCCCGTGAGTGCGCGCGCCGTCGAGGCGGCCGTCGGGCTCGTCCGCGAACGCGCCGCGCGCCGCGCGGCCGACGCGTCGCCCTCGTAGAGCGCCGCGCCGTAGCCCGCGCTCGCGTGCTGCGAGATGTTCAGCAGCACGCCGACCGAGAAGAGCGTCGGCACCAGAGACGAGCCGCCGTAAGAGATGAACGGCAGCGGGATGCCCTTCGTCGGCAACATCGAGAGCACGACGCTGATGTTGAAGAGCGCCTGCGCGACTATCCCGGTCACGATGCCGACGCCGAGCAGCATCCCGAACCTGTCGGGCGCGCGCAGCGCCGCGCGCATCCCGCGCCAGAGGAAGAGCCCGAAGAGCGCCACGACCGCGAGCCCCCCGAAGAGCCCCAACTCCTCGCCCACCACCGCGAAGATAAAGTCAGAGTGCGCGAACGGGAGAAAGAACATCTTCTGCCGCCCTTCGGTGAACCCCACCCCGTGCACGCCGCCGGAGCCGACGGCGAGGAGCGACTGCACGACCTGATAGCCCGAGCCCTGCGGGTCGGCCCACGGGTCGAGGAAGACCAGCACGCGCCTGAGCCTCCACGGCACGAACAGGAGGAGGCCGACCACGCCCGCCAGCGCCGGCGCGGCCGCCAGCGCCATGTGCTTGAGCCGCGCGCCCGACGTGAAGAGCACCGCCGTGCAGACGACCGCGAGCATCATCGAAGTCCCGAGGTCGGGCTCGGCCACGATGAGCAGCGCGAGCACGCCCGTCACGAAGACGGCCGGGACGAACGTCCTGAGGAAGTCGCCCTCGCGCCCGGCGCGTCTTTCAAGAAACCGCGCGAGGAAGATGGCGAGCGCGAGCTTGGAAATCTCCGACGGCTGCAACGAGAAGAAGCCCGACATTCTTATCCACCGCCGCGCGCCGTTAATCGGCGGGAAGGCGAAGACGGCGACGAGCAGCACGAGGGTCAACGCGAGCAGTCCCCACGCGATCTTCCCGTTACGCAGCCGGCCGTAGTCGAACCGCATCCCGGCCCACATCGCCACGAGCCCGATGATCGTCCAGATGCCCTGCCGGATGACGTAGTGGTACTGGCTGTGGTTCTCGGCCGTCGCCACCACGGCCGACGCGCTGTAGACCATGATGACGCCGAACAGCGCCAGCGCCACCGTGCCTGCGAACAGCCACTCGTCTGCTTGTAGCTTCCGGGCCATAAAAACAAGTAGTCAGCAGTCAGCATGAAGAAGGAAGCGCGTGCTTCTCTTCCGACTCCCGGCTCGTGACTCCAGACCTCTTCAAGCTCTCGACCTCTTCCTTGAACACGCGCCCGCGGTGCTCGAAGCTCGTGAACATGTCGAAGCTGGCGCACGCGGGCGCGAGCAGAACCATGTCGCCGGGCTCGGCCGCCGCGTGCGCGCGCCGGACGGCGTCGGCCATGTCCGAGGCGCGCTCGGTCGGCGCGAACTCTTTCAGCTCGTCCTCGATGCGCTGCGCGTCCTCGCCGAGCGTGACGAGGGCGCGCGCCTTCCTCTCGACCAGCGGCGCGAGCGGCGCGTAAGGCGCATTCTTGCCGCGCCCCCCGAGGATGAGGACGATCCTCCCCGGCTCGTCCGACAAAGCCTCGACGGCCTTGACCGCCGCGTCCACGTTCGTCGCCTTCGAGTCGTTGTAGAAGGTGACGCCGCCGACCTCCGCGACGCGTTCGAGCCTGTGCTCGACGGGCGCGAAGCGCCGCACCGTCTCGCGCATCGACTCGGGGCCCGCGCCGCAGGCGAGCCCGGCCGCCAGCGCCGCCAGCACGTTCTGCACGTTGTGCAAGCCCTTCAACTGCATCTCGTCGCGCGTCATCAAAACCCGCTCGCCGCTCCACGTCCGCGCGACCAGCTCGCGCCCACGCAGGAACAGCCCCTCGTCCAGCTCGCGCGCGGTGCTGAACATCGTGACGTGCGCTTCCAGACCACGCGCCCACGTCGAGACGACCTCGTCGTCAGCGTTGAGAATCGCCACGTCGGCCGAGGTCTGGTTGCGGAAGATGCGGTGCTTGGCCGCGCCGTAGTCCGCGAACGTCTCGTACCTGTCCATGTGGTCGGGCATCAGGTTCAGGGCGACCGCCACGGTCGGCCGGAACGTCCTGACGGTTTCGAGCTGGTAGCTCGAAAGCTCGACGACCGTCCAGCCGTCCTCGCGCGACGACTCGACCAGCGAGACGAGCGGCGTCCCGATGTTGCCGCCGACCTGCGTGGGCAGCCCCGCGTCCCTCAAAAGTTCTCCGACGAGCGTCGTCGTCGTCGTCTTCCCGTTCGTCCCCGTGATGCCGACGACGCGCCCGCGCAGGAAGCGCCACGCCAGCTCTATCTCGCCGATGACCTCCGCGCCCGCGCGCTCGGCGTAGCGGACGGGGATGCCCTTCGTCGGGACGCCGGGGCTGACGACGACAAGCTCTATCTGGTCGAGCAGCCACGAAGGCACGTCGCCCGCGAGCAGTTTGACGACGCCCTCGCCCTTCAGCGCCAGCGCCTCGTTCGACCAGTCGATGAACTCCTTCCGGTCGTTCAAGACGACGAGCGCGCCGCGCGCGGCCAGAAAGCGCGCCGACGCCACGCCGCTGCGCCCCGCGCCGATGACCAGAACTTTTTTGCCGTCGAGTTCCATCGCTCTCTAGCGCAGCTTCAAAGTGGAGAGGCTCAGCAGCGCGAACAAAATCGCGATGATGAGGAAGCGGAAGACGATCTTCGGCTCCTTCCACCCCGACATCTCGAAGTGGTGGTGCAGCGGCGTCATCTTAAAAAGCCGCCTGCCCGTCCCGTACTGCCGCTTCGTAAATTTAAAGAACGTGACTTGCAGAGTCACCGACAGCGCCTCGACGACGTAGACGCCGCCGACGAGGACGAGAATCAACTCCTGCTTCGTGAGCACGCCGATGGTGCCGATGGCCCCGCCGATGGCGAGGCTCCCAACGTCGCCCATGAAGACCTCGGCCGGCGGCGCGTTGTACCAGAGGAACCCGAGGCTCGCCCCGACCATCGCCCCGCAGAAGACCGTCAGCTCGCCTATCTCCTTCTGGTGTTCGAGCCCGAGGCGTTCGGCCCAGCGCGCGTCGCCGCTCACGTAGGTGAAGGCCGTCAGCGTCGCCATCGCCACGACCGTCACGCTGATGGCGAGGCCGTCCAACCCGTCGGTCAGGTTCACCGCGTTCGAGAAGCCGAGCAGCACAATGGCGATGAACGGGAGGTAGATGACGGGGCCGATGTCGGTAATGCGCGACAGCGCCGTCTGCTTGAAGAACGGCAGGCTCAGCTTCCAAGAGTAGTCGGCCCAGCCCTGATACGTGAAGAAGAAGAGCGCGCCCCACACGAACAGCGCGATGGCCAACTGCCCCGCAAGCTTGTAGCGCCCCTGGAGCCCGAGGTTGTGTCGCTTGGCAACCTTCAGGTAGTCGTCGAGAAAGCCGATGGCGGCGAAGCCCGCGGTGGCGACCAGGATGATCCAGACGTAGAGACTTGAGAGCCGCGCCCACAGAAGCGTCGAGATGAGCACCGAGCCGATGATGAGCACGCCGCCCATCGTCGGCGTCCCGCGCTTGGCCTGATGCGCCTGCGGCCCCTCCTCGCGTATCTCCTGCCCGACCTTCAGCCGGCGCAGCGCCTCGATGACGCGCCCGCCGAAGACGAGCGAGATGAGGAGCGCCGTCACCGCCGCGTAAGCCGTGCGGAACGTCACGTACTGGAAGACGTTCAGCGCCTTGACGAAGTACGACTCGCCGCCCCCGCCTTCCGAGAGCGTCCTGAAGATCCATTCGTAGAAGATGTGGTAGATCATCTTTGTCGGAAAAGCCGTGAACCGCGACAAGTGAACCGTGACAAGTGAAAGACAGTTTTATCTTGTCGCGGTTTACGGTTCACGATTTACGCTCTTCTCGTATCGCTCCTTCAAGGCTTCGACCACCCGCTCGGTGTGGACGCCGCGCGAGCCCTTGACGAGGACGAGGTCGCCCGGCCGGACGAACCCGACGGCCGCCTCGGCCGCCTCCTCCGACGACTCGAAGAATCGCGTCGCGTACTCGTTCATCCCGGCCGCGCGCGCGCCCTCGACCAACTCGCCCGCCAGTCCGCGCACGCCCCACAGCACGTCGACGCCGAACCCGGCTATCTCGCGCCCCGCCTCGCGGTGGAGCGCCGCGCCCTCTTCGCCCAGCTCAAGCATCTCGCCCGCGATGATGACGCGCCGCCCGACGCCCTCGCCGCCGCCGGCCAACGCCTCGGCCATGCTCAGCAGCGAGCGCGGGTTCGAGTTGTACGAATCGTCCACGACCGTAAAGCCCTCCCGGAAGCGCAAGACCTCGCCGCGCATCTCCGACGGCGCGGCCGTGGCGAGCGCCGCCGCAATCTCTTCGACCCCTATACGGAAGCTGAGCGCCGCCCCGGCCGCCGCCAGCGCGTTCAGGACGTTGTGACGGCCGTGCATCGGGAGCACGACCTCCGCCTCGCCGGCGGGCGTCCGCAACACGAAGCGGCTCGCGCCGACGCCGACTGTCTCGACGCCGACGGCCCTCACTTCCGCCGACTCGCTCAGGCCGTAGGTGACGACGCGCCCCGCGTGACCGGCCTTCGCGCGCATCGCCGCGACGCGCTCGTCGTCGGCGTTGAGGACGGCCGTCCCGCCCGGCTTCATCCCCTCGACCAGTTGAGCCTTGCCGGCGGCAATCGCCTCGACCGAGCCCATGAATTCGAGGTGGACGGGCGCGACGTTCGTCAGCACCGAAACGTCGGGTGGTGCCACGAGGCAGTGGCGCGCTATCTCGCCCGGCATCGACATCCCCATCTCAAGCACCGCCACGTCGAACTCCTCGGGTCGCGCGCCGTCCGTCTCCATCTGCAAGACCGAGAGCGCCACGCCCAGCTCGTTGTTGTAGTTCTTGCGGCTGCGCAGCGTCCGCCGCCCCGTCGAGCCGAGGACGTGCGCGATCAAGTCCTTCGTCGTCGTCTTGCCCGCGCTCCCTGTGACGCCGACCACGGGGCGGCCCCACGCGTCCACCGTCCCGCGCGCGACGAGCTGCAGAGCCTCGATCACGTCATCGACGAGGAGCAGCCGGTCTGCGAACGGGCGGAGCGCTTCGTCGCCCTCGACGCTCGCCGCGCGCGCGACCGCCGCGACCGCGCCCTCCGAGAGCGCCTGCGGGATGAAGCGGTGCGCGTCGGCGAACGACGTGGCGGTGAAGCAGTGCCGCCGGTAGTCTTCGGGCGAGAGCGCGAAGAACAGCTCGCCCGCGCGGACGGCGCGCGAGTCGATGGAAAAACCACTTATTTCCTTGTCAAAGACCCCTCGCGCGGCCTCGACCTCGGCGCGCATGAACCCTGCCGCATCAACTACTTTCACTCGGTTCTCTTCCTCCGACGCTGGCGTTCTTGGCTCAAGCCCGCCGCGCCTTTGAAAGAGAGCCGGGCCGCCTTCTAAGTCTCCGCCTCCCGCGCGTCTGTCCCGGCGGTGGCGAGCGCCAGCTCTGGCTGCTCGTCGGCCGGGACGTACGTGTGGGGGGTGGCGCGTTCGGCTATTCTGCGCGCGGCGCGGTTGCGGCGCAAACGCTCGCGGCAGCCCGTTATCCTCCGCCTCATTTCGGCCCCCTGATACGCCTCGCACGGCGAAGAAACGGCCAGCGTCCTCTGATTTCTCATCACACCTTACGGGGTAACTTCGAGCCCTCTGGGTCTGAAAGGCGTCCGGCTTTCTGGTTGGGGGAGCCGTCAGCCTCCGAGTCGCGAATCAAAAATCAGAAATCGAAAATCCCGTTCAGTCGCTTCGCCCGAACTCGATGCGGACGGTCTGGCCGGAGGTGACCGCCGAGCCGACCTCCGGGCTCTGACGCAGGGCGCGACCTTCGCCGCTCGCTTCCAGTTCGAGGCCGAGACGCTCGCAGACGCGCGCCACCTCGCGGACGCTGCGCCCGCGCAGGTCGGGCATCAGCAGCGCGCGCTCGGTCGCCGCCGCGTAGACGACGCCGCGCTCCGCGACCACCGGCAGCCCCGACGCCTCGTGGGCGACGCTCTCATCCTCGGACGGCGAGCCGGCGTCCGTCGCCGTGGGCAGCACCGGCTCGACACCCGTGGCGGCCGCGAGCTGCCCCGTGGCCGTCGGCCGCGACCCGGGCTCCTGGTCGGGCGCGACTTCGAGGTAGGGGAGCACCTGATTCGCGATGGAGCTGAAGACCGGCGCGGCCACCTGACCGCCCTGATGGAGCCCGACCGCCTCGTCTATGACGACGATGATGACGACGGCCGGGTTCTCAATCGGCGCGAAGCCGACGAACGACGCCACGTACTTCGTGTGCGAGTAGGCGCGCGTCTTCGGGTCGATCTTCTGCGCCGTGCCGGTCTTGCCCGCCGCCGTGTAGCCGTCGAGCTGCGCGAGGCGCGCCGTGCCCTTGAGCGTCACCTCTTCCATCATCCGGCGCAGCACGCGCGCGGTCTCGGCGCTCACGACGCGGTGCGACTCGGGCTCGGCGCGCGCGATCGTGCGCCCCTCCGCGTCCCGGACTTCGCGGACGAGGTGCGGCGCGACGCGCACGCCGTCGTTGGCGACCGCCGCGTAGGCGGCGGCCATCTGCACGGGCGTCACGCCGACCTCGTGCCCGATGGGCACCGAGCCGATTGAGCCCGGCTGCCACTTCGAGACCGGGCGGATGAGCCCGGCCGTCTCGCCCGGCAGCTCGACGCCCGTCTTCGCGCCGAAGCCCAGACGGCGTATGTAATCGTAGAGCCGGTCGTTGCCGAGTTTCTGGCCGAGCTTGATGGCGGCGACGTTCGAGGACTTCGCGAGCGCCTCGGTCGCCGTCAGAGAACCCCGCGCGTGGTCGCCGACGACGCGGCCGGGCAGACTTATCGAGCCGGGGCAGTCGATGCGCGTCTCGGGCGTGATGAGTTTCTCTTCGAGCGCGCCGGCGAAGGGGACGATCTTGAAGGTTGAGCCCGGCTCGTAGATGTTCTGGAGCGAGTCGTTGCGGCGCGACTCGGGGCTCACGCTCCCTGCGTCGTTGGGGTCGAAGCCCGGGGCGTTGGCGAGCGCGAGCACCTCGCCCGTTCGCGGCTCCAACACGACGGCCGCCGCCGACTTCGCGTGCGTCCTCTCCATCGCGGCCGCCAGCTCGCGCTCGACGATGTACTGCACCGTCTGGTCGATGGTGAGCACGAGCGTCCGGCCGTCGCGCGCGTCGTGGCCCGCGCTCTCGAAGGCCCTGCGCTTGGCGTCCGCGTCAAGGACGAGTCGGCCCGCCTCGCCCGTCAGCGCCGCGTTGTAGACCTGCTCGACGCCGGCCAGCCCCTCGGCGTCGAGTCCGACGAATCCGAGGACGTGCGCCGCCAGCGCCCCCTTCGGGTAGCGCCGGCGCTGCTCCTCGGTCGAGTAGACGCCCTTCAGCTTCAGCGCCTTCACGGCGCGCGCTCGCTCGTCCTCGACCCTGCGCGCGAGCCAGATGAAACCGCGCTTCGCCTCTTTACCATCTTTGAGTCGCGCCGCCAGCGCGCCCGCGTCCGCGCCGAGCGCGCCGCCGAGAGCCGACGCGGCCGCCTCGACGTTCTCCACCTCGCGCGGGTCTGCGTAGAAGGAGTCCACGTCCACGCTGCGCGCGAGTTCGCGCCCCTGCCGGTCGAGGATGAGCCCGCGCGCCGCCTCCTGCGGCTCGACTTTGAGCTGCTGGGCGTGTGCGCGTTTCGACAACAACTCGTGCTGTGAGGTTTGCAGGTAGGCGAGCCGCGCCCCGATGAGCACCATCCACAGACAAAGAAAAACGGCGACCATTAACGCACGTCGCCGTGAAACGTCGGGACGCAGAGTCTGCTCGGAGCCGTATCGGTCTAACATTTCAGGCAGCGGCCTTCTCATCCGACTTAACCGAAAGGCGCCGCGCGCGAACGAAGTCGCCGCGGCCACCCCTCCCGAAACGCCACGCCACCCGAAACAAAGAGGCCGCGCGCCCTCTCCTCTTCGGCGGCGCGGCTTTCGAGAAGGGCGGCCGCGCCGTTGGCGCAGTCGCGCGGCGCAGCCCCGGAAGTTAGATGAGAAGGACGCTGCCTGACATGTTAGACCGATACGGCTCT
>JBEVKV010000361.1:0-4106 GCA_040509515.1 Pyrinomonadaceae bacterium | reverse complement strand
TGTCGTCCCACTTCACTTTTATCTTCCGCCTTAATCTTTTGGCTTCTACTCCGGTTGGGTGGCGGCGGAAACCTTGGTGCCGTCGCCGGGCGTGCCGTTGAGGCCGCGGTTGACGAGCACGCGCACCTCCGCGCGTCGGTTCTCGGCGCGCTCGTCGCGCGTCTTGTTCTCGTTGAGCGGGTTCATCGCGCCGTAGCCGAACGGCGTCAGGATGCGGCGCAGCGGAATGTTGTGGTTCTCGACGAGGTAGCGGACGACCGACTCGGCGCGCTGCTCGCTCAGGCGGCGGTTGACGTTCTTGTCGCGCGACTCGTAGGCGTAGCCGGTCACTTCGATCAGGAAGCCCTTGGCATTCTTCGCGTACTCAGCGACCTGATCGAGCGAGGTCTTGGCCTCGGGCGTCAGCACCGTGCTGCGAAGTTTGAAGTTGACGTTGATGCTCTGCTCGGGCGTGTAGTCGTCGATGGCGTTGATGCGCTCGTTGGCGACCTGAACGCCCTGGACGGCGCGGTCGGCCTGCTCCTGCGCGGCCACGGCGCCGCCGGCGGCGGCGTTCGAGACGGCGGCCAGTTCTTCGAGTTGACCCGACATCCGCTGCGCGTTCTGCTCGGCCTCGCCGAGCCGGCCCTCGGCCGTGCCGACGCGGTTCTCGACCGGGACGATGTTGGCTTCGAGCGTGCGCGCGGCGCGCAGGTCGGCGTCGGTGAAGCGCACCTTCTCGGCGACGAGGTTGCCCGAGGCGTCGCCGCGCCCCTCGACCTCGACGTGGAGGCCGCGCGTGACGGACGTGAGCGCGTACTTCGTCCCGCCGCTCAGGAACCCGCCTTTGGTCTTGACGCTGGTGCGGTCGTTGAGGACGACGGTCTGCTGCGCGCCGGTCGCGTCGTCCTGAACGACGAAGGAGTCGGCGTCGCGGCGGACGACCGCGCCGCGCAGTTTCGCCTTCTGACCCGAGGCGACGCTGGCGGCGCGCGCGCCGGTCTGCGTGTTCGACTGTTGCGCGAGAGCCGCGGGCGCGAGAGCCAGCGCGAGCGCCGAGGCCGCCACGAAGGTGCGTAATGTCATCGAAGTCTTCATGCTTTTATCCCTCTCCCTCGAATGCCGGAATCGTGATTCACTGCGACCTTGAGACAACGGCGGAGTCCTACGGCGAGGCGCTTACGCAGACACGTGTCGGGTGGTCGGGGCAGTGACTTTTGTTCGCAGAAACGATACGCGGAAACCCGCCCGCCTTTGGTTGCAAACGCCTTGCGACTCGATTGTAAAAGCAGGAGAAAGTAGTCAGGAGACAGTAGAAAGACGAAGGCGGCGCGTCCCGGTTATCACCCGAGCGCGCCGCCTTTGACTTCTTACTGACTACTTTCTACTTCCTGTCTTTGAACTGGTCGTAGAGCATCGTGTGGCGGCTGACGAGGGGGAGTTGGCGACCGTTGATGAAGAGGTGTCGGATGCGTGTGCGGGCTTCGAGAATGTCGCCGTCGGTGACGACGAGGTTGGCGATCTTGCCCTGCTCGATGGAGCCGAGCCGGTCGGCGACGCCGATAATCTGCGCCGGGTAGAGCGTGACCGACTTGAGCGCCTCGGCCTTCGGCAGACCGTAGGCGGCGGCCATCCCGGCATGGAACGGCAGGTCGCGGACGTGCGCGCCCGCGTCGCCCGTCGAGATGCAGAAGCGCACGCCGGCTGCCTGCAGCCTCGAAGCGTTCTCGAAGAGCGAGTCGTACGCGTCGTCCTCCCGGAGCGGCATGTTGAGCACGCCGTCGAGGATGACGGGGACGTTGCGCTCCTTCAAAAACTGCGCGGCCTTCCAAGCCTCGCTCCCGCCGATGATGACGGGCTTGAGCTTCATCTCTTCGGCGAAGCGGACGGCGGCGCGGATGTCGCGGTCGCGCTCGGCGCGGAAGATGACGGGTCGCTCGCCGCGCGCGTAGGCGACGAGCGGGGCGAGGCGGATGTCGGAGGCGGGGCGCGGCACCGAGCGCGGGTCTTTGGCGTAGGCGTCCTGCGCGCGTCCGTAGGCGGCGGCGTCGCGGAACGCGGTGCGCAGGGCTTCGATGCGGCGGTCGCGCTGCGAGAGCGCGTCCTGCGTGATGCCCTGCTGCGCGGCGAGCAGCGCGGCGAAGCCCCCGCCCCCGCCGCCCACGCGCGGGAAGTCTACGACGAGCGCGGCCGTCGGCGTGACGGCCATCTCGCGCGGGCTCGAACCCGCGAGGTTGATGAAGGCCGCCTGACCCGAGATGACGCCGCCCGAAGGCATCGAGAGCACGGAGGTCACGCCCTCGACGCGCGTGACGGCGATGTGCGAGCTGTGCGGGTTGATGGCCCAGAACGCCGCGGCGTTCGGGTTCATGTCGCCCAACTCCTGCGTGTCCATCGTCCCGGGCGCGCCGGACGGGACTTCGGTCAGCCCCATGTTGGTGCCGAGGTCGATCAGGCCCGGGTAGACGAAGAGGCCGCGGCCGTCTATCTCCTGCGCGCCGGCCGGGGCGTTGACGTTTGCGCCGACGGCCGCGACGCGCCCGCCCGAGATGACGACGGTGCCGCCCTCGATGTCTGCGCCCGAGACGGTGACGACGCGCGCGCCCCTGATGACGTAGGTCGGCGGCGGCGTGTTCGTCATCGACGCGTCGGTGCGGTCGGTGTCCTGCGCGGCCGCCGCGGGCGCGAGCGGGAGCAGGACGAGCGCGAGGGCCACCGCGACGCCGGCCAACGCCGAGAGACTTGCCGGGAGACTTGAAGAGCGTCTGGTCGTCTTCATCGCTGGTGATCCTCCTGCTGATCCTGAACGTCGTCGTCGTGCGTGTAGGCGCGTCGGACGGCCGCGGGCGGTCGCGGCGGCGTGCCGCCCTGCGCGGGCGCGCGGTTGGAGTCGGCGGCTTCGAGCGCCTTGCGCTCGGCTTCGAGCGCGGGGCGGCGCGCGATGTCGGCGGCGCGGTCGAAGAGCAGCTCGCCGTCCACGAAGGTCTGCTCGGCGTGCGAGTAGACCGAGAAGGGGTGCGCGCTCCAGACGACCACGTCGGCGTCCTTGCCCACGTCAATTGAGCCGGTGCGCTTGTCGATGCCGAGCTGGACGGCCGGGTTGAGCGTGATGAGGCGGAGCGCCTCCTCCTCGGTCAGCCCGCCGTAGCGCATCGTCTTCGCGGCCTCGATGTTGAGGCGGCGCGCGCGCTCGTCCGAGTCGGAGTTGACCGAGGTGACAACGCCGTGGCGGACGAGGACGGCGGCGTTGTAGGCGATGGCGTCGTAAGCCTCCATCTTGTAGCCCCAGAAGTCCGTGAAGGTCGAAGCGCCCGCGCCGTGGCGCGCGATCTCGGCGGCCACCTTGTAGCCTTCGAGGACGTGCTGGAACGTCTTGACCTTGAAGCCGAACTCGTCGGCGACGCCGATGAGCATCAGAATCTCGTCGGCGCGGTAGCAGTGCGAGTGGACGAGACGCTTGCCTTCGAGAATCTCGACGAGCGGCTCAAGCTCAAGGTCGCGGCGGGGCGGGATGAGGTTCTTCTCGCCGCGCGCGGTGGCCGCGCGGTACTCGTCCCAGTCGCGCTTGTAGTCGCGCGCGGCGGTGAAGGCTTGCCGGATGACCTCCTCGACGCCCATGCGCGTCGCCGGGTAGCGCGGCGTGAGGCCGGGGATGGTGAAGTTCGTCCGCTTCGGGTTCTCGCCGAGCGCGAACTTGATGCCGGGCGGCGCGCCGGGGACGGGGAAGTCCGCGGCCGGGTGTCCCCACTTGAACTTGACGGTCGTGGAGAGTCCGCCGATGGCGTTGCACGAGCCGTGGAGCAGCAGTCCGGCGGTCGTCCCGCCCGCGAGGTGCCGGTAGATGTTGACGGCCGTCGGGTTCAGGATGTCGCGCGTCGTGACCATCGAGGTGACGGAGCGCGTGCACTCGTTGACCGAGCCGTCCATCATCGCGTGCGAGTGCGCGTCGATGATGCCGGGGCTGACGAACTTGCCCGTGGCGTCG
The DNA here is from genome assembly GCA_040509515.1 of Pyrinomonadaceae bacterium. Lineage (GTDB taxonomy): Bacteria > Acidobacteriota > Blastocatellia > Pyrinomonadales > Pyrinomonadaceae > QHXN01. The sequence continues at coordinate 142 of JBEVKV010000361.1, read as the reverse complement.
ATGGTGCGCGCGCCGTCGGGCGCGCGCAGGTTCTTGCCGACCGAGACGATCTTGCCGCCGCGGATGAGAATGTCCGTGGCTTCGAGCGTGCCGTGCGAGGCCGTGAGCACGGTCGCGTTGCGGATGCGCGTGTCCTGCGTCG
>JBEVKV010000360.1:0-3059 GCA_040509515.1 Pyrinomonadaceae bacterium | reverse complement strand
CCCCACGCCGGGGATGATAATCAAATCTCGACTAACGCGGCAATAACCAGCGGATTTATAGTGAACTTGGGGACGGTGAAGAATAACGGGGAAGAGTCTGGGGAAAAACAAAAACGAGAGGCACGCGGCCTCTCGTAAGTTATTGAATCAGTTGATGCACCCGGCATGACTCGAACATGCGACCTTCTGATTCGTAGTCAGACGCTCTATCCAACTGAGCTACGGGTGCGTTTTCTCGGTGAAGAGAAGTTAAGAATATAAGGGCCGCGCTAGGGAGTGTCAAGCGGGCTCGGGGGCGTCGTCCGGGCGGGAAAAGCCGGGGTGTTTTCAGCGCGCGTAGTAGCCGGGGCGGGAGCGCGCGATGGCGTCGGCGCGGGAGACTTCGATGGTGATGGCGCGCCACTTGCCGTCGCGCGCGCGGGCGTTCGAGGACTGGTAGGCGAGGCTGTAGAGCGTGCGCATCTCGGCGGCGACCTCGGCGTAGAGCCGCCCCATGTCTTCGAGCCGGCGTATCTCGTGGAGCCGGCCGCCCGTGCGGTCGGCGAGCGTCTGCATGCGCGTGCGCGCCGAGGCGTAGATGGCCGACTGCTGCGGCGTGAACGGGAGCAGCTTCTTCGGGTCGGCCGAGGGGAGCGCGAGCGGGTAGACGGTCACGCCCAAGCGGTCGGCCGTGTCGAGGACGGAGCGCAGCGCGGCGCTCTCGTCGGGCTTGACGGACGCGACCGCATCGTCGCCCGTCGTGGCCTGCGCGCTGGTTCGGCCGTCGAGCACGCGCTCGTCCGTGTCGAGCCCGTCGGTGAGGACGACGACGGCCTTGCGCCGCTTGCCCTCCTTCGCAAGCTCCGAGAGCGAGTGGCTGAGCGCCTTGTAGAGTCCCGTCTGCCCCCTGCCCTTCGCCTCGTTGATGGCGAAGGCGATCTTGCGGCGGTCGCTGGTGAACGGCTGGATCGTCTGCACCTTGTCGTTGAAGGCGATGACCTGAACGCGGTCTTCCGGCCCGAGCGCGTCGATGAAGCGCAGCGCCGACTGCTTGAGCGTCGGGCGGAAGTTGATCGTCGAGCCCGACATGTCGAGCAGCAGGACGAGGCTGAAGGGCGCGGCCGCCGGCTCGAAGAAGACGACCGACTGGCGGACGCCGTCTTCGTAGACCGCGAAGTCGTTCTGCGAGAGATTGGTGACGGCCTGTCCCTTGCGGTCGGCGACGCCGACGTTGAGGATCACCATGTTGGTGCTGGTGCTGACAACGTCGGGGTCGTCCTGCGCCTGCGCGCGCGCGCCCGCCGCGAGGCAGAGCACGGCGGCAAGGGCGCAGGCGATTTTTCGCGAATTGTGCCGGAAAATGTTGAAGAAGGTCATCGCTCGAACACGCTCGGTGCCCGCATAGTATGCGCAAGCGCGGCGCTTTTGCGCAAGCGCGGGCGAAAGTCCCGGCGGCAGTGGCTTGGGTGCGTCGGCCGCGCCGCGAGTTGCCAGAGGGCAGACCGCGGGCGTGAAGCGGGCGGGTCTATGGCGAAGAAGGAATTCACATGGATGGACAGGATAAGAAGAATTTGAGATTTGAAATTTCAAATGTGAAATCTTAAATCCTCATCCTGTCCGTCCGTGTGGAATTTTACCTCCCGGCGCGTGCGCGCGCGCGGCGCGGGGCGGGCGCTTCGCGCTCCGCGTCGTCCGAGGCGACGGGGGCGGGGAAGGGGACGGGGGCGGGCGCCGGGGTGCGCGCGGGGCTGCGGCGCGTGCGGCGCGCCTCGGTGCGCTCGGCCTCGACCGCCGCGACGCGCTTGGCCTTGTCGATGCGCTTGCGCGGCACGAGCTGGTAGCGCAGCTCCATCTCCTGCGCGACGCGGTAGATGTTCTTCGCCTTCTGCCCGCGCTCGGCGCGCTTGAGCACCTCGTTCGTCTCCAAAAGCTCGGCGCGGTCTTCCTTGTCGATCCAGATGTAAAGGGCGTCGGCCATCTCTCTTAAAACCTCCAGGCGTATCAGCTTGCGCAACTCCTCGGGCCGTGCGACGGGCCGGATGTGCGCGAGCGTCGAATCAGTCTGCGCCGCGTCGGGCATGTGCGCCCCCTGCTCGCGGCGCGAGTCGTAGTAGTCCGCGACGAGCGCGTCCACCTCCGCGCGGCGCTCGTCGTAGAAGAGCGCGAAGTCGTTGCAGCGCGTCCGGTAGACGCAGTTCACCGAGCAGACCAGCGCGTCCTTAAAGTGTCCGTAGCGGTTGCAGTAGAGTTTCAGACGCATCGCTTCGCACCGCGCCCGCCGCGCGAACGTCCGCCGAGGTTTAAGACCCGGCGGTTTCATTCGGCGAGCGCTGGATAATATATCACGCGCGTGCCACGCGTGCAACGCGCGGTTGCGTGTGAAACGAGGCGAGAGCCTTTTTTCGGCGCGAAAAATCTTTTCTCTTGGACGTGGGCGGGCGTATAATCCGCGCCGTCCGAAGGCGTTTGTGACTCGACTCACGGGGTTCGCCGCCAAGTCCCTCCTGAGTGTTTCCCTTAAACTACGCCGCCGCCGGCAGCGGCGTCCTCTGGGCGTGAAGGGAACTAAAAACTTGTACAGGCCGAACTTCTGCTGCGAGTGCGGCGAGAGGGTCGTGCGCGCGCGTTGGCGCGTGTGGACGACGCGGCGCTTCTGCCGCGAGTGCGCGCGGCGCTTCCGGCGCGGGCGTCTGGGTGGGGCCGTGGTGCTCGTGTGTGCGCTCTTCGGGCCGGGCTTTCTGCTCGGCAGGCTGATGAGGCCGCCGCCCCCGCCGCTCGTCCTTGAGAGCGGGGGCGTGGGGCTCGCGCCGCTCCCGGTCGAAGAGGCGGGCGGCGCGGGCGAAGCGCGCGGGGGCGAGGCGTCGAAGCCCGAGCCTGCGTACGGGCCGGACGGGACGCCGAACGAGCGTCCGACCGACCCGGCGGAGGTCATCTACGTCTGCGGCGCGCGGACGAAGAAGGGGACGCCCTGTCAGCGTCGCGTGCGCGGCCCCGGCCGCTGCTGGCAGCACCGCGGGATGAACGCGATTCTGCCGCCGTCAAAGCTCATCGTCCCGGGATGAGTTTGAAAGATAAAAGTG
>JBEVKV010000359.1:0-13506 GCA_040509515.1 Pyrinomonadaceae bacterium | reverse complement strand
ACCGATGAGAGCCGCGCCGCCTTTGTCTTCCCTGCTGTCTACTGACTACCGTCTACTTCCCTCCGAGCGAGGCGATGTCGATGACGAAGCGGTAGCGCACGTCGCCTTTAACGGTGCGCTCGTAGGCTTCCTCGATCTTCTGAACCGGTATCAGCTCGATGTCGGAGCTGATGCCCTTGTCGCCGCAGTAGTCGAGCATCTCCTGCGTCTCGCGGATACCGCCGATCATCGAGCCGGCGAGCGTGCGCCCGTTGGTGATGAGCGAGAAGGCGGCCACCTCCAGCGGTTTGTCCGGCGCGCCGACGAGCGCGAGCGCGCCCTCGCGCCGCAGCAGGTTGAGATACGCGTTGATGTCGTGCGGGGCCGAGACGCAGTCGAGCACGAAGTCGTACTGCCCGGCGAGGGCTTCGAGGCGTCCCGGCTCGCGCGTGACGACGAAGTCGTGCGCGCCCAAGTTTCGCGCGTCCTGCTCCTTGCCCGGCGAGGTGCTGAAGACCGTCACGCGCGCGCCCATCGAGGCGGCGAGCTTGACGCCCATGTGCCCGAGCCCGCCGAGTCCGACGACGCCGACCCGCTGCCCCTCGCTCACCTTGAAGCGGCGCAGCGGCGCGTAGGTCGTAATCCCGGCGCAGAGCAGCGGCGCGGCGTTCGGGAGCGGGAGCCCGTCGGGGATGCGCAGCGTGTAGTCTTCGTCGACGACTATCTGCGTCGAGTAGCCGCCGTAGGTCGGCGTCTTCTCGTCCTTCTCGGTGCCGTTGTAGGTCGCGACGAGGTGGTTCTCGCAGTACTGCTCCTCGCCGTCGCGGCAGTTGCGGCACGTCCGGCACGAGTCGACGAAGCAGCCGACGCCCGCGAGGTCGCCCTCCTTGAACTTCGACACCTCCGCGCCCGCGCGCGCGACGCGGCCGACGATCTCGTGGCCGGGCACCATCGGGTAGATCGAGCCGCCCCACTCGTCGCGCACCTGATGGATGTCCGAGTGGCAGACGCCGCAGTATTGAATGTCGATGAGCACGTCGCGCGCGCCCACGTCGCGCCTGTCGAACGAGAACGGCTCAAGCCGTGCGCCCGCGCCCGGGGCGGCGTATCCCTTTGTGGTAATCACTTTTTAAGTCCCTCCCTGAAGCTTCGGCGGAAAACTTTATTCTAACGCTTCGGCGCGCGACGTTCTTCGCGCGCGTGTGGCGCGCGCGTCACTTTGCGTTGGCGTTGGCGTTCGCGCCGTCGCGCGCGGCCGCCACGATCTCCAACGAGCGCAGCCGCGCGGCGTGGTCGTGAATTTGAGAAGTCAACATCAGCTCGTCCACGCCGGTCAGCGCGAGGAAGGCTTCGAGCCCGCGCCCCACCGTCTCGGGCGAGCCGACGACCGAGTAGCGCAGCGCGTGCCCCGTACCGGCCAGCTCCATCTCGGAGGCAACGTCCTCAATCCTCTCGACCGGCGGCGGCAGCGGGCCGGGCCGCCCGCGACGCAGGTTGACGAAAGCCTGCAGGAGCGAGGTGAAGAGGCGTCGCGCCTCTTCGTCGGTCGCGGCCGCGAAGACGTTGAGGCACGCCATCGCGTAGGGCTCTTTCAGTTGCGCCGAGGGGCGGAAGCCTTCGCGGTAGACTTCGAGCGCGTGCGTCAGGTAGTCGGGCGCGAAGTGCGAGGCGAAGGCGAAGGGCAGCCCCAGCTCGGCCGCGAGCCGCGCGCTGTAGAGGCTCGACCCCAGAAGCCACAGCGGCACTTCGAGCCCCGCGCCCGGCACGGCGCGCACGGGCCGTTCGGCGGCCCCGTGCGCGAAGTAGGCGCGCAGCTCCTCGACGTCGCGCGGGAAGTCTTCGGCCGCGGCGTTGAAGTTGCGGCGGAGCGCGCGCATCGTGAGCTGGTCGGTGCCGGGCGCGCGCCCGAGCCCGAGGTCGATGCGGCCGGGGTAGAGGGCTTCGAGCGTGCCGAACTGCTCCGCGACGACGAGCGGCGAGTGGTTCGGCAGCATCACGCCGCCCGACCCGACGCGGATGCTGCTGGTGCCGCCGGCGACGTGGCCGACGAGCACGGCGGTCGCCGCGCTGGCGATGCCGGTCATGTTGTGGTGCTCGGCCAGCCAGAAGCGCCGGTAGCCGAGCGCCTCGGCGCGTCGCGCGAGGTCGAGCGTGTTGCGCAGCGCGTCGGCGACGCCCGACCCGGCGGGCACCGGCGCGAGGTCGAGGACGGAAAAAGGGACGCTGTTTAAATCTCTCATGAATACTTAGACGCGCCGCCCGCGCTCAAAGTAGCTCCACCTCGTCGCCGACCGAGACGCGCCCGGCCTCGCTGACGTTGGCGTACGCGCCGAGGTTCTGCCCGGCCTCGCGGACGATGGTGCGGAGCACGCGCGGGTCTTTCGCGAGCCCGGCCTGCGCCTGTATGGTCATGCTGCAACGCGGCGTGGGCATCTCGCACTTCAGCACGAGCCCGCCCACGCGCAGCGAGCGCCCACCCCAGCCGGACTCGACGAGCCCCTCGACGCTCTCGGCCGTCTCGACCAGCAGATTCGGGCGGAAGCGGCGCGCGTCCCACGCCGAGTCGGGGTTGAGACGCGCGAGCGCGTCGAGCGAGGCGGTGGTGAGCAGGTGTACGGGGAAGGCGTCGAAGTACGTGCCGGGAGGCGAGGTGAACTCGAAGATTTCGGCGGGGAGCGCGGAGAGGTCTGGCAGCGGCTCGCCCGGCTCGCGGCCGAAGTCTTCGCGCAGTTCCCTGTCGCGCCCCGCGACGCGCATCGCGCCGAGCGCGAGGCGGCGAAAGCTGCGCGAGCGGCTTAAGAAACCCACGAGCCGCGCGGCGGGCATCGCGCGCCGGTAGTGCGCGCGGTCGCTCGCGGGGCGCAGAGGCCAGAGCGTGACCCTTCGCCCGACGACCTCGGAGAGCCGCTCGTTAACGTCGGGCGCGTCCGTTCCCGTCAGCGTGCCGTCGGGGAGCGTGATGTCCGCGTGCGGCGGCGCAACGTCTTCCGAAGGTGGCTCGCGGTAGCGCGCCGAGCAGAGCATGAGCGCGGGACTTATCTTCGCGCCGCGCATCTCGCCGGCCTTCTCGTCGCGCAGCGCCCAGCCGCGGTCGCCGTACAGCCCGCGCGCGCCGACGCCGCTCGCTTCCAGACGCTCGCCGGCCATCGACTTCAAGGGGTAGCGCCAGACCTCCCGAACCCTCCCGACAAACATCTCGGCTTCCCTCCAACGCCCCGGCCGCGCTCAGACCCTCAGCGTGTCGGCGCGCCAGTTCTTGACGGCGCGCTTGATGTCGTCGGGCTTCGTCAGGCGGCCTTCGATTACTTCGCGCACCAGACCCTCAAGCTCTTCGTCCGGCGCGAAGCGCAGCGCGACGGTCTGCGCCGGCGTGAGCGTGGCGGCGCGCGCGGCGAGGTCTTCGGGCAGGAGTTGGTAGTAGCGCAGGCTCTCTTCGAGCCGGATGATTCTGTCCTGCGCCTTGAGCGGGTTGATGCGCGTGAGCCCGGCCATCCCGGCGAGCGCGGCCGAGACGACGACCCACCAGCCCGTGTCGAGCCCGGGCGCGCGGTAGAGTTGGACGACGGCCACGACGAAGTTCGTCAGCAGCACCGGGGCCACGAAGAAGTGGAAGGGCGCATGCCAGCGCGTGTGGTTTTCGTAATTCTGGGGAACGTCCGGCATTCTCTTTTCCTCGTTTTAAAATCTCGTCGAGCGTGACTACCGTGCCTAGAGGCTGGTCGGCGGCGTCGTCGCCGGCACCGGCGTCGCCGGCTCGGGCGTGAAGTCCTCGCCGGGGTTGACGAAGCGGTTCAGCTCGAAGCGATACTGCTTGTCGTGGAGCTGCCGGTAGCGCCCGCCAGCCGCGAGCAGTTCCCCGTGCGTGCCGCGCTCGACTATCTCGCCCGCTTCGAGGACGAGTATCTGGTCGGCGCTGCGGATGGTCGAGAGCCTGTGCGCGATGACGAACGTCGTGCGCCCGCGCCGCAAGGTCTGGAGCCCGTCCTGAATCAGCGCCTCGCTCTCGCTGTCGAGGCTCGAAGTGGCCTCGTCGAGAATCAGTATCCGCGGCTCGGCGACGACGGCGCGCGCAATCGCCACGCGCTGGCGCTGCCCGCCCGAGAGCCGCACGCCGCGCTCGCCGACCACCGTGTCGTAACCCTTCTCGAACCCCTTGACGAACTCCTCGCAGTGCGCGACGCGGCCGGCCGCCTCGACGCGCTCGCGCGACGCGTGCGGGTCGGCGAAGGCGATGTTCTCCGCGACCGTGCCGTCGAAAAGGAAGTTGTCTTGCAGGACGACGCCGAGCTGCTGCCGGTAATCCCTGAGCCTGACGTTGGCGAGGTCGTGGCCGTCCACGAGCACGCGCCCCTCGACGGGGCGGTTGAAGGCCATCACGAGGCCGATGAGCGTGGACTTGCCCGAGCCGCTTGAGCCGACGAGCGCGGTCGTCGTCCCCGCGGGCGCGCGGAAACTGACGCCGCGCAGCACGGGCGCGCCCGGCTCGTACTCGAAGGTCACGTCGTCGAAGACGACCTCGCCCGCGACCTCTTCGAGCGGCTCGCGCGCGTCCTCGCCCTCGTCTTCGGTGGCCATCCGCCTGACCTCGCGGATGCGGTCGAGCCCGGCGAAGGCTTCGGTGATCTGCGTCCCGATGGAGGCGATTTCGACGAGCGGCGCGGCGACGAGCGCGGTGAAGAAGATGTACATGAAGAAGTCGCCCAGCGTCATCTCGCCCGCGAGCACCGCGCGGCCGCCGACGAGCGTGAGGATGACGCCGATGGCGCCGACGACGACGGTCGAGAAGGCGGTCACGCCCGAGACCCCCGTCATCGAGCGCGCGACGTTGCGGAACAGGCGGTGCGCCCCGCGCGCGAAGACGAGCGTCTCGCGCCGCTCGGCCGAGTAAGCCTTGACGACGCGGATGCCGCCCAGCGTCTCGGCGAGCCGCCCCGTCACCTCGGCGTTAATCTTCCCGCGCTCGCGGAAGAGCGGGCGCAGGCGCGCGAAGGCCAGCGACATCGCCCCGCCGAAGAGGCCGAGCGCGACGAGCGTGATGAGCGTCAGCCGCCAGTTCAAATAGAAGAGGACGCCGAGCGCGAGCAGCGCGGTGACGAGCCCGCCGATTAACTGCACGAGCCCCGTCCCGACGAGGTTGCGGATGCCCTCGGCGTCGGTCATCACGCGCGAGATGAGGACGCCGGTTTGCGTCGAATCGAAGAAGCGGACGGGGAGCCGCGCGACGTGCGCCTGCACGCTCTTGCGCATCTCGGTGATGGCGCGCTGCGCGGCGACGCCGAGGACTTGCGAGAGCGCGAACGAGGCGACGGCCTGAACGACGGTCGCCGCGCCGGCGACGAGCGCGAGCGTGACGAGCATCCCGGCGTTACGCTTGACGATGATCTCGTCGATCAAATACTTCGAGCTGGCGGGCAGCACGAGCCCGGAGAGCCGGTTGACGAGCATCAGCGCCATCCCGACCGACAGACGCGAGCGGTGAGCCCAGATCAGCTCCCTCGCGTCGCGCCAGGCCTGCGAGGGCGACGGGCGCTTCGTCTTCTTCTCTTCTTCCATAGCTAAGGCTTCGCGACGAGCTTGCCGATTTCGCGCCAGGTGACGAGCTTGACGTCGTGCTCTTTGAGCAGGCGGCGGAAGGCTTCGCTCGTAACGAAGTCGAAGTCGCGCTGCCGCCACGCCGCGCCCCAGTCGGGGTGGTCTTGCGCGACGGCGCGCATCTCCTCGTCGTCGTAGGCGAGGTGGACGATCAACTGCGTGACGCCCGGCCTCAGACTCTTAATCAAATCGGTGTAGTGCCCGGCCCAGCGCGCGGGCGGCACGGAGGGGTCGATGTCGATGAGCCGGTCGATGACGACGCCCTCGGGGCCGAGCGCGGCCGGGAGGAAGGGGGCCTGCGCGAACCACTCGCGCGAGACGAGCGCGGGGAGTCGGTTGTCACGCGCCACGCGCAGGAACATCTCGAAGAGCGGGCGCGTCGTGTAGAGCGTCCGCATGTGCGAGTCGAGGTGCGTCGGGCGGATTCCGAAGGCGCGCGCGCGTTCTATCTGCGCGCGTATCTCGGCCTCGGCCTCGCGCACGTCGATGCGCGCCGAAGCCTCCGTCTCGGTCGTGTAGAGGTAGCCGTCCGCGCCGTAGAGCGTCGGCGCGCGGTCTTTCGAGAGGACGCCGCCCCAGCGGTAGGTCTTCCACTCGCTCGTGAGCGTGAGGTGGAGCCCGAGGTCTGCGTCGGGCTGCGCGCGCGCGTAAGAGGCTATCTCCGGCAGCCACGGGCACGGCACCATGACGCTGCCCGAGTTGACGAGCCCGGTCTCGAACGCCTTGACCGTGGCGGCGTTGACGGAGTGCGCCGCGCCGAGGTCGTCGGCGTGGACGATGAGCAGCTTCGCGCTCGCCGGGTGGCCGAGCCGCTCGGCCAAAGACTTCACCTCGACGGCAGGCGTCTGCGCCGTCGTCTGCCCCGCCGTCTGTGTAGTCGCGCGGGTCGCGCCCATGCAGAGCACGACGAGAAGTATCGTGAACGCCGTCGGCGTCGCCGGGAGCTTTACACGCGGCACGCTCACGTCACGTCTCCCGACTCTCTCGACGCTGGCGACGCTCCCGACTCCGGCGACTCTTCGCCGGGCTTTCGGTGTTTGAGCACGACCGAGTTGATGCAGTAGCGCTGCCCCGTCGGGAGCGGGCCGTCGTCGAAGACGTGGCCGAGATGCGCGTCGCAGGTCGCGCACAGGACTTCGGTGCGAACCATGCCGTGGCTGGTGTCGATTTCGGTGCGGACGTTGTCGCCCTCCTTCGGCTCGTAGAAGCTGGGCCAGCCGCAGTGCGAGTCGAACTTCGCCTCGGACGTGAACAGCTCCGCGCCGCAGGCTGCGCAGAGGTAAGTCCCCGGCTCGCGGCTCGCGTTGTACTCGCCCGAGAACGGCCGCTCCGTCCCCTTCTGCCGCGCGACGCGGTACTGCTCGGGCGTGAGCGCACGCCGCCACTCCTCTTCCGTCTTGACCACTCTATTTTTCAAAAGGCTTCTCCTCCTTCTCGCGCGAGGCGGGCGCTTGCGAAGTCCGCGAGCCCGCGCCGCCGCGCCCCTTCGCGCGCCCCTTGCGCCCCCGCGCCGGGGCCGCAGGGGGCGCGTCCTTCGCGCCGGGCGTCTGCGCCGCCGGCGACGACGACGCGTCGGTGTCGACGATGCTGAGCGTGCTCGGGCCGCCGCGGTCGATGCGCACGACCACGCTGAAGCCGCGACAGTCGAGCACGCGCGAAAACTTTTCGGCGTCGGACGAGGCCGCGCCCCAAGAGCCTACGGGGACGGCCAGCCGTCTCGACGCGTGCGCCGAGAACTCCGCCACGTCCGTCCACGGCACCGGCCGGCGGTAGCGCACGTCGATGCGGTGCAGCCGCCCGCCGAGGAACGTGAGCACCAGCTCGGCCGTGTCGGCGAACTGCTCACGCCGCACGCCCAGTTCAAGCATCCCGAGCGAGGCCACGAACTGCTTGCCGGCGGCCGCCCCCGCGGCGGCGCGCTGCAACTCGTCGGAGCCGGGGAACATCCGCGCCAGCTCCTCGGCCGTCATCCCGAGCATCACGCCGCCGTAGTCCGGCGCGACCGCGCGCTCCAGCCGGCACGGCTCGTCCCGCGCCGCCGCGCCGCGCGCGCAGGCCGCGACGCACGCGAGCACGAGGAGCGTCTTAAAACTCAGTCTCTTCATCTCGGTTCGTCAGGCTCGCGCCCGCCGCCGCGAGGGCGCGAGCCTAGTCCTTGATGTGATCCGGGAATTCCGCGAGGTCGACTTCCGTCCCGTGCGTCCGGTCGGCGGCCGGCTGCTTGATGAGCGCGGGCAGGGGCTTCTCCGCCCGGCCCGCCGTGAGCATGCGCGCCACCTCCGCGTGCCCCTTGCGCTCGGCGATCATCAGCGCCGTCCAGCCGGTCGCGTTCTGCGCGTCCGGGTAGGCCCCGCGCCTGAGCAGGGCGGCGACGACCTGCGGCCGGTTGTTGAGCGCGGCGATCATCAGCGCCGTCCACTCGTCGCGCAGCAGCGCGTTCGGGTCGACGCCCGCGTCGAGCAGTTCTTCGAGCCGCGTGACTTCGCCGTCGCGCGCGGCGACGAAGAGCCGCGCGTTCCTGAGCAGCGCGGCGAGCGCGGCGTGCCCGCGCGCCTCCGCGAGGTCGAAGGCCGACTTGTTGTTGCGGTTGCGCGCGTCGATGTCCGAGCCGGCGTCGATCAGCTCCTCGGCGATTGTCTGGTGGCCGGCGCTCGCCGCGTAGATGAGCGCCGTCTGCCCGAAGGCGTCGCGCGCGTTCGGGTCCGCGCCGTCGCGCAGCAGCGCCTCGGCGCGCGAGAGGTCGCCGCGCGAGGCCGCGAGCATCAGCTCTGTGATCCGGTTGTTGTTCGGGGCGCTCATCTCGGGGACGGTAATTGTAACACCCGGCCCGCGGGCGTGGCACTTCGGAACTTTACTCGCGCGCGCCGCGGCCGTAACATGCGAGGCGCACGCCGACTAAAATCAAAACCACGGACAGCCCTCGGAGGAGACCATGACCCTCGGTGCCACGCACGCCGGCCGGCGACTCTTCTTCCGCGCACTGGCGCTCGCCTGCTTCTGCGCTTTCCCACTCTGCCAGTTCGAGCCGCGCGCCTCCGCGCAGAGGACTTCGCGCGCCCCGCGCCCCGCCGCCGCGAACGCGGGCGCGGGCGTCAACGAAGACTACGGCGCGAAGATTCGCGAGTACACGACCGAGAAGTATTTTCTGACCGAGTTGGTCGACCACCTGCCCGCGTCGAGCACGGTGCCCTCGCCCGACAAGGTGCTCGGCTACGTCGTCGGCACGCCCGGCAAGCTCACGCACACGAAGGACGTGCACCGATACTTCCGCGAGCTTGAGCGCGCGAGCCAGCGCGTCAAGGTCTTCAGCGCGCCGGAGAAGAGCGAGGAGGGGCGCGAGCAGATTCTGGTCGCGGTCGGCGACGAGGCGGCGATGGCGCGCCTCTCGCGCTACAAGGAGATCACCGCGCGCCTCGCCGACCCGCGCGGGCTCTCCGACGCCGACGCGCAGAAGCTCATCGGCGAGGGCAAGGTCTTCTACTGGGCCTCGGGCTCCATCCACTCGCCCGAGACCGGCTCGCCCGAGATGCTGATGGAGATGGCCTACAGGCTCGCCGTCGAGGAGTCGCCCTTCATCCGCGACATCCGCAAGAACGTCGTCGTGCTCATCACGCCGGTCTTGGAAGTCGACGGGCGCGACAAGATGGTCGACCTCTACAACTACCGCACGGCCAACCCCGACAAGGCCGTGCCGCCGCTCGTCTACTGGGGCAAGTACGTCGCGCACGACAACAACCGCGACGGGTTAGGGATGGCGCTCGCGCTCACGCGCAACATGATGAAGACGTTTTTGGAGTGGCACCCGGCCATCCTGCACGACCTGCACGAGTCCGTGCCGTTCCTCTACACCTCGACGGGCACGGGGCCGTACAACGCTTGGCTCGACCCCATCGTCGTCGACGAGTGGCAGCTCCTCGCCTATCACGAGATCGAGGAGATGACCAAGCGCGGCGTGCCCGGCGTCTGGACGCACGGCTTCTACGACGGCTGGGCTCCGAACTACATGTTCTACGTCGCCAACGGTCACAACGCGGTCGGGCGCTTCTACGAGACGTTCGGCAACGCCGGCGCGGACACTCTGGACAGGACGGTCGCGGCGCAGTCGCAGCGCGACTGGTACCGGCCGAACCCGCCGCTGCCGCGCGTGCGCTGGTCGCTGCGCAACAACGTCAACATGCAGCAGTCGGCCATCCTGTTCGCGATGAACTTCGTCTCGCAGAACAAGGAGCGGTTCCTGCAGAACTTTTACCTGAAGGGCAAGCGCTCTGTGGCGAAGGCGACCAACGAGGGGCCGGCCGCCTACGTCATCCCGGCCGACAACCCGCGCCCCGTCGAGGTCGCCGACGCCGTCAACCTGCTCCGGCTGATGGGCGTCGAGGTGCATCAGGCGAAGAACGATTTCACCGTCAAAGAACAGAAGTACGGCGCGGGCTCGTACGTCGTGCGCATGGATCAGCCCTACTCGCGGATGGCCGACATGCTGCTCGACACGCAGTTCTACAACGTCAACGACCCGCGCCCCTACGACGACACGGGCTGGACGCTCGGCGCGATGCGCAACATCAGGACGGTTAGAGTGACTGACAGGAGCGTCCTGCAAACGCCGATGACTCTGCTCACGGCCGACGCCTCGGTGCGTGGGCGCGTCGCGGGCTCGGGGCCGGTCTACGTCATCAACCACAACGCTGACAACACGCTCGCCACGCTCCGCTTTCGCCTCAAGGACGTGAAGATGTCGGCGGCCGAGGAGCCTTTCAAAATCGGCGACCGCCAGTTCAACGCCGGCTCGTTCGTGATAAGGAGTGAGGGCAACCCGTCCGAGTTACGTCAGAGGTTGGAGGCGGCCGTCGTCGAGCTGGGTCTGACGGCGCACGCCATGGACAAGCCGCCGACCGTGAAGACGCACGAGATGGCTGTGCCGCGCATCGCCATCGTCCACAGTTGGATCAACACGCAGAACGAGGGCTGGTACCGCATCGAGTTCGACCGCTACCAGATTCCGTACACGTACATCTCCGACCACGTCCTGCGCATGACGCCGAACCTGCGCGAGCGCTTCGATGTCATCATCTACCCGCCCGTGGGCGGCTCGGCGCAGCAGGTCGTCGCGGGGCTGCCGATGCGCGGCGAGCCGATTCCGTGGAAGCAGTCGGAGTTGACGCCGAACTTCGGCACCTCGCCCGACCAGACCGACGACATGCGCGGCGGGATGGGGCTCGTCGGCCTGAACAACCTGCAAAGGTTTGTCGAGGAGGGCGGGCTCTTCGTCGCCGTCACGTCGAACGCGCGCATCCCCATCGACTACGGGATGATCTCGGGCGTCGCGGTGCGCGAGACGCCGCAGTTGCAGGCGCGCGGCTCGATCTTCAACGCGGCCTTCGCCGACCGCAGGAGCCCCGTGGCTTACGGCTACGGCGAGACGCTGCCCATCTACTTCAACCAGTCGCCGGTCTTTCAGGTCGCGGCCGCGGGCGGCGGCGGCGAAGGCGGGCCGGGAGGGGCGGGCGGCGGCGTGCGTCCTTCGGGGCGCGGCTCTTTGAACGACCCGGACGTGGTGCAGGCGATGCCGCAGGCCGCGACGCCGACCCCGCGCCCCAGCCCACGCCCCGGCGAGGAGCCGACGCCCACCGACGAGCAGCGGCAGCAGCAGCGGAGCCCCTTCTACACGCCGCCCGCGCAGCGGCCTCGGGTCATCCTGCGCTTCGCGTCTGACGATAAGAACCTGCTGGTGAGCGGGATGCTGGCGGGCGGGCAGGAGTTGACGAACGCGCCGGCCATCGTCGACGTGCCCGTCGGGCGCGGCCACGTCCTGCTCTTCGCCACCAACCCGATGTGGCGGCACCAAACGCAGGGGGCCTTCTTCCTCCTCTTCAACGCCGCGCTCAACTACGACTCGCTCGGGACGGGGCGCGCGCCCGACGCCCCGCAGAGACGCGCGACCGACGAAGACGAGCAACAGTAAAGATAGCGGTCAGACCCGCGCTAGTCGCGGCCGACGCCGAGCGCGTCGGCGACGCGGTTGATGTAGTTGAACCACGAGGCGATGAGCGTGACCTGTAAGACGGCCTTGTCGTCGAAGCCGGCCGCGCGCAGGCGCGCGTGGTCTTCCGTAGAGACGCGCGTGGCGTCTCGCGTGAGCTTCGCGACGTAGTCGAGCATCACGCGCTCCTCTTCCGTCACCGGCGCGCTCGTGTAGTCCTCTTCGAGCGCCCGGACAAGTTCTTCGTCAAGCGTGACCCGACGCAGAAACTCTGCGTGAGACTCGATTCAATAATGGCACCTGTTGATGGCCGAGACGACCGTGGCGATCATCTCGTGCTGGCGGCGCGCGAGCGGCAGGTCGGGCGACAGCAGCACGCCGAAGGTCGAGAACGCGTGGTAGAGCGCGTCGGGGATGAGGCTGTGCGAGGCCACGATGCCTGACGACTCGCCGTCGGGCGTCGGGTGGACGGGCACGGCGTACTCCGCCGGGTAGAGCCCGCGCTGCGACTCCATCGCCGCGCGCAGACGCTCGTCGGCCTCGTCGAAAGGGACGGTCTTAATCCAGGTCATGTGTCTGTTTCTTCTCCTTCGGCTTCCGCCGCGGCCGCCGCGCGCCCGCGGAAGAAAAGATAGTAGACGGGAAGCCCCAACGCCACCACCGCTATACCGGAGAGCGCCTGACGCGGCCTCCCCGCCGCCAGAAGCACGAGCAGCGCCGCGCTCAGCAAAATGTAGACGGCCGGCGTTACGGGGTAGAGCGGCGTCAGGTACGGCGCGCGGGGTTCCCTACGACGCAGCACGAACAGCCCGGCCGCGGCCAGCGCGATGAAGAGCACGACGGCGAACATGAAGTAAGAGATGATCTCGTCGAACGTGCCCCAGAGCACGAGCACGCAGGCCAGCACGGCCTGAATAAGTATGGCGCGCGAGGGCGTCCCCGTGCGCGGGTCGAGCCGCGCCGCCCAGCGCAGGAACAGCCCGTCGCGCGCCATCGCGAAGTAGACGCGCGGCGCGGACATCGTGAAGGCGGCGAGGCTGCCCGCGACCGCGACGACGACGACGAGCGTGAAGACGAGCCCGCCCGCCGGCCCGAACAGCGCCTCGCCCGCCTGCGCGGCGAACTCCTCGCCCGAGGTGACGCGCTCGGGCGCGACGAGGTAGACGAAGGCCGCGCTCGTCAGGACGTAGACGGCCGTCACGACGAGGACGCCGAGCGTGAGCGCGCGCGGCAGGTTACGCGCGGGGTCGCGCACCTCGCCGCCGAGCTTGCTCAAGTCCCACCAGCCGCCGTAAGAGAAGAAGGCCGCGACGAGCCCGCCGGCCAGCGCGCCCGCGAGCGCGGGCGACCCCGCGCGCCGCGCGACGAAGGGTTGGAAGTGCGACCAGTCGCCCAAACCCATCCCGAAGCCCCACACCACGACGACGACGAGCAGCGCGAGCTTGACTATCGTCAGCCAGCGCACGACCCACCCGCCGAGCCTCACGCCGCGCACGTTGACCAGCGCCAGCGCGACGACGAACCCCACGGCGACGGCCTTCACACCCGCGGGCGACAGTCCGGCGGCGTGCCCCGCGTAGGAGGCCGCGCCGACGGCGAGCGCGGCCGTCAGCCCCGGGTCAACCACGAGCAGCGCCATCCACCCGTAGAGGAACGCGGGAGCCGGCCCGAAAGCCTCGCGCAGATAGACGTAGCCGCCGCCCGCGCGTGGGAAGCGCGCCGCCAGTTCGCCGAAGCAGAGCGCGCCCGAGAGCGCCATCGCGCCCGACAGCAGCCAGACGACGAGCACCAGCAGCGGCGAGCCCGCCTCTTTGGTCATCGCGGCGGGCGTCAGAAAAATCCCGACGCCGACGACTTCGCCCACGACCACCGCCGTCGCGGTCGCGAGCCCCAACTGCCGACGCAGCCCAGTGTCAGTCATAAGTTATGGAGTGATAAGTGATGAGTGATGAGTG
>JBEVKV010000358.1:0-3999 GCA_040509515.1 Pyrinomonadaceae bacterium | reverse complement strand
AGGCATCTCCTCTCTTGTCGCGGTTCACGGTTTACGGTTTACGTGCTTTCGAGGTTTAGCTGCGGGGGCGCATCGGGCGCGCCTTGCGCTTGTTGCGCTTGCGCGCGAGCGCGGACTTGAGCTTGGCCTTCTGCCCGCGCGACATGAAGAAGGCGTGCTTCTTCGCGTCCTTGATGATCTCCTCGGACATGACCTTGCGCTTGAAGCGGCGGAGCGCCGACTCGATGGACTCGCCCTGATTGACGACGACTGTTGCCATAACAAACTCTCCGTTCTAAAAACTGATTAGCCAAACGGCCGGGCACCCGCGCCCGGCGAATTCACGACTGTTTTTTAGGTCTTTCTCTTAGAGTCTTTCGACCGAATCGGGCAACACCCGCCTCTCTGTCGCGGAAAGCGACCACAAAAGCAACGACCATTGTGCCAACCCGACAGGATTCTGGCAAGCGGCCACGGGACGGAACCGCGAGCGGTTCCGTTAAGGCTAACGCTTGACGGCGGGGTCGGTGATGATGACGAAGTCGCCGAGGCTTGCGAGGCGCGCGGCGTCGAAGTCCGGGAAGCCTTCGTCGGGGACGATGGTGACGACGACCGAGCGCGCCTTCGGGCGGTAGCGCGCGAGCTGTTCGGGGACGCCCATGCGCTCCTCGCTGTGGAAGGTGCCGTTGACCTGCACGACGAGCGGGTCGCGTCCGCGCCTTAAAAACTCCGCGATCCGGTAGGCCATCGAGGCGTCGCGCAGCGTCTGCGCTTCGAGCAGGTGCAGCGAGCCGTGCGCGCTCGCCTGCGCGGGCGTGTGGGCGGGCGACGCCGCGACGCCGCCCGACATGAAGCGGTTGAACTTCGCCGCGTAAGCCTCTGAGGCCGGCGGGAAGGGGAGCGGCGGGAGCCAGTTCTTGACCACGTCCTTCGAGAGCGCTGTGAGCGACCCCGGCCCCTGATTCGACACGCGCGAGACGTAGCGCGCGGGCGCGTTGGCGGCGATGACCGGCAGACGCCGCGCGCGGGCGTACTCGATTAGCGGCCGGTAGTCTGTCTCGTAGTTCCGCCACGGGCGGCTGCTCAGCAGAAAATGCCTCTCCGTGATGAGTCCCGCCAGATACTCGTCGAGCACGGTCTGCGCGTCGCGCTCGAACATCTCCAGAGAGAGCGCCACGTCGCGCCGCCGCTGCGACGCCGCGCCGAAGCGCTCGTCTGCGCGGCGCAGCAGCTCGGCCTCCAGAAGATGCGCGACGGCGTTGTCGTGCGTCTCGCCGACGAAGAGCACGTCCGCGCCTTCGAGCGAGTCGATGATCGTCTGGAGCGTGACGCTTTGGCCCTTCGAGTCGAAGACGCGGTAGTGGGCGCTCGGCGCACCTTGCGCGGCGGCGAGTTGTGCGGCGAGCCCGGCGAAAAGTAGTATGCTGGCGAAGCGTCGCAGCCCGTACTTCATCATAGCTCGACCTTTTAGCACGCGGCGCGGCGTGGCGGCAACGGCCTCGGCGCGCGACACGAGGAGGGAACTCGCTTTGGAGATTTACGTCAGCACCGATGTCGAGACGGACGGGCCGATCCCCGGAGTCTACTCGATGCTCAGCATCGGCTCGGCCGCCTACCTGCCCGACGAAACCGAGCCGCACAGTGTCTTCACAGCGAACCTTGAGACGCTGCCCGATGCGGCGCAGCACCCCGAGACGATGAAGTGGTGGAAGGGGCAGCCCGAGGCTTGGGCCGCGTGCCGCGAGGACTTGCAGACGCCCGAGCAGGCGATGCGCACATACCTCGGCTGGCTCAAGTCGCTGCCGGGCGAGCCGGTCTTCGTCGCCTACCCGGCGGCCTTCGACTTCATGTTCGTCTGCTGGTACCTCAACCGCTTCGCGGGCGAGAACCCCTTCGGCTGGCACGCGCTCGACATCAAGACTTTTGCGATGGCCCTCACGGGTCGCAACTTCCTCGACACCGTCAAGCGCAACATGCCGCGCAACTGGTTCGACGACCTCCCCTACACGCACAAGGCGCTCGACGACGCCAAATCGCAGGGCGCGCTCTTCCGCAACATGCTCGCCGAACACAAGCGGAGGCTGAGCGCGCGAGGATGACGGCCGTGGACGTGACCGCTCTGTTCCTCGGGCTGGTCGAGGGCCGGCACGGGCATTTCCGGCTTGAGTCCGGTTATCACGGCCGGCTCTGGTTCGACCTCGACCCGCTGTTCGCGGAGCCGGGGCGCGTCGAGCCGTTCGTCGGCGCGCTCGCCGCCTCGCTGCGTCAGTACGAGGTCGAGGCCGTGTGCGGGCCTCTGCTCGGCGGCGCGTTCCTCGCGCAGCTCGTCGCGCACGCGCTCGGGGCCGAGTTCTACTTCACGCGGCGTGCGGACGACGAGTCGTCGGGCGGGCTCTACGCCGCGAGCTACCGCCTGCCGGCGGCGCTGCGCGAACGTGTGAAGGGGAAGCGCGTGGCCGTCGTCGACGACGTGATGAGCGCCGGCTCGTCGCTGCGCGCGACCTTCGAGGAGCTGCGCGCGCACGGCGCGGAGACGGCCGCCGCGGGCGCGCTGCTCGTGCTCGGCAGGCGCGGCGCAGACTTCTTCGACGCGCACGCCGTCCCGGTCGAGTGGGTCGCGCGCGACGAGTACCAGACGTGGGAGCCCTCACGCTGCCCGCTCTGCGCCGCGGGCGTCCCCGTCGAAGACCCCGCCCCGACGCGAATCCGTTGACAGCGCCGGACGCGCGCCTCTATCTTTTCAGCCTAACCGAAGACGAGGCCGCGCCCGCGGCCGGGCGGGCGTTTCGAGCGCCGGAGGCGAACCATGAAGACATTACTGCTCCTGCCGTTTCTGCTGACGCCTTTCGCGCAGCTTCAGGGCGCGGGCGACGGCTCCGCGTTGGACGTGTTGGGCCACAAGTGGGCGAAGAGCCGGCAGGTGGTCACGCTGCCGGACACGAGCGCGCCGTCGCCGGCCCCGGCCGTCATCGCGTCCGACAGGAACTTCGACCGCAACAGCAGGGGCAACGACCCGGCCAGCGCGCGCGACCCGAGCGTGGACACGCCCGACGGCCGCCGGGCCGCCATCGAGAAGGCGGAGCGCGAAGCGCGCTCGCCGAAGTCGCGTGAGGTCGAGGGCTTCGCGTACCGCGTCAAAGTCAGGAACGCGGGCTCGAAGGCCGTCGAGGTGCTGTTCTGGGAATATCAGTTCGAGGAAGCCGCCGACCCCTCAAACCTCGCGCGCCGGCAGTTCCTCTGCGGGGTCAACATCAAGGGCGGCAAGGACAAGGAGCTGCTGGCCTGGAGCGCCTCGGGCCCCAACGGGAGCATCAGCGTGGACGGCCTTGCGAGTAAGGCCGAGAACCCTTACCGCGAGCGCGTCGTCATCAACCGAATCGAGTACGCCGACGGCACCATCTGGCAGCGCAAGGGCTGGAACTTCGGCGAGGTGCGCGCCGCCGTCCAGCGCGCCACCGCAACGCCGTGGGGGGCCGATATGTGTCGCGGAATCTAAATTTAAACGACCCCCTTCGACTACATTCAAATCTACAAAAAATTTGAGGGCGGGCCTCTGACGCCCGCCCTCAACGCCATACGGTCGGAGCCAAGCCCGGCGTCGACGCGCCGGGCCGCTTCACGACTATAATCACGCGCGGAAAATTTTCGGTGGACGCGCGGGCGCGCTTTCGCGTAGAACTCACTTCCGCTTTTTCGCCTTGCCCGGCTTGGCGGGTGCGCGTTTTCGCTTCGAGCGGCGGAAGCGTGTCATCCCTTCTTCGACGATTTCCAGCGCGCGTTGGGGGCCGAAGCGGCCGAGCGGGTTGAAGACCTTGCCCTTAATCTGGTTGTAGGAGACGAAGAAGTGCTCGATCTCTTCGAGGAGGTCGGGGCCGAGCGCTTCGAGCGTGCGGACGCGCGTGAGCAGGCGTGAGTCGGCGGCGACGCCGACGAGGCGGTCGTTGGGCGGCGTCTGGCCCGCGCGCGCGGGGGGGGAGGCCGCGACCCACCCGACCACCCGCCCCCCCCCCCCACACCCCC
>JBEVKV010000357.1:0-18025 GCA_040509515.1 Pyrinomonadaceae bacterium | reverse complement strand
GCGAGTTCAGCCCGGCGAAGGTGAGCGTCCCGGCTCCGTGGTGGACGGCGGCGGAGTCGGGGCGGAGCGCCGCCTGTTGCTCGAAGAGGCGGTGCGCGGGCTGCCCCAGCGGGTACTCCGCCGCCGTGTCGTTGAAGTCGAAGAGCAGTTCGTGCCTCTTCTCGGGCGACAGCAGCTCTATCTCCTCGACCTTGAGGTCGGGCGTGTCGAGCGCCGCCCAGAGCACGCGCTTGTACTGCTCGCCGAACAGCTCGACGCTCTCCCTTTTGAAGAGCGTCGGGTTGTATTCGATTCGGCCGCCCAGCGCGCCGCCGGCCAGCGAGAACGAGAGGGTCAGGTCGTGCCTCAGGTGTTTGAGGTTTGCGGGGTCGTTGATGTTCTCAAGGATGACCGCCGCGCCGAAGAGCGGCGCGCGGTTGTCGGCCGGCGCGGCGTTCAGCAGATCGACCAGCCTGTCGAAAGGGTACTTCTGGTGCGCGTAGGCTTCGGCCACGGTGCGCTTGACGCCGTGCAGCAACTCCTTCACCGTCAGCCCGCCGCCGACGCGCTCGCGCAGCGCCAGCACCTTGTTGAGCGAAGAGACTTCGCGGTGGCGCTCGTGAATCGTCGTCCCGACTGTGATGTCGGCGGCGCCGGTAATCTTGTGGAGGTAAATCTTGAGCGCCGTCACCAGAAACGTGAAGACCAGCGACTCGTTGTTCCCGCAGATTTGCAGCAGCCTGCGCTGCGTCTCACCGGCGATTTCGAGGTTGGCGGTCTCCCTTCGGGGGTCGAACTCCGCGGGCCTCGGGTAGTCGAGCGGCAGGCCCGTCAACGCGGCCTCGCCGGACAGCTTCTGCAACCAGTAGTCCCTGTCCTGCGTCAGCTTTTCGTCGAGAAATTTTAAGTTCGTGTGACTCATGTTCCCCACCTTCACGTCTTCAGACGGCGCGCACGCTCACAGAGTGAGGTTCCACCCCTTCGCCAGCCCGGTCAGGCTTTGCATGTACTCCTGCTGCATGGCCTGCTTCTGGTGCGGCGGGAGCGAGGCGATCTCCAGCGCCAGCATCTTGTGCGCGTGCGACATGAACTCCCTGAAGCGCTCGAAGGAGAGCCCGCGGCCGACCAGATACGGGATAGTCCAGAAGTCGAACGACCACTGCGGGAGCCACGTCGATTCCTCGATGGTCAGGAACATGCGGTCGATGTGATCCATCGCCTCGGGGCTGTCCATCGTCGCGTGGCTCCAGACGAAGCCCTCGCCGTTGATGTCGTACTTGGCACGCTGGTTCTGGATGGGTGTGCCCGGCTCGCAGTACCACATCTGCGAGCGGTAGTAGTCGGGCTTCGTCTGCCTGATGAAGTCGACGGTCTCCTGCACCGTCTCGTCGGTCTCGCCGGGGAAACCCGTGATGAACGAGCCGAAGGTCATGATTCCGTGGCGGCGCAGCCACTCGATGCCCTGCGCGTACTTCTCGATGGTGGCCGCCTTGTTCATGTTGGTGAGGATGGAGGGCGAGCCCGACTCGATGCCGAGGAAGACGCCCTTGCAGCCGCTCTCGGCCATCAGCTCGACGGCCTCCTCGTCCGAGTTGCTGCACCTGAAGTAAGAGAACCAGTTGAACGGGTACTTCTTCCGGATCATCATCCGGCAGATGTCCTTGAAGCGCGGGAACGGGACGTTGAAGGTGTCGTCGATGAAGACGACGTTCTGCACCCCGCCGAGTTCGAGCATCGAGTCCAGCTCGCGTTCGAGCACGTCGAGGCCGAGCAGCGAGAGCGCCCCGGCGCGCGTCGGGTAGTTGCAGAACGAGCACTTGAAGGCGCAGCTACGCGCCGTCCGCGTCTGGATGGTGTGGCCGAGATGCTCGCCGGGGAAGGTGCGCCAGTCGATGAAGTTCTCGTCGAGCGAGTTGTTCTCGGAGAGCGCCGGCGTGCGCAGGAGCTTCCCGCCCTCGACGTAGGCGATGTTGGGGACGCGCGACAGGTCGCCGCCGTCCTTGAGGCAGGCGACGACCTGCGCGAGCGTCGCCTCGCCCTGCCCCTCGATGACGTAGATGTCCGCGCCCATGTCGTCGAGCGCGGCCTTGAACCGCTCGCCCTGATTCTGCCGCGCGTGGTTGGAGATGAGCGGGCCGCCGACCACGATCTTGACCCGGCTGTTGTGCTTGCGTATGAACTCGACCATCTCGATGACGGGCAGGTTGACGACGTAGAAGGTGGTCGTGATCGCCACGCAGTACGGGTCGTCGGCGAGGTATTCGAGCAGCTTCTCCTTCTCGTGCTGGAAGAGGTTGATGTAGCGCGCCTCGAAGCCGCGCCTCTTGAGGAAGCTGGTCAGGTAGGCGGCCGCGAGGTTGGGGATGTCGCCCGACTTGAACTCCCGCGCCGGGTCGAGCCGGCCGCCCGGGCGCGAGCGGCCCACGACCTCGTTGAGCAGCCCCATGTAGTCCAGCTTGCGGCCGTCTATGTCGACGAAGCTGAACTTCAGGTCGCGGTAGGCTTCCGAGTCCTCGCCGTAGGCGCGCAGGAAGCCCTCGTACTGCTCGAACGGCAGCTCGTTGTAGCCGATGACTACGCAATCCAGATGTCTCTCCGCGCTCACTGTCTGTTCTCCTTTCAACCTTCGCGCCCGCGCTCAGAAGCTGAAGCTGCCGCTCAGCTCTTCGACCTCGACCGCCTGCCGCAGGAGGACGTTCTCCTCGTCGG
The DNA here is from genome assembly GCA_040509515.1 of Pyrinomonadaceae bacterium. GTDB lineage: Bacteria > Acidobacteriota > Blastocatellia > Pyrinomonadales > Pyrinomonadaceae > QHXN01. The sequence goes on along the minus strand of JBEVKV010000357.1, from coordinate 15,337 downwards.
ACAGCAGTTCGAGTTCGCCGAGCCGGGCCGCCGGCCGCTCCGCGATGTTGCCGAGCAGGGTTTGGAAATGCCTGATCATCCGCGAGGCGGTCGGGGCCTCGAAAAGGTCTGTGTCGTATTCGAGCGAGCCGGTCAGCTCCTCGCCCGCGTCCCACACGTTCGCCACCAAATCGTACTTGGCCGTGCCGCTGTCCACGTCGAGGAGGCTCAGCGACAGCCCCGGCAGTTGGAGCGCCGGCATCGGCGCGTTCTGCAAAGAGAAGACGACCTGAAACATCGGGTGACGGCCCGGCTCGCGCGGCGGCTGTAGCGCCTCGACCAGCTTCTCGAAGGGCACGTCCTGATGCGCGTAGGCCCCGAGCGCCGCCTCGCGCACGCGCACCAAAAGCTCGCCGAAGGTCGGGTCGCCCGAGAGGTCTGTGCGCATCACCAGCATGTTGGAGAAGAAGCCGATGATGCCCTCGGTCTCCGCGCGGTTGCGGTTGGCGATGTTCGAGCCGATGACCACGTCGGGCTGCGCCGTGTAGCGGTACATCAGAGTCTGGAAGGCGGCCAGCAGCATCATGTAGAGCGTGACGCCCTCGCGCCTGCTCAGGTCGCGCAGCGCCTCGGTCAGCTTCGACGGGATGACGAACGGCTGGGTCGCGCCGCGGTACCGCTGGACGGTCGGGCGCGGGTGGTCGGTCGGCAGCCCGAGCGTGGGCGGCGCGCCCGCCAGCCGCTGCTTCCAGTAGGAGAGTTGCGCGTCGAGCACTTCGCCGCGCAGCCACCCGCGCTGCCAGACGGCGAAGTCCGCGTACTGCACCGCGAGGTCTGAGAGCGGCGAAGTCCTGCCCGCCGCGAACGCGCCGTAGAGCGCCGCCACCTCGCGCACCAGCACGCCCACCGACCAACCGTCAGAGACGATGTGGTGCATCGTGAGGAGCACGACGTGCTCCTCCGCGGCGAGGCGCAGCAGCTTGACGCGCATCAGCGGCCCGCGCGAGAGGTCGAAGGGCAGGCGCGCCTCTTCCGCGGCGAGGCGGCGCGCCTCGCCCGCGCGCTCCTCGTCGGGCCGCGCGCTGAGGTCTACGATTGGCAGCGCGAGCTTGTGCGGCGGGGCGATGACCTGCGCCGGCTCGCCCTCGGCGCTCTCGAAGGTGGTGCGCAGGACTTCGTGGCGGCGGATCAGCTCGTCGAAGCTGCGTTCGAGCGCCGACACGTCGAGCCGCCCGCTCAGACGCACCGCCGCCGGCACGTTGTAGGCCGGCGAGTCCGGCTCCAACTGGTGCAGGAACCAGAGCCTGTGCTGCGCGAAGGAGAGCGGCATCCGCCCGCCGCGCGGGGCGGGGACGACGGGCGGCGCCTCCGGCTCGTGGTCGAGTGCGCGCCGCGCCGACTCGATGTTCTCGGCCAGCGCCGCCACGGTCGGGAACTCGAAGAGGCGGCGTAGCGGCAGCTCGACCTTGAAGGTCTCGCGCACGCGCGACATGACCTGCGTGGCGAGCAGCGAGTGGCCGCCCGCCTCGAAGAAGTTGTCGTGGATATCCACCTGACGCCCGCCGAGAATCTCGCGCCAGATGCCGCACAGAATCTCTTCGACGGGGGTGCGCGCCGCGGCGTGCCGCTCGTCGGCCTCCGCGCCGCCCTGTTCGGGCGCGGGCAGCGCGCCGCGATCCACCTTGCCGCTCGGCAACAGCGGGAGCGCGTCGAGCACCATGAAGGCCGAGGGAATCATGTGCTCGGGCAACTCTTCCTTCAGGTAGGCGACGAGGTCGGGGATTAGCTCGCGCGCGAACGTGTTCTGGAGCGGGTCGTTCGTGTACGAGCTTAAGGGGCGCGGCAGCGTCAGCTCGGGCGCGAACGGCGTGGAGACGCGTGCGGGGCCGTCCGCCGCGTCGCCGCGCCGTCTGAACAGGACGTGGTAGCGCCCGTCGGCGCCCGAGCCCGACCAGACGGCCTCCACGTCGTAAGACTGCTCGACGCCGAGCGCCCGAAGGTCGTCCGGCTCGACGCCCGCGCCCGGCTCTTTCCGCAGCGCCTCGCGGAGTTCGCCGACCGTGCCCGTTTCGCCCGCGGCCGACAGCAGCGTCACGCCCTGAACCGCGTCGAGCACGCGCGCGTTCGGGACGCGCGCCGCGCCCAGCAACTCCGGCGAAGTCTCGCGCAGCAGTTCCCGCAAGCCTTCGAGCGAAAGCCCCTGCTTGTCCCAGTCGAGCCACTTCAGGCTCACCTCGGGCGCGGCCGCCGCGCCGACGTGCAAGACCACGTCGTACCGGAAGCAGTTCAACTCGTTGCGGTGGCGTCCGCGCTTGAGCTTGACCTCGACGTGGTTGATTTCCGGCACGCGCTGCTTGAGGGCGTCGAAGAACGAGGGATCGATGACCAGCTCGGGCTCCTCGACCAGCGCCTTCTGCACGCGCTGCCGCAGTTGCGCGACCGTGAGCGACTCGTCCGCCTGCGAGAGCTGGACGGAGGTGTGGAAGGTTTCGAGCAGCGGGAGACTGCGCACGTCGCCGACGATGACGACGCCGCCCTCGCGTACGACCCTGACGGCCCCCTCAAGGACGCGGACGAGATAGTCGACGCCGGGGAAGTACTGGACGACGGAGTTGATGACGACGGCGTCGAACGACTTCGGCTCGATGCCCTCGAAGTCGGTGGCCTCGCGCCGGTCGAGGCGGACGTGCGCGCCGCCGCCGTCGAGCGCGGACAGGTTCTGCCGCACGTAGTCGAGCGCCGCCTGCGAGAAGTCGACGCCCCAGTACTTCGTGCAGCGCGGGGCGAGCCTGAAGAGGAGGAGCCCCGTGCCGCAGCCGATTTCGAGGACGCTCCGGGGGCGCGCGGCGAGCACTCGCTCCACCGTCGCTTCGAGCCACTCGCGCATCTCCTCTTCGGGTATGGCCTGCCCGGTGTAGCTGCTCTTCCAGCCGCTGATGTTGAAGGTCGGCTCGTCGCTGATGGAAGTCTCGTTGACGATCTCGTCGTCGTGAACGTCCTGCCATTGCGAGACGCGCTGGGTCGCCAGCGCCGCCTTCTTGTCCGTCCCGACGTACTGCAAGTTCTGCACGACGTAGGCCGCGAGATTCTGGTGGCCCGGGATGTCCTCCCTGAGAGTGACGGCGGCCTCGCTCACGGCCGGGTGCGAGTTGAGCACCGCTTCTATCTCCCCCAACTCGATGCGGAACCCACGCACCTTCACCTGATGATCCACCCGCCCTAAGAACTCAAGGTTCCCGTCGGGTAAGTACCTCACCACGTCGCCCGTCCGGTACAAACGCTCGCCCGGCTCCGCCGCGAACGGGTGCGGGATAAACTTCTCCGCCGTCAGCGCGGGCCGGTTGACGTAGCCTCTCGCGAGGCACACGCCTCCCAGATACAACTCGCCCGCGACCCCGACGGGCGCTGGCTCCATCCCCTCGTCGAGCACGTAGGCGGTCGCGTTAGCCACCGGCCTCCCTATCGGCACCCCCCAGCCACCGCGCCCGTCGGCCTCCCCTTCTCCGCCCGCCGCGCCGTCGGCCCAGTACGTCGAGTCGATGCACGCCTCCGTCGGCCCGTACAGGTTGATTAACTCCGCCGGCACGCCAGACTCGCTACGCCATGACGAGAACCTGTCGGCCAGCTCGCGCGTCAAAGCCTCGCCCCCGCAGAACACCCTCCGCAGTCGTGCGCATCGCGTGAGCCCCGGCTCGTCCAGCAGCGCGCTCAACAGGCTCGGCACCATCTGCACCACGCTCACGCTCTCTTCAGCCATCACCCGCGCAAGATAGACCGGGTCGCGATGCCCCTCGGGACGCGCCACGACGAGCCTCGCCCCGGCGAGCAGCGGCGCGTAGAACTCCCACACGGACGCGTCGAAGCTGAACGGCGTCTTCTGCAGCACGGCGTCCGTCTCCGAGAGCGGGAAGCGCGCCTGCATCCAGAGCATGTGGTTCGTAATCGCGCGGTGCGGCACCGAGACGCCTTTGGGTCTGCCCGTCGAGCCCGACGTGTAGATGACGTAGGCCGGGTGACCGGGCATGACCGTCACGCCGAGGTCGCCGCCGCCTTCGGCTTCCGCCGTGGAGGCGAGCCGCTGCTCCTCCTCCTCGACGTAGACGACCTGCGCCGCCTCGTGCGGCGTGCCGCCCTCGCCCGCCTCGTCGTGGAGCGACTCGGGCAGCCCGCGCCGCGTGAGCAACACGTCGGCACGCGAGTCTTCGAGCATGAAGCGCACCCGCTCCGCAGGGTACTCCGGGTCTAAGGGCACGTAGGCTCCGCCCGCCTTGAGCACGGCGAGCAGCGAGACGACCATCTCCGCCGAGCGCTCCATCAGCACGCCGACGAGTGACTCCGCGCCGACGCCTAATCCGCGGAGGTGGCGCGCGAGCCGGTTGGCGCGTCCGTTCAACTCGCGGTAGGTCAGTTGCTCCCGCTCATAGACGAGCGCCGTGGCGTCGGGCGTGCGTTCAACTTGTCGCTCGAAGAGTTCGTGGAGCGGGGTGCACTGCTCGTAGTCGGCCTTCGTCTCGTTCCAGTCGAGCAGGAGGAGTCGCCGCTCGGCGGGCGACATCATCTCTAAGGAAGCGATGGGGCGATCCGGTTCGGAGACGGCGCTCCCGACGAGCCTCTGAAAGTGTTCGAGGATGCGCGTGACGGTGCCCTCTTCAAAGAGGTCTGTCTTATATTGCAGCGTGCCGAGAATCTCCCCGCCGTACTCCGTCATCTCCAGCGTGAGGTCGAATTTGGCCGTCTTCGCCTCGCGCCGTATGCTCCGCTCGTCGAGCTCGGTCAGCTCTAAGGCCCCCTGCTCCCAGTTGTGGAAGGCGAACATCACCTGAAAGAGCGGCGTCCGGCTCGGGGTGCGCTCCGGCTTTAAGACTTCGACCAGCTTCTCGAAGGGCACTTCCTGATGCGCGTACGCCCCGACGGCGACCTCGCGCACGCGCCCGAGCAGTTCGCGAAAGCTCATCCGGCCGCTGACGCGCGTCCTCATCGCGAGGGTGTTGAGAAAGACGCCGATGAGCCCTTCGATCTCTTCGAGATTCCGGTTGGCGTAAGGCGTGCCGACGACGATGTCGGTCTGGCCCGTGTAGCGGAACAGCAGGGTCTTGAAGGCGGCCAGCAGCGTCATGAAGAGCGTCGTCCGCTCGCTCCGGCTCAGTTCCCTGACGCCCTCGGCCGCGCCCGCCGGGAGGACGAATTTTTTAGCGGCGCCCCTCGTCGTCGGAACTGCCGGCCGCGCGCGGTCGGTCGGCAGCTCCAGCGTCGGCGGCGCGCCTTCCAGTTGCCGCTTCCAGTAGTCGAGCTGCGCTTCGAGCGCCTCGCCTTGCAGCCACTCGCGCTGCCAGACGGCGTAGTCCGCGTACTGCACGGGCAGCTCGGGCAGCGGCGAGGGGTTCCCCTTTGTGAACGCGTCGTAGAGCGTCCCCACCTCGCGGACGAGCACGCCCATCGACCACCCGTCCGCGACGATGTGGTGCATCGTCAGGAGCAGCAGGTGCTCCTGCTCGCCCATCCTGACGAGGCCCACGCGCAGCACGGGGCCGTTGACCAAGTCGAAGGGGCGCGACTCCTCCTCGGAGACGAGCTGCTCGGCGCGCGCCTCGCGCTCGGCCTCCGCGAGATGGGTTAAGTCCTCGACGTGTATGCGGAGCGGCTGCGCAGGGGCGACACGCTGCGCGGGCAGCCCGTCGACTTCCGGGAAGGTCGTCCGCAGCGACTCGTGCCGCCTGATGATCTCGCCGAAGGTCTGCTCCATCGCCGGCACGTTGAGCCGGCCCGTGACGCGCAGCGCCACCGCGATGTTATCGACCGCGCTCTGCGGCTCCATCTTCCAGAGTATCCACAGGCGCTGCTGCGCGTAAGAGAGCGGGGCCGTATCGTCGCCGTCGCCCCGGCGCGTGATCTTCTGCGTTCTGGGCGCGGCCGCCCCCTTCGACTTGAGGCGGAGTAAGAACAGCGCGCGCTTCTCCGGCGGCAGGCTGTTTATCGAATCGAGAAGGTTGCTCACAGACGACCTCGCTTTTTTATCGCGCGCCGCGTCGTGGACGCCGACGCCGTGTCACCGCCGAAGCCCCGCGCGGGCGGCTTCAGTTCACTTCCCGCGCCGCCGAGTCGTAAACCTGCCCGCGCCCGGGGCGGCCTTTTTTAAGGGCCTCTTCGAGCCGGCCTTTGAGGCGGCCGGCGAGCAGCGCGCGCTGCTCGGCCGTCATGCCGCGCAGCGCCTCCGCCAACGCGCCCGGCGCGGCCCCGCCGGACTCGCGAGCGGGGCGGCCCGCGCCGAGCCCGCCCAGATACTCCTCGAAGGGCGTCAGCCCGAGGCCGCCGACGAACGTGTGCGCGGCCGCGCGCGACTCCTCCGACACGCGCTCGTAGACGGCGCGCTCGGTCAGCACCTCGCGCAGCGCCTCCTCCCACGGCCCGACATCCTGCTCGGGCACGATGGGCACGTACTCGATTCGCTTCTGCTCGTCGAGCACGGGCTCGTAGCCCTCGATGCAGCGCACCGGCAGGACGTAATCGACGCCGAGCTTGGCCTCGGCGAGTCCGCCGGAGTTGCTGGCGAGCACGGGGATGGCGCGGAGCATGGCCTCGGTCGCCACCTGCCCGTAGGCTTCGCCCCAGAGCGAGGGCGCGAGCAGGACGCGCGTCTGCGAGAGCACGTCGTCGATGTTCTCGCTCGGCGGAATCACGCGGACGTTCGGCAGGTCTTTGATTAACTCCAAATCCTTCTTCGCCGCGCCCCACGTCGGGACGGCGGCGAACTCGACGCCGGGCAGTCTCCGCGCCAGCTCAAGGAAGATGGCGCCGCCTTTGATGACGCACGGGTTGATCATCGTGACGAAGCCCCGGTCGAAGCCGCCGAGGCGCGGGAAAGGTCCCGCCCCGTAGACCGGGAACTTGATCGCCGCCGAGGCGATGCCGCCCCAGCGCTCGATGTACTGCCGCATGTATTCGCTGACGGTGATGACGCCGGCGCACTTCCTGAGCAGCTCGGTCTTGTCGGGGTCGGCCGCGTAGCTGTCGGGGCCGAAGGGCAGCGTCGAGGGGCTGTGCGCCACGTAGACGACGCGCGATGGCGCCGCCTCAAGCGCCGCGCCGAGCATGACGCACGCCGTGTCTTCCGACACCAGAACCCAGTCCGGGTCGAACCCACGGACGTGCGCCGACAGGCGCGCGCACTGGTGCAGGTAATCCCGCGCGACGTGTATCTCGACGCCTTCGAGTGCGCACACGTCCTCCTCGGTCGTGGAGGAGGTCAGGCCGCCGCCGCGCTTTTCGAGCATCGCCATGAACTGCTCGCGCGTGTTGACGCTCTCGGCCGCGCTGTAGGCCGTCAGCGCGCGGCAGTCGTGACCGCGCGCGGCGAGGCCCTGCATCAGCACGCGGTTCGCCTTGTGCGCCCCGCCCGTGGCGTAGAGATAGCCGAGGGGTTGTGCCAGTAAGATTCTCATGCCGTTTATCCTTTGGGGCTTCGCGGGGCGGGGCGCTATTTACCGCGTGAGTCCGCGCCGAGTCGGCCCTTGAGACGCTGCCTCAGAAGCTCGCGCCCGGCCGGAGAGAGTTTGTCGAGGAGAGACTGCAAGTCGCCGGACTCGCGCTTCGTCCGTGGCGCGGCGGCGGCTTCGACCTCCGCGACCTCCGCACTCGTGCCGACGCCCGCGCGGCGTCGCGTCCGGTCGGCGGCGAGTTCTTCGATTGCGTCCGCGCCCGCAGCGCCGAAGTCGCTCCCGCGCAGAGCGCGCGCGTATTCCGCGCAGCGACGCCGCACGTCTTCGCCGCCGAGCAGCCGGCGCAAAGAATCCGCCAGCACTTCCGCGCGCCATTGCAGGGGCGTCAGCGCCTCGGCCACCCCGAGGCTTTGCAGTCGCGCCGCGTTGTCCGCGCGGTCATAACCGAGCGCCAGCACCAACTGCGGGATGCCCGCCGCCAGCGCCTGTCCGCAGGTGCCGATGCCGCCGTGGTGAATGATGCCGCGTACGTGCGGCATGAGGCGGCCGAAGGGGACGTACCTGTGCCACTTCACGCGCTCGGGCAACTCCGACGGAATCAGACGCTCGTGCTTACAGACGAGCAGCGCCGGCACGCCCGCGAGCCGGCACGCCTCGGCGGCGGCGGCGAAGAAGTCCGACTTCGCAGGGATGCTCGTGCCGTGCGTGATGAGGAGCGGCGGGTCGGCCGGGTCGAAGTCGCGTGCGACTTCGGCGGGCACTTCGCCGGGCGCGACGGGGTCGGAGGGGAAGCCTATCGGCGTCACCTCGCGGCCAGCACCGAAACCTTCGGGCGCGAACCACCCGGCCCAGAGCCCGAGCATCCTGTCGGCGTCGAGGAGCCACGCGCGCCAGTCCCTGACGGGCGGCAGTCCCACCTCCGCGCGGATGCGGTTGAGGTCGCCGCCGACGTGCGTGTACAGCTCGTCGAAGAAGGAGAGGTCGAGCACCCACTGCGGGAACATGCTCGGCGCGATGAAGACCGCGGCGACCGGAAGCCCGAGCGCGTCGGCGACGTGGCGCGCGGAGAAGAAGGCCACGTAGTTGACGACCAGCACCGTGTCCTTCTTCTCCGCGCGGCGGCACTGGCCGCTGATGGCCTCGTACTCCAGCAGGCCGCGCTTGAGCGGCATCCCGAAGACCGAGAGCCGCCGCGCGCCCTCGCCCGCGTCACCGCCTGACGCGTGCGGCGCGGCCGTGTGACTGCCGACGAGCATTAGTTCGTCGGCCGGCGCGCTCAACCCGTCGAGCGTCGTCTGCTCCTCGTAAGAGGGGACTTCGTCGGGGTTGTCGAGCGCGACGAAGTCGAGGCCGGCCTTCGACACCTCCTGCTCGCCGTACCAGTTGGTGACGACGACCACGTCGTGGCCCCGCGCCTTGAGCGCCTTGCCGATTCCGAGGAACGGGAACAGGTCGCCGTTCGTCCCCTTCGTGACCAGTACAATGTTCGCCATCGCCGACCCCGCCTCCACGCGCCGCCCCGACGCGTGATTTACTCCCGTGACTTACTCCAACGACTGGCCCTGCGCGGCCTCGGCCTCGCTTTCGAGCAGCGCCGTGATCTCTTCGTCGGAGAGCCCGTCCAGCTCCTTCAGCATGGCGACGACCTCGCCCACGTCGGCCGTCTCGACCATGTAACGCTCGATGGCCTCGGCCAGCCCGGCGATGGTCGGCGCGCTGGTGAAGATGAGGTTCAGCGGGAGTTCCACGCCGAAGGCTTCGCGCACGCGCGAGAACATCCGCACGGCCATCAGCGAGTGGCCGCCGAGGTCGAAGAAATGGTCGTGGATGCTGACGAGGAAGCCGTCGTTGACGTTCACCTGCTCGATGCCGAGCAGCTCCGACCAAATCTCCGCCAGCTTGACCTCGATGGGGTTGCGCGGGGCCACGTACTCGCCGCCCTCTGCGCGGCGGCGCTCGGCCGTGGCCAGCGCCCGCCGGTCGGTCTTGCCGTTGGGAGTCAGCGGCATCGCTTCAAGCAGGACGACCGAGGCGGGCACCATGTATTCCGGCAGCGAACGCCGGAGCGACTCGCGGATGTCGGCGGCGTCGGCCGGCCGCGACGAATCGGCGACCACGTAGGCCACGAGCCGCTTATCGCCGGGCACGTCCTCGCGCACGACGACGGCCCCGTCCTTGACGGCCGGGTGGCGGCCGAGCGCCGCTTCGACCTCTCCGATCTCGATGCGAAAGCCGCGTATCTTCACCTGCTGGTCGCGGCGGCCGAGGTATTCGAGCCGGCCGTCGGGGCGGTAGCGCGCGAGGTCGCCCGTGCGGTAGAGGCGCGCGCCGGGCTCCGCGGCGAAGGGGTTCGGGATGAACTTTTCGGCCGTCAGCGCCGGGCGGTTCAGGTAGCCGCGGCCGAGACAGACGCCGCCTAAGCAGAGTTCGGCCGCCGCGCCGAGCGGCGCGCAGTTCAAATCGGCGTCGAGCAGGTAGACCTGCGCGTTAGCTATGGGACGGCCGATGGGCGGCGGCGCGTCTTCGCGCGCGTCGCACTCGGCCATCGTGGCGCAGACGGTCGTCTCGGTCGGGCCGTAGGCGTTGAAGAAACGTCTGCCCGGCGCCCAACGCGCGACCACCTCGGCGGGGCAACTCTCGCCCGCGGCGATGACGGTCTTCAACCCGCCCAACTCTTCGGCGGGCAGCACCGCCAGCACGGCGGGCGGGATGGTGGCGACTGTCACCCCCTGCTCGCGCACCTGCCGCGTAAAGCCCGACTCCGAAAAGTCGGCCTCGCTGTAGCCGAGGCAGAGCGCGGCCCCCTTGACCAGCGCCATGAAGATTTCCGAGACCGAGGCGTCGAAGCTGAACGAGGCGAGCTGGATGACGCGGCTCTCGGGCTCGACGCCGAACGTGCGGCTCTGCGCCTCGGCCAGATTGCACAGGCCGCGGTGGTTGACCATCACGCCCTTCGGCCCGCCCGTCGAGCCTGACGTGTAGATGACGTAGGCCAAGTTGTCGGGCGCGACGCGGCCCGCGGGACGCGCCTCGCTCTCGCCGCCGGACGCCGCGGCGTCGGAGTCGAGCCGCAGGACTTCGCCCGCGAAGTCGGGCAGCTTCTCCTCGTGGCGACGCCGCGTGAGGAGGAGGCGGACGCCCGCGTCTTCGACCATGAAGGCCAGACGCTCTCGCGGGTAGGCCGGGTCGAGCGGGACGAAGGCGCCGCCCGCCTTGAGCACGCCGAGCACCGCCACGATCATCTCCACCGAGCGTTCCATCAGGACGCCGACGCGCGACTCCGGCCCGACGCCGCGCCTTTCAAGCGCGTTCGCGAGACGGTTGGCGCGGCGCTCCAGCTCGGCGTAAGTCACCTCGCTCCCGTCGAAGAGGAGGGCGACGGCCTGCGGAGTCTCGTCCGCGCGCGCCTCGAACAGTTGGTGGACGCAGCGGCCGTCGGAGAACTCGGCCGCCGTGTCGTTCCACTCGATGAGCAGCCTGCGCCGCTCGTCTTCGGCGAGCATCTCCAGCCCGCCGACGCGCGCGTTAACGTCTTCGAGCGCGCGGCCGAGGAGCGTCACGAGGTGGCCGCCGAACCGCTCGACGCTCTCGCGCCGGAACAGGTCGGCGTTGTAGTCGACGACGCCCGCGAGCGAATCGCCCGCAAGCTCAAAGGTGACGGTGAGGTCGTTCTTCAACTGTTCGGTGGGGAAGGGCGGGTGGATATCTTTCAGCGCCAGCGCCACGTCGAACAGCGGCGACCTGTTCTCCGGCCTCTCCAGCCCGAGGTCTCTGAGCAGCCGCTCGAACGGGTAGCCCTGCCTGTCGTAAGCCTCGCGCAGCGCGGCGCGGACTTCGACGAGCAGCTCCTTGAAACTGCGTCGGCCCGAGACCGCGCCCGTGATTGCCAGCACGTTCGAGCCGGGCGCGGGCGCGCCGTCCTGCTGAAAGACGGGGCTGCCGACGACGACGGCCCCGTCCCCCGAGTACTTGTAGAGGCAGACCTTCAGAGCCGACATCAGCGCGGCGTAGGTGAGGAAGTGCGACCCGCCGGTCAGTTTGGACAGCTTACGCGACACGTCGTCGGGCACGGCCAGCTCGACCTCGTCCCTGTGGCCCGCGTACACGGCCGGCCTCGCGTAATCGGGTCTGAGGCCGGACTCGCCCGGCGCACCCGCGAGGCGCTTGAGCCAGTACTCCTGCCCCTCCTTCATCTCGCGGTCGAAGGTCGTGATTTTCGATTTAGCTTTGCTCATCGTGGCTGCTCCTTGAGATGTGTGCCGCGGAGACGGCGGCCGTGGCCCGCCCTTCGCGTCGGCGTCGGTCTAGTCGAAAACGAACTCGTCCTCCAACTGCTCTGCGCGCCCCGAACGCGCCGCCGTCGAGCCGGCCGCGGGGGCCGCGCGCCAGTGCGCGGGGCGCGAGGGGAGCCGCGAGAGATGAATCTCGCGCTTCCCGTAGAGGCGCTCGGACACCCCCATGCCGGCCCCGCGCGACTCCTGCAGGAGTTTTTCCGATTCGAGTAGCTGGACGGATTCCGGCGTGTAGCCGAGCCCCAGAAGGTGTTCGAGCCACGGCTCCATGCCCATCGCGTAGACGAAGATTCTTTCGGCCCCCACGGCTTCGAGGATTTGCGCCGCGCGCCGCGAATCGCAGCCCTTGTACCTGCGCGACTGGTCTTGGCTCTGTCTGGGCTTCGAGGGCAGGAACGCCCCGCCGCTCCACGAGAGCGGCGCGCCGACGCACTCCATGCCGAGGAAGACCGTCTGGACGGGGCCGAGCGCGCGGCGCAGGTTGTCGTAGAGCCGCGGGTCGAGACAGTCGGAGTCCGCCCCGAAGAGGATTTGCTCGCGCCCGGCGCGGACGACGTAGGCGCTCTTCGAGTGCGGCAGGTCGGCGTGCTCGCCCAGAAACGGCGCCGCCACTATCCGGCCGTCGGGCAGCGGGATGGAGCCCAGCGCGTCCAGCTCGACCACGTTCTTAAAGCCGACCTTCTGCGCCAGCAGCTTCAGCGAAACGTCGCCGTAGAAGACGCCCGAGGACTTCGGGACGACGAGGCAGCCGATGCGGTGACGCAGACGCAAAAGCGTTTCGAGGCAGAAGTGGTCGTGGTGGTTATGCGTAATCAGCGCGTAGTCGATTCTTTCCGGCAGGTCTTCGTAGGTGAAGCGCTCGACGCCGCCGCCCGCCGGCCGCGCGGCGACGTAAGGGTCGGTCAGGACGGAGACGCCCTGCCACTCGACGAGCGCGCACGCGTGCCCGAAGTAGCGGACGCGGACGGAGGGCTCGTCCCACGGCTCGCGCGCGGGCGGCGGCGTCTGCGCGAGCATCGGCGCGAGCGTCTTCTCGTCTTCGGGCCGCAGACCCAGCAGCTCGCGTATAGCGCCGAGCGGGCGCGGGGCCGCGTCGAGCCGGAAGAACTCGTCGACCTCGGGGCTGTCGAAGGGCACGCGCCAGTCGAGCTTGTCCGCGTCGGGCAGACGCGGGGTGCTCATGATGAAGGGGCGCGCGTCGTCGCCTTCGAGCCGGAAGAGCGACAGCGACTGAAGCTCCGGGTGGTAGTAACGGCTCTCGTAGAGCAGGCTCTCGAAGACGCGCACGATGGGGTGGTTGTAGTAGTCATAAATCAGCTCGACGTAACCGCCGAGCGCGGGCGGCAGACTCTCGTAGTAAGCGTCGAGGCTGTCGCCCTTCGCCTCCGACGAGAGCCGCCGGTGAAAGTCCATCAGGCCCGACGCCAGTTCGAGGTTGTCGGCCATGACGACGCGCGTGCTCTTTGACAGCTCGGCCACCTCACCCGCCCTCTCCGGCGGCACGTCCACGAAGGGGCCGCTGCGCAGCCTGCGGTCGCGGCACGCCTGCGCGTGATACGCGGGGTCTTCGAGGTATGACTGGAGAACGCTGAGCTGGTAGTGCTGCAGGTGGAGGCTCGACGCCACGGGCGGGATGAGGTGCGCCCACGCGGCCCACCTGTTGACCAGCGGCTCGCAGACCAGAGAACTGCCCAGACGGTACGTGGGCGCTGGGGACATGGCGGTGTCTCCTTTCAACTTTTTGGAAGGCGTGACGGCGGCCCGGCCCTAGAAGGCGAACTCGTCCGCCGTCTGAACCGCGGGCGGCGGGTTGACGGCGGCGTACTTCTCTTCGCCGACGGGCGCGTCGAGCAGCCTCAACTCCGGGTCGCCCGCGAACGCCTCCAGAAGCGCCGTGTAGTGTTCGAGGATTTCGGCGACGGTGTCGGCGTCGAAGAGGTCTGTGTTGTAGTCCATGTGACCTTCGAGTCCCGCCTCGGTCTCCTGAATCGAGAGCGCGAGGTCGAACTGCGCGGTGCGGCTCTCGATGGGCATCGGCCGCAGCGTCAGCCCGCGCAGCGCGACGGACTGCATCGGCGCGTTCTGGAAGACGAACCAGACCTGAAACAGCGGCGTGTAGTTCGCGTTCCGCTCCGGCCGCAGCGCCTCGACCAGCACCTCGAACGGCAAGTCCTGATGCGCGTAGGCTTCGAGCGTCACCTCGCGCACGCGCCGGAGCAGCTCGCGGAAACTCGGGTTGCCCGAAAGACGCGTGTGCAGGACGAGCGTGTTGACGAAGCAGGCGATGAGCCCTTCGGTCTCGGCGCGTCGGCGGTTGGCGACGGGCGAACCCACGGAGATGCCGTCCTGCCCCGAGTAGCGCGAGAGCTGCGCCTGCCACGCCGCCAGCAGCGTCATGAAGAGCGTCACCCCCTCGCGCCGGCCGAGCGCCCTCAACCTTTCCGTCAACTCCTGCCCGACCGCGAACGTCTCGTAAGCGCCCCTGTAGCTCTGCACGCGCGGGCGCGGCCTGTCGGTCGGCAGCTCAAGCACGGCGGGAGCGCCGCCCAGTTGCTTACGCCAGTAGCCCAACTGCTCTTCGAGCACCTCGCCTTGCAGCCACCCGCGCTGCCACGCCGCGTAGTCCGCGTACTGCACGGGCAACTCGGCGAGCGGCGATTCCGCGCCGGTGCTGTAAGCCTCGTAGAGCGCGCCGAGTTCCTTCACGAGCACTTCTATCGACCAGCCGTCCGAGACGATGTGGTGCATCGTGAGGAGCGCGACGTGCTCCTCTTCGTCCAGCTTCAACAGGCCCGCCCTCAGCAGCGGGCCGGCGGCGAGGTCGAACGGGCGTTGCGCCTCGGCCGTGATGAGCTGCCGCGCATGCGCCTCGCGCTCCTGCGCCGGAAGGCCCTGCAAGTCCGTGAACGGCAGCCGCACCTCCTGCGCGGGCGCGACCCGCTGCACGGGCTGTGCATCGACGAGGTGGAACGTGGTGCGCAACGCCTCGTGACGGCGCACCACTTCGGAGAGACTGCGCTCAAGCGCCGCCACGTCGAGCGCCCCGAGGAGCCGCACGGCGGCCGGGATGTTATAAGCGGAGGAGTTCGGTTCGAGCATTTGCAGGAACCACAGGCGCTGCTGCGCGAACGAGAGCGGCAGCGGCCGCTCACGCCCCGCGGGTTGAATTGGCGGCAGCACAGTCCCGTGCGCCGCGGCGAGCCTCTGTTCGACGTAGTCGGCGAAGCGCGCCACGGTGCGCGCCTCGAAGAGAGAGCGCAACGGCACCTCGACCCCGAACGCCTCCCGCACACGCGAGATCACCTGCGTCGCCAACAAAGAGTGCCCCCCCACCGTGAAGAAGCTCTCCCCCACACTCACTGACTTCAACCCCAGCACCTCACACCAGATCCCCGCCACCACCTCCTCCACCGCACTCCGCGGCGCTTCGCCCTCTCCGGCACTCTGCCCCTGCGACTCCTCGACCGGCGGCAGCGCCTCCACGTTCACCTTCCCGTTGAGCGTCAGCGGCAGCCGCTTGAGCCGCACCCACGCCGACGGCGTCACCTCCTCGTAGACGGAGCGCGCAACGTGCGCCCGCAACTCCTCGGCGCCCACCTCGCCCCGCGCCACGTAGTAGGCCGCCATCAC
>JBEVKV010000356.1:0-9033 GCA_040509515.1 Pyrinomonadaceae bacterium | reverse complement strand
TACCCGAACGGCGTCGAAGCCCTGAAGGAGATTACGCTCACGATCCCACAGGGCATGTACGGCCTGCTCGGCCCGAACGGCGCCGGCAAGTCTACCCTGATGCGCACGCTCGCCACGCTGCAGGAGCCCGACGCGGGCTCGATACACCTCGGCCCTCTCGACGTGCTGGCGGAGCGCGGGCGGATGCGGGAGACGCTCGGGTATCTGCCACAGGAGTTCGGCGTCTACCCGAAGGTGAGCGCGGAGGAACTGCTCGAACACTTCGCGGTGCTCAAGGGGGTCACGGGGCGTCGTGAGCGCCGCGAGGCCGTCGAGGCGCTGCTGCGTCAGGTGAACCTCTACGACGTGCGCAGGAAGAAGCTCGGCGGCTACTCGGGCGGGATGCGCCAGCGGTTCGGCGTCGCGGTCGCGCTGCTCGGCGACCCGAAGCTGATTATTGTTGACGAGCCCACCGCCGGGCTCGACCCGGCCGAGCGCGTGCGCTTCCTGAACCTGCTGAGCGAGATCGGGCAGAGCGCCGTCGTCATCCTCTCGACGCACATCGTCGAGGACGTGTCCGAGCTTTGCAGCCGGATGGCCATCATCGACCGCGGCGAGATTCTGCTCGAGGCCGAGCCGCTGGCGGCGGTCGCGGCGCTGCGCGGGCGCATCTGGCGGCGTGTGGTCGAGAAGGCCGAACTGCCCGAGCTTGAGCGGGCGCACGCGGTCATCTCGACGAAGCTGCTCGCCGGGCGGACGGTCGTGCGCGCCTAGGGCGACGCACGACCCGGCGCGGGGTTCGAGCCCACGGAGCCCGACCTTGAGGACGTTTACTTCAGCACGCTGGCGGGGCTGGTCGGGCCGGCCGGCCGAGCGCCGGTGGCGGGGGTTGCGCGATGAAGCTCCGGGAGACCTTCCGCTTCGAGGTCGCTTACCAGTCGCGCCGCGTCTCGACGTGGTTCTACTTCGTGCTCCTCCTCGTGGTCTCGTTTCAGATGGCGCGCGAGGTCTTCGTCAACGAGGCGCGGGAGGGCGGCTACTTCCTCAACGCGCCGTTCGCCGTGGCGCAGGTCACCCTCGTCGCGTGCATCCTCAGCTTGCTGTCGCTGGCGGCGCTCGCTGGCGGCGCGGCGGCGCGGGACGTGGAGACGCGGATGCACCCGCTCGTCTACACCGCGCCCGTGGGCAAGGCCGCCTACCTCGGCGGGCGGTTCCTCGCCGCCTTCGCGCTCGGCGCGCTGATGATGGCCGCGATCCCGGGCGGCATTCTGGCCGCCTCGTTCTTGCCGGGGGCACGCGCCGACCTCCTCGGGCCGCTCAGGCCGGCCGCCTACGCGAGCGCCTACTTCCTGCTCGCGCTGCCGAACGCCTTCGTCGCCGTGGCGCTCATGTTATCGGCGGCGGTGCTCGGCCGGCGGGGCGTCGCGAGCTACCTCGGGGGCGTGTTCCTCTTCTTCGCGGCGGTCGTCAGTTGGCAACTCCTGGCCGCGACGCTGGGATACTGGGGTCTCGCGAAGCTGACCGACCCGCTGGGGCTGACCCTGATCGGCGAGCTATCGAAGGTCTGGACGCCCGGCGAGAAGAACGCGCTCGTCGTCGGGCCGCAGGCGGCGGTGCTCTTGAACCGCCTTGTGTGGTTCGGCGTCGCGCTGGTCGTGCTCGCGCTCACCTACCTCCGCTTTCGGTTCGCGCACGTCGAGGTCGGCGGCCGCCGGCGAGCGGACATCAAGGGGGAGCAGGCGCCGGGCGCGCTCGCGGCCGCGACCGCGCGGAGCGTCCCGGTCGCAGTCCCGCGCGTCGGTCGTACGTTCGGGACGGCGACCCGCGCGCGCCAGACGCTCGCCGTCGCGCGTGAGTCGTTCCGGGTAATCGTGAAGGGCTGGGGCGCGCCCGCGGTCATCGCTCTGGCCGCGTTCCTGTTCCTCATCGGCCCGCTCTATTTCCAGGACGAGGGCTTCCCACAGCTCCCCACCACCGGGGAGTTCGTGAACGTCCTGGAATACGCCCCCGAGCATGGCATGTGGCTCATCGTCCCGCTGCTCATCATCTACTACGCGGGCGAGCTGGTCTGGCGCGAGCGCGAGGCCCGCCTGAACGAGATTGCCGGCGCGGCGCCCGTACCGGTGTGGGTCTCCTTCGCGGGCAAGTTCGCGGGGCTCGCCCTCGCGCTCGTCGCGGCGCAGGCGCTGATTACGGCGGCCGCGATGCTCGTACAGGCGCGCATGGGCTACTACAGGTTCGAGGTGGGGGTGTACGCGCGGGTGCTCTTCGGGATTCGGCTGACCGACTATCTGCTGTTCGCCCTGCTCGCCTTTGTCATCCACGTCGTGGTCGAACAGAAGTACGTCGGCCACCTGATCGCGGTCATCGCCTACGTGCTCGTGGCCTTCGGCCCGGAACTCGGCATCGAGCCCGGCCTGCTCGTCTACGGCTCCGACCCGGGGTGGGCGTACTCGGACATGCGCGGCCTTGAGCCGTTCCTCGGGCCGTGGCTCCTGTTCAAGCTCTACTGGGCGGCGTGGGCGCTGCTGCTCGCCGTCGGGGCGAAGCTGCTCTGGCCGCGTGGCACGGAGCGGGGCCTCGGGGCGCGGCTCCGCGTGGCGGGCCGCCGTCTCACGCGCCGGACGGCCGCGACCGCCGCCGTGGCCGCGGCGCTCGTCCTTACCTTCGGCGGCCTGATTTTCTACAACACGCGCGTGCTCTACGCGAGCCACGCCGCCCCGAGCGGGCTGGAGTGGAGAGCCGAGTACGAGCGCCGCTACGGGCGCTACGCGCGAGTCCCGCAGCCGCGGCCGACCGCCACGAGCCTTCGCGTCGAGATATACCCCGGGCGGCGTGCGGTGGAGATTCGCGGAACCTATGACCTCGCGAACAGAACCGAGGCGACGATAGATTCAGTTCACCTGGCGACCGCCCTCGGGGTCGAGACCCGTGCGGTGCGCTTCGACCGGCCGGCGAGGCCCGAGCTGGTGGACGAGAGGCTCGGTCACCGAATCTACGTTCTGGAGACGCCGCTGCGGCCCGGCGACTCGTTGAAGCTTGAGTTCGAGGTGCGCTTCGACCCGCGCGGCTTCCCCGTCGGCGGCATCGACGCGTCCGTGGCACCGAACGGCACGTACTTCGGGACAGAATGGCTCCCCGAGGTCGGATACCAGAGTGGCCGCGAAGTTCGGGGCACGGGGGAGCGGCGCGAGCACGGCCTGATTCCGCGCCCGGAGATTCCGCCCCTTGACGACCCCGCGGCGCTCACCGATGTCGCCGGGCTGGGGCCGATTATGTTCGAGGCCGTCGTGGGCACGGACGAGGGGCAGACGGCTGTCGCGCCCGGCGCGCTGCGCCGGACGTGGGCGCAGGACGGACGCCGTTACTTCCACTACGCCACCGACGCGCCCATCCTGAACAGCTACGCCTTCTTCTCCGCCGCCTACGCCGTGCGCGAGGCGCGTTGGAACGATGTCAACATCCAAATCTTTCACCACCCCGGGCACGCCATGAACGTCGAGCGCATGATCCGTAGCGTCCAGTCGTCGCTTGAGCATATGACGAAGCGGCTCGGCCCCTACCCGCACCGCCAGATACGGTTCGTGGAGCATCCCGGCCGCAGGCGCACGCTGTTCTCCAACCCGACAAACATCCAGTATCAGGAGGGGTTCTCCTTCATCAACCCGGTGGACGACCCGCGCGACATCGACCTGCCGTCCGCGGTGGTCGCGCACGAGGTGGCGCACCAGTGGTGGGGCAACCAACTCGTGCCCGCGCGGGTCGAGGGCGCGGCGCTGCTCGTCGAGGGCCTGGCCTGGTACTCTGCGCTGGGGATAGTTGAAGAGACTTACGGCCGCGGACAACTCGAACGTCTCCTCGGCGCGATGCGGGATTCTTACCTGAGCCCGCGCGCGCGCGCCGGCCTCCCGCTGCTGCGGGCAAACGACAGATTCCTGTACTACCGCAAGGGCCCGCTCGCACTCTACGCGGTGCGCGAGTACGTCGGGGCCGAGCGGGTGGACGCCGCGCTGCGACGCCTGTTCGAGAGGCACGGCTCAAGGCGGCCCCCGCTGCCGACCACGCTCGACCTCTACAGGGAGCTTCAGGCGGTCACGCCCGACGAGCTTCGGTATCTGCTCGCGGATTTGTTCGAGGCGAACACTTACTGGGAGCTTGCGGCGAAGCGTGTCGAGGCGGAGCGGACGGGGGCGGGCAAGTGGCGTGTGACGCTCGACGTGCGCGCGCGCAAGGTAGTGGTAGACGAGGCGGGCGTCGAGACGGAGGTGCCGATGGACGACCTCGTCGAAGTCGGCGTCTTCGCGGACGCGGGGAACGGTAGGCCGTCGTACCTGCGGATGCACCGCGTCCGCTCCGGCGAGCAGCGCATCACGCTGACGGTGCCGTGGGAGCCGGCTCGGGCGGGGATCGACCCGCGAAACCTGCTCATCGACGTGGAGCCCGGCGACAACCTTGCGGAGGTGACGGTCGGCGCGGGGTCCCACGGCGCAGCGTCCGGTCGTGATTCTTCATCACGCGCTTGGTCGCCTCCGCCACCCGCCTGCGCCGCCCCTCCTTTTCCTCCGTCCGCACCGACTCAATAATCAGGCAAGAGCCATCTGTCGTAACTTCAAGCTCAGTGTCGCGCGTGATATTGAGTAGTTCGAGGATCGACTTTCGATGACAATACCGAGGCTGTTGCCGATGGCCGAAAGGTTTTTAGGCATGCATCCACACCTCTGACGTTAGTTCTAACGTACGTATAACCAACCTACAGTAACGTCAAACCCCAGGGGGCATGGAGACTGGCGGTACCAAGTTCAGTGGCGTGACTGCCGAGAGGAGAGTTGATTGAAGCCCGCCACCCGGGAAACTCCCGAGACGTCGAAACCAACGCACGACCAGCTTGACTTCCGTCTAAACTGCTAGGCAAAGCGTATAGATGAGAAGACAATACGGAGAGGCACTTGTGCTGGGGCGTTATGAAGGAGCGTTACATCGGCGCGGAAGCATGCCGCTTTCATAAATGCGCGATTCCTGTAACCGCACTTAAAGATTGAGATGGTGTGCTTAAGTTTTGACTTAACCTGCATCCGCCATAAGGCACATGACCGTCTCTCTCTGTGAAGCGGCGGTTGGTGTCAAGCGTTATTATCTCAGATGCCCGCCTTGCACGAGCACACTGACACTGCACAGCGAGTTCCTTTCACCTCTCTGTTCGCGCTCTCAAGTGGGCGATTATCTTAACGCCCGGCGCAGGTCTGGGTTCGAGGCGGGCGGCGCTACTCCTTTGACGGCGCTCTACGGGCCAAGCCGGTTGCCGCGCTCGCCCGCCTGTGATCTGAACTCGCCGAACTCAATTTCATAAACCCCTGCATAGCGGCTATGCCGCCCCCGGTGCCGCAGGCACCCCTCCAAGCCGTAGCAGTAGCGGGTCGAACTCCGTCCCGTCTCGCCAGACGGCGAACATGATGCGCGCGAGTTTGCGCGCCAGCGCCACCACGGCCGCCGCCTTCCCCCGCCGCTGCGCGATCCGTGCCCACCACTCGTGCAGCGCCCTCGTCCGCTCTGTCTTCCACCGCAGCACGGCCCACGCCGCCTCGACCAGCAGCGACCTGGCGCGCACGCTCCCGGCCTTACTGATCCGCCCGCGGTGCTGCCTCTCACCGGAGCCGTACTCGCGCGGTACCAGTCGCAGGTAGGAGCGGACGTGCTTGGCACCGAGGAAGCGCGACGAGTCGTCGAGCGTAGCGGCGAACGTGCTGGCCACCACCAGCCCCACGCCCGGCACGCTGCATAGCCTCTGCACTACCTCGTCCGCCTTGGCGATCTCTTCGAGCCGCCTGTCGGCCACCTTGATCTGCTCGTTCGGCGCCTTGAGCATGACGAGCAGCGGCTCGACCTGCGCCAGCGTGTGCGCCGGCAGCCCGGCCAGTTCCACGCGGCGGGCGAAGCTCGGCGAAGGGCCGGCCTTGATACGGCAGCCCTCGCGCCGTGCCAACGCTCCGATAGGCACCAAGCCGGCACGCCTCGCACAGTGTGCGGGCGTCCCGCTTGTTGGTCTTGATGCGCCGGTCGCGGGTGGCGTACATGGACGCGAAGTTAGGGTCGGCGACGATGATTTCATGCCCGAGCGCTTCGAGGTGGCGGGCGCACCACTCGCTCTCGGTCGAAGCTTCCACCAGGATGCGTGCCGGCGGCCTCTCACCCAAGAGCTTATCGAAGCTCTCTCGGTCGGTCTTGATGCGGCGCTCGACGAGTTCGCCGTCCTCAGTCAGGATGCAAACTTGGCTGGAGTTCTTGTGGAGGTCTACGCATCGACGGACTACTACACACGCGTGCTCGGCATGGCGGTAGATTTTACGGCGCCGGGATGGACGTTTCTCTCGCGCGGGTCGTTCCGCCTGATGCTCGGCGAGTGCGCGGACACGGCGCCGGCCCACGAGACAGCCGACTATTCCTACTTCGCGTACGTCACGGTCGAGGGCATCGACCAGTTCTATACGGAAGTGTTGGGGAACGGCGCTTCGCTCATGCAGGGTCTCGCAGACAAGCCCCGGGGGATGCGCGAGTGCGGGCGGGTAACGCCGAGCGTTAGATCGCTCCGATGAAACCTTGCAAGTCCTCACCCGTAATAAGCTGTAAATATCGGGTCTGCTTCTCAAGGGATGGATTAAATCTGACGAGAAGAATATTAACGACATTCCTACTGTGGGCTTTGCTCACATCTGCTCGGTGAGCTTTCCCAACGGCTGCCCAGAGCGCAGATGACACAAAGAAGCAGACGGCCGCCACGGTTTATTCAAAGGGCAGGGCGCGTGTTGCGAATCAACGCGATCTCACACCTCATCGAACCGGCTCGTAATTAGATGACCTTTTATCGAGGAATAATCCACGCGTCTGCTTCGGCGCGTCTCGACATCTCGGCGACCGAGTCGAAGCCAGGAGAATGATATGGGCAGAGTCAACCGACGAGAATTCATCAAACAAGCCGCGTCCTGCGGCGCGGCTCTGGCGTTGGGCGGGCCGGCGAGCGCGCGTTCCAAGGTAAACTGGCGGGAGCGACGCGACCTGTTCCCCGAAGGCGTCGCATCGGGCGATCCCGAGCCCGACAGCGTTCTCCTGTGGACCCGCAGGCCCTTCGGTAAAGGCGAGCGCCAGATACTGACGGTCGAAGTCGCCGAAGACGAGAAGTTCCGCCGGGTCGTCGCACAGGCGCGCGCTCCGGTTTCGCCGGCGACCGACTGGACGGCCCGGGTGCTGGTCGGCGGGCTCAAGCCGGCGCGGGTCTATTGGTACCGCTTCACCGACGCGGACGGCAACGGCAGCCGCATCGGCCGCACCATCACCGCGCCGCGGCCGAACGACGCGCGGCCTGTGAACTTCGCCTTCGTCAGTTGCCAGAGCGTCAACGAAGGAAAGCTCAACGCTTATCGCCGGATGATCTTCGAGGACGAACGCGCGCGGCCGGAGGATCAACTTGGCTTCGTGCTTCACCTCGGCGACTTCATCTACGAGGTCGTTCAATATCCCGAAGAGGGAAACACCCGCTTCGACCGGACCATCTATGAGGTCGCGCGCATTCCCGATGGGGGAAAGACCGGCAAGCTCCACTACCCGCTGACCGTCGAAGGCTATCGCGCCGTGTACAAGGGCTATCTCGCTGACCCCGACCTCCAGGATGCCCGCGCGCGCTGGCCGTTCGTCGCCATCTGGGACAATCACGAATTCTCGTGGCAGGGCCGACAAAGCATCGGCCAGTGGGGCGGCGAGCCGCAGCCCGGCCAGACCGTCAAGGTCGCCGCCAACCAGGCTTGGTTTGAATATGTCCCGGCTCGCGTGTCGCCGCCGAGCGGCTCGCTTGCCGAATTCGGGGCGGTCGAGGTCAAGAACGTCAAGATCGACAAGTGGGACGGGAACGGGCTAGGGCTAGAGCCGAACAATCTGACCGCGATCCGCAGCCTGATCGCTTATCGGGCGCTCCGCTACGGCAAGCACCTCGACCTCCTCATTACCGACCAGCACAGCTTCTGCGGCGACGACCCGACTGACGCTGAGGGGGTTGGAAAAATTTATGACCCTGCCTTCAACGGAATGTTTTCCGAGGAGGCGATGATCGCGCTCGACGCGGGACGCGCCTTCGACGGCGGGAGGCCGCCCGCCGAACTCCACTTCCGCGATGTGCGCATTCCGAATCCGCGCAAGGAGACGCCGCCGCGGACCATCCTCGGCTCAGACCAGAAGGTCTGGTTCAAGGACCATCTGCGCAAATCGACGGCGACGTGGAAAATCTGGGGCAATTCGTACGGCGCGCTCGACTGGCGCTCGGACCCGCAAAACCTCCCCGCCGGAATGGTCGAGAAGCCGTGGCCTGCGGACACCTATGCGCAGTTCGGTAGTAACGACTACGGATCGGCCTACGCCGAGCGCAAGGAAATCTACGACCTCGTGCGCGATGCGAAGATCACCGGCTTCGCCATCGTATCCGGAGACCGGCACAGCTTCTGGGCCGGATATGCTGCCGCCGACCTCCCGCCGCGGAAATTTGAACCCGTGGGATTGAGCTTCGTCGGCGCGTCGCTGGCAAGCCCGGGCGCGATGGAAGCCTTTGAGCATCGCTTACCCAAGAATCTGCCAATCCGCGCCTTGTTCCTCGCCGACCGGCCGGATGGCCGTAAGCCGGACTGGACCTACAATATGCTGCTACGGCATGGTGTCCGCTCTTGCCTTGAATATGCGAAAAGCTTCGACCTCAAGCGCGCACGCGCGCTCTCGAACCCGCAGCTTGCGCCGCACCTCGAGTTCGTCGACATGGGCGGCCACGGCTACGCGAAGGTGCACCTCACCGGCGATGAGATGCGAACCGAGTTCGTGTGCATCCCGCGGCCGATCAGCCGCAGCGCGAGCCCGGATGGCGGGCCGATACGCTACCGCGTCGCGCATGTCGCCAAGCTGTGGAGACCGGGCGAGCGGCCGCGCCTTGAGCAACAGGTTCTGGAAGGCAACGTCGGACTGTCGATCTGACGGTGCCCCCGCGGCGACGTGGCGCAATTCTGGTTCCGGATGAACGCCACG
>JBEVKV010000355.1:0-4357 GCA_040509515.1 Pyrinomonadaceae bacterium | reverse complement strand
ACATCTTCGCGCCGCACTCGGGACAGAACTTCGGCGCGCCTTCGGGCTGGTGGCCGCAGCCGGTGCAGGTGGCTTTGGGCGGCGCGGTCGGCGTGCCGCACTCGGGGCAGAACTTGGCCTTGCCGACCTCGACTCCGCACGACGAGCAGTTGGCCGCCGCGCCCGCCGCCGCCGCGGCCTTCTTCTGCTCGGCGGGCGCGGGCGCGCGCAGGGTCGAGCCCGCGCCCATGTCTATTCCCGAGACGTAATCGGTCGAGCGCGCCTTCTCGTTGAGCTGCTCGCGCGTGGCGTCGGCCTTCGCCCGCGCGTGCGCCGAGGCCAGCTCCTCCTGATAGTCGGGCGCGCACTCCTCGCACTGACCGGCCGAGGCGTTCCAGCAGACCTCGGGGCAGACCCAGCGGCCGCAGCGCGAGCACTGGTGGAAGTGCGCCTTGCCCTCCTCGACCGCCTTCTGCAAAGCCTCGTCGTGCGCCTTGCCGCCGACGGCGCGCTGTATCTCGTAGGCCGAGTTGCCGGCCGAACTCAACCACCCGCCGAAGAGGTCGCCCGCCGCGCGCAGCAGCGACCCGCCCGTCCCCGTCAGCGACGGCTGGTAGCGCGACATGTAACCGTTGCCGCACTTGTCGCAGTGGAACTTGAACTGATAACCCTTGTCGGTCGAGAGGTCGTCGTAGTTGCTGACGAACTGAATCATTCCCATTAGAACCGTAACCTCCGAAAGCGTTGACGAGTGGAATGTGACCTGTCGTGGCGAGCCGGAAAGTCCGCGAAGCGGCGTCCGGGAGCCGCGCGGAAAAAGATAGCAGTTAGGCGTTTTCTTGTCACCCGCCACGCACGGCCGCGCGCGCGGCTCGCATTGACTTTCCGCGAGCCGCGGATTTACCTTTACGCGGCCGCGCGCGGCGGTCGCCTTAAACAAAGCCCGAACGCGCTCACACTCTTCCGCGGCCCCGACGCCATGAAGTCACGTTCAAAACTTTTCAGGCTCGCGCTCCTCGCCCTTGCGCTCTCGCTGGCGCTCCCGCCGGCGCGGCGCTCCGACGCGCGCCAGTCCGAGGGGCTCGCGCGCGGCGCGGTCGGCATTCGCGTGGAGGACGGCAAAGAGCTGAAGCTCTACGAGAAGAGCTACGCGCTCGTCGTCGGCGTCAGCGACTACACGCGCGGCTGGCCGCGTCTCCCCGGCGTGAGGAAGGACATTGAGGATGTCGCGCGCGCGCTCGAACGCCACGGCTTCCTCGTCACGAAGGTCGAGAACCCCGACGCCGCGCAGCTCGAAAAGTCTTTCAAGGAGTTCATCGACGCCTACGGCCGCGGGATCGAGACTCGGCTGCTCTTCTACTTCGCCGGCCACGGCCACACCGTCAAGCAGTCCTACGGCGAAGAGATGGGCTACGTCGTCCCCGCGGACGCGCCGCTCCCGGCGAGCGACCCCGCGGGCTTCATGTCGAAGGCGATGGACATGCAGCAGATGGAACTCTACGCCCGCCGCATCCAGTCCAAGCACGCGCTCTTCCTTTTCGACAGTTGTTTCTCGGGCGCACTCTTCGCGCTCTCGCGCGCCGTGCCCGAGAGCATCAGCTACAAGACCGCGCGACCCGTCCGGCAATTCATCACCTCGGGCAGCGCCGACGAACAAGTCCCCGACCAGAGCATCTTCCGCCGCCAGTTCGTCGAAGCCCTCGACGGCGAAGCGGACGTGAACCGCGACGGCTACGTCACCGGCACCGAACTCGGCGAATTCCTCCAAGACAAGGTCATCAACTACTCGCGCAACGCGCAGCACCCGCAGTACGGCAAAATCCGCAACCCCAACCTCGACAAAGGCGACTTCGTCTTCGCCCTCCCGAAGGCGGCGGCGACGCCCGCGCCGACCGTCGCGACCGGCACGCCGACGCCCGCGCCGCCCGCGCGCGTTGACGCGGCGGCCGTGGAGCTTGCCTTCTGGGACACGATTAAGAACAGCAACGACCCCGAGGAGTACAAGGACTATCTGGCGAAGTACCCGAACGGACAGTTTGCGACCATCGCCCGGAGAAGGTCACAGCCGTCGACGCCGAAAGATGCTTCACCAGAGCCGACTCCGACGCCGTCGACGCCGAAAGATGCTTTGCCAGAGCCGACTCCGAAGCCGTCCTCCTCCTCCTCCTCGTTTTTCCCTGTGCGCGTCCGCGTCCGCGCCGACAACGCGAACAACGGCTGGACGGACACCGGCCTGAGGGTTCTGAAGGGCCAGCGCCTACGCTTCACGGCTACGGGGCGCGTCTCTCTGGGCTGGGGGCGGTTCTCGACGCCGACGGGGCTGCCGCGCGTCGCGGACATCAATAAGCTGATGAGGAGCGAGCCGACGGGTCTGCTCATCGCCGTCATCGGCGACAACAACGACGAGTTTATCGCCGTCGGCGGAAGCCGCGAGTTCTACGCGCCGCGCGACGGCCGCCTCTTCCTCGGCGTCAACGAGGGCACGCTCGACGACAACACGGGCACCTACGACGTTCTGGTCGAAGTCGAACCCGTCAACCAGTAAGTCCACCACGATTCCTTAACCACCCGACTTCGCCTCCTGCCATAGCTCTTCCATCTCGTCAATCGTGGCTTCGCCGAGTTCGCGGCCTCTTGATTTCAGGCCGCGTTCGATGTGGCGGAAGCGGCGGCGGAATTTGCGGTTGGTGAGTTTGAGGGCGGACTCGGGCTCTACGTCGAGGTGGCGGGCGATGTTGGTGACGGCGAAGAGGAGGTCGCCGACCTCTTCGCGGACGCGCTGGTGTTCGGACTCCGAGTCGGCACCGGCCTCGGCGCGCTCACGGATGGCGACGCGCAGCTCTTCGGTCTCCTCGCGGAGCTTGTCGAAAATCTCGTCCACGTCGCGCCAGTCGAAGCCGACGCGCGCGGCCTTCGTGGTGAGCTGATGCGCCTCCATCAGCGCCGGAGCCTTCGCGGAGACGCCGTCGAGGAGCGACGAGTCCTCCGCGGCCTCGCCCTTGCCCGCCGCGCGCTTCTCCTCGGCCTTCACGGCCTCCCAGTTACGCAGCAGCTCCTCGTTGTCGCGCACCACCACGTCGCCGAAGACGTGGGGGTGGCGGCGCACCATCTTCGCGTGTATCTGCGAGGTCACGTCCTCGATGGTGAACTCGCCGCGCTCGGCCGCGACCTGCGCGTAGAAGACGATCTGGAAGAGCAGGTCGCCAAGCTCCTCGCAGAGCCCCGCCGGGCGACCCTCGCGCGCGTCCTCGACCGCCTCGAACGCCTCGTAAGCCTCCTCGACGAGCATCGGCGCGAGCGTCGTGTAAGTCTGCTCTCTGTCCCACGGACAGCCCTCTGGCGAGCGCAGCCGCGCCATCAGCGCGACCAGGTCTTGAAAGTTTGCCGGCATCGTTCTCTTCCTTTAACTTAGGACGTTGCACCCGGATTATGACAGAAGGAAGAAGAAAGGATGAAGACGGAAGCGGGAGACGGAAGGGAAGGCGGCGATGACTGACTCACTTCAACCTTCGTCCGTCATTCATCCCTCTTACCGCGGTCGTCTCGCGCCCTCGCCGACGGGACACCTGCACCTCGGCCACGCACGCACCTTCTGGACGGCGTACGCGCGTGCGCGCGCGGCCGGCGGCGTGCTCGTGCTGCGCGACGAAGACCTCGACCCGTCGCGCTCGCGCGCGGAGTTCGCCGCCGCGATGCTCGAAGACCTGCGCTGGCTCGGGGTTGACTGGGACGAGGGGCCGGACGTGGGCGGCGCTTACGCCCCCTACACGCAGAGCGGGCGGCGCGGACTCTACCTCGGCGCGTGGTCGCGCCTCGTCGCGACGGGGCACGTCTACGCTTGCGTCTGCTCGCGCAAAGACGTTCTGCGCGCGGCCGAAGCGCCGCACGAGGCGGGCGCGGGTGCCGCCTCGTCGCGCGCCGCGACGGACGACGAGCCGCACTACCCCGGCATGTGCCGCCCGCGCGCCGGCGTCGCTCCGCGGGTCGCGGACTCGCCGGCCGGACTCAACTGGCGCTTCCGCGTGCCCGACGGCGAGGAGCTGGTTTTTGAAGACCTGAACCGGGGCCGGCAAGTCTTCGTCGCCGGGCGCGACTTCGGCGACTTCGTCGTCTGGCGCAGGGACGACGTGCCCGCCTACCAGCTCGCGGTCGTGGTCGACGACGCGCTGATGCGCGTCACGGAAGTCGTGCGCGGCGCAGACCTCCTGAAATCGACTGCGCGCCAGTTGCTTCTACAGCGCGCGCTCGGCCACCCGACGCCCGCGTACTTCCACTGCGACCTCGTCACGGACGAGCGCGGCGAGCGGCTCGCCAAGCGCCACGAGTCGCTCTCGCTCCGCGCGATGCGCGCCGCGGGTCTCACGCCCGAAGCGGTGCG
>JBEVKV010000354.1:0-8157 GCA_040509515.1 Pyrinomonadaceae bacterium | reverse complement strand
GGGCGTCTCATGGATTCTTTGGAACCTCCGGCTTCGGGGTCTCCGGCTGAGGCCGCGGCTGCTCGCGCTGCATCGGGTTCGGGCGCGTCCGCTCCTTGTAAAGCTGGAAACGGCTCTTGACGGGGCGGCGCGGGAAGCTGTTGTTCGACATGTCCGTGTCGGCCGTCTCCAGATGCGGGTCGAGCGTGATGGCGGCGACCTCCTTCTTCGTGACGAGCAGTTTCTCGACGTTGAAGTTGTCGTAGCGCCAGACCTCGGCCGGGATGCGCATCTCCTCGGTCGTCCCGTCGGCGTAATCGACGCGCAGGATGAGCGGCATGACCAGTCCGCCGACGTTTTTGAACTCGATGACGTAGAAGTTCATGCCCGACCTGAGCAGCTCGCGCTCGCGCGGCGTGAGCGTCTGGAGAAACTTCTGATACTCCTCGCGGTCGCGCGCGGTGACGTTGAACTCGTCGTAGGTGTTGTAGAAGTCCTTGAGCGTCGGGAACTCGTCCACGCGCTTTGGCAGGGGCGCGTTGCGCTGCTCCGAGAGCGTGCGTGGGCGCTCGTCGCGCTCGCGCCGCCGGGCGGCCTTGTCCACTTCGGGGTCGCGCGTGTCGAGCGAGTAGAGCCGGACGCCCTCGATTGAGATGTCGACGTGGTCGGTCGTGTAGAACCAGCCGCGCCAGAACCAGTCGAGGTCGACGCCCGAGGCGTCCTCCATCGTGCGGAAGAAGTCGGCGGGCATCGGCCGCTTGAACTTCCAGCGGCGCGAGTACTCGCGGAACGAGAAGTCGAACAGCTCGCGCCCGAGCACGGTCTCGCGCAGGATGTTGAGCGCGGTCGCGGGCTTGCCGTAAGAGTTGTTGCCGAACTGCAAGACCGACTCGGAGTTGGTCATGATCGGCACCTGTGCATCAGAGGCCATGTACTCGGTGATGTTGCGCGGCTCGCCGCGCCGCGAGGGGTAGTTGGTCTCCCACTCCTGCTCGGCGAGGAATTGCAGGAAGCTGTTGAGCCCCTCGTCCATCCACGTCCACTGGCGCTCGTCCGAGTTGACGATCATCGGGAAGTAGTTGTGCCCGACCTCGTGGATGACGACCGAAATCAGCCCGTACTTGGTGCGCGCCGTGTAGGTGCCGTCGGTCTCGGGGCGCGGGCCGTTGAAACAGATCATCGGGTACTCCATCCCGCCCACGGGGCCGTTGACCGAGATGGCCACGGGGTACGGGTAGGTGAAGGAGTAGCGCGAGTAGACGTTCAAGGTGTGGACGATGGAGTGCGTCGAGTACTTCGACCAGAGCGGCTCGCCCTCGACGGGGTAGAGCGACATCGCCATCACCTTGTTCCCCTCGACGTTGTGCCCCTGCGCGTCCCAGATGAACTTGCGCGACGAGGCGAAGGCGAAGTCCCTCACGTTGTCGGCGCTGTAGACCCACGTCTTCCTGCCTCTGGGTTTTGAAGTCTCGTTCGCGCGCGCCTCCTGCGGCGTGACGACGAAGACGGGCTCGCGCGCCGTCTCGGCCTGCTTCAGACGCTGGCGCTGCGCCGCGGTCAAGACCTCCTGCGGGTTTTGCAGGACGCCGGTGGCGGCGACGACGTGGTCGTCCGGCACCGTCAGGCGCACGCGGTAGTTGCCGAACTCTAAGGTGAACTCGCCCGACCCGAGGAACTGCTTGTGCTGCCAGCCCGACACGTCGTTGTAGGCGGCCATGCGCGGGAACCACTGCGCGATCTCGTAGACGTAGTTGCCGTCGCGCGGGAAGAACTCGTAGCCCGAGCGCCCGCCCAGCGCCTTCGCGTCGTTAATCAGATAGTTCCACTCGACCGAGAAGGTCGTGTTCTGCCCCGGCGCGAGAGGCTGAGGCAAATCAATCCGCATCATCGTGCGGACGACGGTGAAGCGGAGCGCGCCGCCGCGTGCGTCGCGGACGGCCGTGACGCGGTGCCCGCCCTCGAAGGTGTCCTGCGTGAGCAGGCGGTCGAGCGTCGAGTAGGGGACGCGGTGCGACTCGGTGAATTCGTCGCCGGGCTCGGGCGTCGGCGTGAAAGTGGGCGCGGCGCGCGTCAGGTTCGCTTCCGACCCGCGCTCGAAGATGTTCTGGTCGAGCTGGAGCCAGAGGTACGAGAGCGCGTCGGGCGAGTTGTTGTAGTAGGTGACGGTCTCTTTGGCCGTGATGCGGCGCGCGGCGTCGTCGAGTTCGGCCTCGATGACGTAATCGGCGCGCTGCTGCCAGTAGCGGTGGCCGGGCGCGCCGGAGGCCGCGCGGTACTCGTTGGCCGTCGGCAGCTCCTCTTCGAGCTGGCGGAACTTATCGCTCGGCTGCGACTTCGACTGCGCCGACGCGGGCGCGCAAATAGAGACGCAAAGCAGACACGCCAGCAGCAGGCGTACGCGTAGTGACACGGGCTGTTCCCTTTCGGCTGAGTGTTCGGAGTCGGCGGAATAATAACACGACCGCGCCGGCCGGCGTGCGCCCACTTCCGAACTCTCTTACAACGGCGCGACAAATCTGTTGCGCGCGCGGCGCTGTCGCGCGGCGAGTCTTCACGGGGTCGCAACACGGCCGCAACCAAAGGCGGCGCGCGCGCGTCTATCCTCCTCCGAACCTGAAGGCGACACCCGCGTGGGTGTCTGTGCGACGCGAGCGCCGGGCTGTCTGAGAGAGTCCGGCGCTCCTTTACACAGGGGCCGCTTTTTAGCGCCCGGAGGCGCGAGAGAAAGGGGGTTTTTGGCATGTCTGTAACTTACGAAGATTTGAGGCTTGAGGGCTTGAGCCCGGAGGAGAAGCTGCGCGGCGAGCCCGCGGCGGAGATCGAAGTGCCCGGCGCGCAGAAGACCGAGAGCGTCGAGGTCAAGATGGAGATTAACCCGAACACGGAGTGAGCCACGCCGCGTCGCGCGGGAAGAGATTTAAAGGGAGAGAGGCCACGGCCGAAGAGGCGAGAAGGAGGTGAAAGATGTCGAGTCAACGCGAAAACAGTAGCCCCCCTCAGACCGTACTGGTGGTGGACAACCTTGCCGACGTGCGCGGCCTGCTCGGCGCGATGCTCGGCCGGCTGGGCTACCGCGTGGCGGAGGCCGAGGGCGGCGAGCAGGCCGTCGAGCAGGCGCGGCGACTGGTTCCCGACCTGATCCTGATGGATCTCAAGATGCCCGGCGGGATGGACGGCATCGCGGCGGCGCACGTCATCCACGCCGACACGGGGCTGCGCGAGGTGCCCATCGTCGCCGTCACGGCCGACAACACAGAGTTCTACAAGGTCAGGGCGCGCGAGGCGGGCTTCAGCGACTACCTCGTCAAGCCGTTCGAGGCCGGCGAGCTGGAAGGCGTGTTGGAGCGGCTGCTGCCGAGGAAGGGCGCGGCGAGCCACTAGCCCGCGCGGCGGCTCGCGCTCGTAGAAGAGAGAGGGGGAAGGATTCCGTGTGAATCCTTCCCCCTCTTTTTCCCGCGAACTATGGCGCGGCTGTTAGTGCGCGCCGCACGCCCGGCCGGCGTGCGGCTCGCGTGTTAGTTATTACCCTGATTCTTCGGCACCCTGACCGTCGCGGTGCGGACGACGGCGTTGCCGGCGGCGTCCGTGCAGGTGACGGTGATGGTGTAGGTGCGCCCCGAGCCCTTGCCCGCGCGCTCGGCGCGCAGCCGGACGTGGTGCGCGTCGACGACCTCCCAGTCGTTCGGGGTGTCGCCGTCGCCGAGCCCGTTGGTCGGCTCGTTGCTGGTGACGCCGAGCGTGCAGCCCGCGCCGCAGTTGTCGGCCGAGGTGTAGTTGACGGTCACGTCAACCATCTGGTGGTTGGGCGGCCACAGCGAAGGCTTGTCCACCGTGACCGCGCTCATGGTCGGCGGCGCGGTGTCCTTGACCGTGATGTCGAAGGAGCACGATTCGGTCGTGCCGTCGAGCCTCGTCCCCGTCACCGTGACGGTGGTCGTGCCGACGGGGAAGGTCGAGCCGGACGGGTGGCTGGTCGTCACCGTCCCGCAGTTGCCCGTGTAGGTCGGCATCGGGTAGTTGACGACCGCGCCGCATGTGCCGGGGTCGTTGTTCACCTCGATGTCGGACGGGCACGTCAGCGCGCACGCGCCCTCACAGCAGATGTAGGTCGCCGTGTAGAGCGAGAGCGTGTCGATGCGCAGGCCGCCGCCGGCCGGGTGCGTCCCGGTGTCGTAGGCCGTCCGCCAGCGGAGCTGCGCGTTCTGGCCGTAGGCCGCCGGCGGCAGGTTGACGGTCGTCGTGATGAACCCGCCGGAGTTGCCCGTCCACGCCGCGCGCCCCGCGAGGACGCTGTCGGTGGTGGGGTCGATAACGCCGCTGTAGCCGCCTTCGAGGAACGAGCCGCCCGCGGCGACAATGTCCTGGAAAGGCCCGCCGTTGACGCTGATCTCAAGCACGCCGCCGTCGAAGCCCTGCTCCGTGTTGTAGCTGTTGCGGAACGTGAGCCGGACGCCCGGGTTGCCGCCGACGACGGGCGCCGCCGGAACCGCGATGGTCGGCGACGTGAGACTGTTGTTGCTCGCGGTCGCCGCGCCGGCTCCGAAGGCCGAGTTCGGCGGCGAAGAGTTCGTCGTGTTCGTCACCCACGCGGCCGCCGCGCCCGTGTTGGCCGTCGTCCAGCCCGCGGGGAGCGACGGCGCGCCGACGGCGTCGAAGCTCTCGGTGAAGGCGGGCGCGCCCGTCGTGAGCACGCCGAGCGTGAAGGTCGCGGTGAAGTTGCCGTAGTCAACGTCGCCGTCCCGCAGGTTGAAGGTCAGCGTGATCTGGCCGCCGCAGCTCGCCGCGGCCGTGAAACGGAAGTCGCGGGATTCGGTCGTGCCCGCCTCGACCGCGCCGTAGTTGACGGGGCCGGTCGGGTTCGTGACGCCGCCGGTCGGCAGCAGCGTGACCGTCAGGTTCGAGGTCGGGCCGGCTCCGATGTTGGTGACGCCGTAGCTGACCGTCACGTCCTCGCCCGCGTCGATGACGCCGTTGCCCGGCGAGCAGCCCTCGCCCACGAGCGTCGCGCCGCCGTCGCGCAGGATGGGCAGCTTCCGGCCCGGGATGTCGGCGTCGTAGAGGCCGCGCCCGTGCGTGGCGATGCGCAGGATGCGCTGGACGTTGCTGATCTCGGCGTCGAAGACGGCCACGCGCGGCAGCCCCGTCCCGAACGGCTCCCAGTTCGCGCCGCCGTCCGAAGAGTGGTAGACGCCGATGTCTGTGCCGGCGTAGATCGAGCTGGAGTCCTGCGGGTCGACGACGAGCGCGCTGACGGGCACGTCGGGGATGCCGTTGCCGGCCGGCGTCCAGACCGGGGACGGGTCGTTCAGGTTCGTCGTCTTGAAGATGTGCTGGCCGTCGGGCACGCCGAAGCTGGTGAAGGTGACGTAGGCCGTGAACTTGTTGTTGGGGTCGATGACGGCGCGTCCGATGGACTTGCGCGCCGGGTCGGCCGGGTTGGGCGCGGGGAAGTTCGCGCCCGTCACGTCGGTGAGCGTCGCCGACCCCGTGGTCGTGGCGAAGACCTGACCGTTGCGCAGGCCGACGATGCGGACGTTGTCGTCCTGCGGCGAGATGCCGATGGCGGTGAGCACGACGCCCTGCGTGGCGCTGACGGGGACGAGCGGCCCCTGACTGGCGAGCGTCATCGTATCGCCGCGGTTGGTCGAGCGGTAGAGGCGGTCGGTGCCGAAGTAGATCGTCTGCGGGTTGCCCGGCCCCAGCTCCATCGGCGCGTAGAAGAGGACGGCGTTGCCGCAGCCGATGCCGTTGTTCGAGACCGTGCCCGTGCAGCCGCGCACCGACGTCCAGTTGAAGGTCGTGTTGGTGGCGCGCTCGAAGCCGATCTGCGAGTTCGTCTGGTTGAAGAACGTGTGGTACATCGTCACGTTCGTCGTGTCGAACGCGTTCTGGTCGATCTGCGCGTAGCCGCCGTCGCCGCCGCGGCAGTTGACCCACGTCACGCCGTCGGGGGCGAGGCAGTTGGTGCCGTTGTCCTGCGTGCCGCCGATGGAGAAGAACTTGTCGAACGGGTGGAGCGCGAGGCTCTGGAACTGCGTCGCGCTGAACTCGGAGTTGTTGAGGCTGTTCCAGGTCGTGCCGTTGTTGGTCGAGCGCCAGATGCCGCCGTCGTTGCCCGTGTAGACGACGTTCGGGTTCGAGGGGGCGATGGCGATGGCGTGCGAGTCGGCGTGCAGCGTGTTGTCGTTGCGCACGAAGCTCGCGCCGCCGTTGGTCGAGCGCTTCATCACGTCGATGTTGCAGAGCCCGGCCGTGCCGCTGCGCGCCGCGCCGGCGAGGTGGATGGTCTGGTTGTCGGGCGTGACCCCGACGGCGATGTCGTAGAAGCACTGCCCGCCGCAGAAGCCGGCCGAGCCGCTGAGCGTGGCCGACCAGGTGAGCCCGCCGTCGGTCGAGCGGCGCAGGGAGCCGCCGCGCGTGGCGTTCGCGCCCGTGCAGACGGCCGGGTTGAGCTCGCCCGTCGCGGCGTAGAAGGTCGTGCCGGCGGTGGGGTTGTTGGTCGCGGTCAGCTCGGCGCGGAAGCCCGTGCCGTTCGGGAGCGTGAGCGTGCGCGTGAAGGCCGGGACGGCCGCGAGCGCGTTGGCCGTGCGGTAGACGCCGCCGTCGCCCGAGACGCCGATGACCGTGACGAGCAGCAGGTTCGGGTTAACCGGGTCGAGCTGGATGTCGATCATGCTGCGGTCGTTCGGGCTGGGCACGCCCGTCACCTGTACCTGCTCGAAGGTCGGGTTGGCCGACTGCGCGTTGGTCGAGCGGTAGAGGCCGCGGTTCGGGGCCCCGGCGGGCGTGGTGTTCGGGTTGCCGCCCGAGCCCGTGACGGTCGTGACGAAGACGACGTTGGTGTCGGACGGGCTGACCATCACGCGGCCGATGGAGCGGCCGGTGAAAACGTCCTGCCCCGCGCCGTTGAGGCGGAACGGCCCCGTCAGCACGGGGGCCGCCGAGTTGGCGTTGCGGATGATGTAGAGGCCGCGGCCGGCGAAGCTGTCGGCCGACTGGTTGGGCTCGCCCGTGCCGACGTAGACGGTGTTGCTGTCCACGGGGTCGATGGTGATGGCGCCGATGGCGAGCGTTTCGAGGTCGAAGTCGAAGAGCGGCGTCCAGTTGGTGCCGCCGTTGGTGGACTTGTAGAGGCCGCCCTGCGCCGTGCCGACGTAGACGGTGTCGGGGTCGGTCGGGTGGACGGCGATGGCGATGGTGCGGCCGCTGACGGGAACCGAGCCGGCGCTGGTCTGCCCGTTCGGGATGGGCTTAGGCCCGAGCGACCTCCACTCCGGGTCGGCGGCCAGCGACGCCGCGAGGCTGAAGCGCCCTTCGAGCAGGCGGCGCGCCTTCTTATCATTCTCCTGCTTCTTCATCTTCTCCAGCGCGCGCTCGCGCGGGTTGAAGGGCAGGGTGTGCGGGCGGCCGCGACGCAGGTTGACGTAGTCGGCGCGCAGACGCAGGTAGGTCGCCTTGTCTATCTTGCCGGACATCCCGGGCGGAAGGTCAGGGTCTTCGCCCGCCTCATCCTCCCCCTCTTCCCCGGCCTGCGGGTCGAGGATGGAGTCTTCGCCCTTCCCGCCTCTGATGCTCTCGTCGAGCATCTTCTTGGCGCCCTTTTCGACCCGCGAGCGCGCGTCGTTAATCTCAGACTTCTTGCTGCCGGCGCCGTTCTGGCCCGACGCGGGGCGGGGGCCGTTCAACACCACCATGCAGAGTGCCGCGACGGTGGCGAGCACGAAGGCCCATCTCCTGAAACTCTTCATCGAACTGTCTCCTTGGGGAACGAACACGGAAGCGGGCGCGCGGCCGCACGTTGGTGTGGCGGCGTGTCCGGCTGAGCGTGGCGAGACGTTCTCGCTCGCACGAACTATTGCCGGTAGTAGATGAAAATGAATCGGTCGGCCGTCAAAGAGACTGCCCTTACGGACGAGCACCTCGCGGGCTGAAGCTGGTTGCCGGAATTATATTTGGAAGCCTGCTCTGATAGAGCACGACCGCCGGGACGCGAAAAGTAGGCGCACAGTACTTTGGTTGCCCACGCGGTGTCAAGGCGGAAGCGGCCTGACCGCTTATCACTTTTGGGGAGCGGTGAGCCACTTGAAGACTCTGAGGCGTGGTGGCGGTAAGTGTTGGCGCACAAAACGAGTGGTCAGTCTCACTTGCTTGGTCATCTTCTGCCAGTAGTAAGAGCCG
>JBEVKV010000353.1:0-8713 GCA_040509515.1 Pyrinomonadaceae bacterium | reverse complement strand
GAACCGTAAACCGTAAACCGTGACAAGAAAAACCTTCTTGTTCTTGTCACGGTTTACGGCTTACGGTTCACGCCTTTCCACTCTCATGGGGACGCCGCCCGGGCCGGGGCGGAGCGTGATGCGCGGCTGCGTCTCGACGACGCGGCCGGGGACGATGCGCGCGCGCCAGCGCCGCGCGAGCGTGGCGAGGATGAGCACGGCCTCGCTCCACGCGAAGCCTTCGCCGACGCAGCGTCGCGGGCCGCCGCCGAAGGGAAAGTATGCGAACTGCGGGCGGGCGGCCTTCGCCTCGGGCGTCCAGCGTTCGGGGTCGAAGCGCTCGGGGTCGGGCCAGAAGCGCGGGTCGCGTTGGATGACGTACTGGCTGACGAGCACGAGCGAGCCGCGCGGGATGAGGTAGCCGCCGACCTCGTAGTCTTCGAGCGCCAGCCGCCCGAGCGCCCACGCCGGCGGGTAGAGCCGCATCGTCTCGGCCACGACCATCTCTGTGTAGCGAAGCGCCGGCACGTCCTCCGGCGCGGGCGCGCGCCCGCCCGCGAGCACCCCGTCAAGCTCGGCGTGCAGACGCGCCTCCGCCTCCGGGTTCTGCGCGAGCAGATACCAGCCCCACGTTAGCAGGTTGGCGGTCGTCTCGTGGCCGGCGAGGAAGATGGTCATCACCTCGTCGCGCAGTTGCTCGTTGGTCATCCCCGTGCGGTCGCCCTCTTCGTCGACGGCGTCGAGGAGCGTCGAGAGCAGGTCGCCGCGGTCGCGCCCCTCCCGCCGCCGCTCCTCGATGATGCGGTAGATGACCGCGTCGAGCCGGGCGCGCGCGCGCAGGAAGCGTCGGCGCGGCGGCAGCGGAAGCTTCTCCAGAAGCTCGGAGAACGGCAGCATCAGGTAGCCGAAAAGGTTCATCACCTCGGTCAAGGCCGCGCCGACCTCGTCGGCGTCCGACTCGACCTCGGCGTCGAACAAGGTCTTGCCGACGACGGCGAGCGTGAGCCGCATCATCTCTTCGGAGATGTCCAACTCCTCGCCGTCGCGCCAGCGCGCCGAGACGCTTTCGGCGTACTCGACCATCACGCGGCCGTAAGCCGCGACGCGCTGCTTATGAAAGGCGGGCTGCGCGAGCCGGCGCTGGCGGCGGTGGAACTCGCCCTCGCTCGTCAAAAGTCCTTCGCCGAGCAGACGCTTGGCGCGCTGGAGCGCGCGCCCCTTCTTGAAGCGCGCGTTGTTGGTGACGAGCACGTCGCGCACATGGTCGGGGTGGCTGAGCAGGTAGACGCTCTGCGGCCCGGCCTTGAAGCGCGCCACGTCGCCGTACTCGCGCGCCAGCCCCTTGAGCAGCGTCAGCGGGTCGCGGCTGAAGGCGTACATCTGGCCGACCGGCCAAAGGCCCTTCGGCCCCGGCACCGCCGGCGTCGCGGGCGCGGCTACCATCGTTTAAGACTCCCCGGATTCGTCAACAATTTTCGGCTCCGACGATTTCGACGCGGCTCTCTCTCTCTAATTCAGGCGCGCGAGGTCGCCCGTTTAAGTCTTTGTTTGTCACTCTGTTATTATAGTCCGCGTCGGTGCCGGAGCGCGCCTCACGGCGCATGTTTTCTGTTCTCGAATCGACCTCGCTGCGGAGTTAAAAGGGTTGTCACTGGAGTTCGCCATCGAATACCCGTGCGCGCTGCGCGCGCGCTACGACGAGGAGCACCTGCGGGCGTGGGGCCGGCTGGGCAGCCTGCACACGCGGCTGACGACGGGCGAGCACGTCGCGCCGTCGGAGGAGAAGGTGCGCTTCGTCGAGCGCGCCGCCGACGAGATCGAGCGCATGAAGGCCGAGACGGTCATCTGCTTAAGCTGCCCCGCGCGGCTGCCGCAGGAGGCCGCCGGCGAGGGCGAGCCCGTCGGCTGTCTGGGGCGCGTCACCTACCCGGTCGAGGCGCAGTTCGAGAAGTTCCTCGCCGACCGCGTCCAGCTCGCGCTCGACACGGTTGACGAGCAGGACTGGCCGCGACTTTTGAAAGTGCTCCTCGACAACGACTCGCCCTTCGACGGCGAGGGGACGAAGTCTCTGCGCGCGGTGACGACCTCGAACGGGCTGCGCTTCTTCGAGCTGCGGCTGCCCATCAAGCTCGCGCGGCAGGGCTCGCACCTGACGACCGACCACCTCTTCGACGCGCTCGCCGGCTTCACCTCCGAGGACGCGGCGCGCACGACCTACACGCGCGAGCTGCCCGTCTCGGCCGCCGCCGACTACTACGACTTCCTCGACCTCGTCCTCCGCCTCGACCTCTCCGAAGCCGAGCGCCAGCGCGTCCGCGCGCGCAGCCGCAACTACCAACAGTTCCTACGCCTGCTCGCCGCCCTCGAAGTCGCCGAATCGCTCCGCACACGCGTCCTGATGGACTGATCGGGGAGTGATGAGTGATAAGTGAATAAGAAAGAAGGCGGGCCTTGTCTTCCTCTTATCACTCCTCACTTATCACCCTCGTTCTTGTCCTCGTCCATCTGGCGGAGCGTGTCGAGGATGAGGTTTGTGTTGGAGAGCGCCTGAATGCGGACGGGGAATTCGTTGGCGGCCTTCTCGAAGTCGAAGGAGCCGGACGTGGCCTCGACGATGAGCCGGAAGGCGAGCGTGCCTTTGGCCTCGCCGCACTCGGCGTCGACGATGCGCCCGTCGTTGAAGAGCACGCGGCCGCGCCGCTCGGCGCTCACAATGGAGAGCGCGCCCGTCAGACGCGAGTTCTCAAGTACCTGCACGGCGTCGAAGATGTTGACGGTCGAGAGGTCGCCGGCGAAGGTCACGGGGCGCGGGGCCGACGCGGCCGGCGGCGCGGGCGCGGGCGACGGCGCGTGTCGCAGGTCGGGGCGGCGCGCGCGCCGGATGGCTTCGAGCCCCGGCGCGATGTTGATGCGCGGGTCGATGTGCTTGGCTTCGAGCAGGCGCTCGTGCGCGGCCTCGAAGTTCTCGCGCCCGATGTAGAGGTTGACGAGGACGAGACACTGGCGCGCGGCCTCGTCCTCCATGCCGTGCGAGAAGGCGACCTCGCGCAGCTTCTCGCGCAGGACGATGGAGCGCGGCCAGTGCCCGATTGATTCCTGAAGGCGCTCGACGGCGCGCTGCGGCGACTTGTACTTGACGAAGAGGTCTGCGTCGAGGAGCGCCGCCTCGACGCTCTCCTCCAGACTCTTCGGCTTTTCGCGTTTGTCCATCGCTTCGACGCCCGGCGCACGCGCGCGGCGGCGACGAGTCTATCACAGACGCGGCAAGCGCCCCGCGCCGAACTCCGCCGCGGCAAAGCGCACACGCGCGCACACCGGCCGCCACCATCCGGCGCACCCCCGACACGATTTCGTGTGCCCGCCGTATTCCACCCGTGCGGTTTGATGCGTCGCGCTTGTGCGCGTGCGTACACGCCGCGCACGCCACCTCAACCTGTCTCTTAAGCCGCCGCCCCTAAATTAACTTTTAACCCCCTGCGCCGGCCTTTTTGACGCGCGGAAAGGTACACCGCGAACCCCTAATGTGAGCGCGTTTCACGCAGGAAACATGGCACGGCGCGTGCTAAACGGACTGTGTCCCGAGACGCCCCCAAGATAATTCGGTGCAGCCAAAACGGAGAGGGTTTTGCCGATGCATGATGAGTTTTCGCTTGAGCTTTTGACCCCGACGGTTCGACTCGTCAACGAGAGCTGGGTGCGCCACGCCCAGCGGCTCTGCGCGGGCTGGAAGGCGGAGGACGCGTCGCGGTCTGACGGCATACGCGCGCTCGTCGGCCGGCTCAAGCGGACGCGACCCTCGACCTACCGCCACTGCGTCCGCACCGCGCGTCTGTCACGCCGGGTCGGGCTCGCGCTCGGCTACGACGTGCCGCGGCTGCGCCAGCTCTCGCTGACGGCGATGATGCACGACATCGGCAAGATACTCGTCCCCGAGCGGATACTTTCGCGGCCGCGCCGCCCGACGCGCTTCGAGCGCTTCGTCCTGAACCTGCACCCGAGCTTCGGCGCGGCGCTGATGTCCTACTACGGGCTCCCGGCCGAGCTGCGCATACGGACGCAGCACCACCACGAGCGTTGGGACGGGCGCGGCTACCCGCACCGCCTCGGCGGGACGGACATCCCCCTGATGGCGCGCGTCGTCCAAGTGACGGACACCTTCGACGCGATGGTCGACCAGCGCGAGTACAACACGCCGCGCACGCAGGCCGACGCCGTCGCCGAGCTTCGCCGCGAGGCCGGCAAGCAGTTCGACCCGCGCGTCGTCGAAGCTTTCCTCGACACTCTCCCCAAGGAGTGAGAGACCCGTGAGTAACTGGATGAGACGCCGCATCGAACGCTCCCGCGCGCGCTGCGGGAAGGTCTCCGCGGCGCGGAGACCCGACAAGAGTCAGGCGGCGGAAAAACAGACGCAGCCCGCCGACATCGCCCCGCTCGAACCCACCGTCAAAGACGACTGACCGCGCGGAAGCGTAAGGCCGAGCGGCCCGTGGGCTTGAACAAAGCCCGGGCCGCCGCCCCCTCGCGCCCCCGTACGGTCGGCGACACCGGTTAACTTTCTCGGATTCACCCCGCGTTTAACGTTGCGCCCCCTCTCGGAATTTGTTATACCAACTCACCATTTCTTTAATGGGTTTGCGGTCGCGGTCTCTTCTCCCTACATACTCGGTCGTTAGTCGTTTATACCGGCGGCATCTTCTTTCGGTGCATGCGTCTCAAGCCGTGGAGTCCCAAAGACTCTTTTACCCTACAACCGGGGATACACCTCGCAAACGACACTCGGAGGAGTCTGAATGAAACGTAAGTTGTTCTTCGCGTCTGCCCTTACCTCATTGATCGCGACACTGGTCATCGCCGGCGCCAGCGCCCAAAATCCTTCCGACACCGCATTCGACAACGCCAACGAGAACGCCTCCTTCATGCAGTGCGGCACCAAAGAGCCGACTGAGAAGGAGAAGAAACTCATCGAAAACAACTCGAAGCGGATGCGCGAGATGCGCGCCGCCTCTGACCCCTCGTCGGCCCTCGAACGCACGGCCGGCTCCGTCGCCATCAACGTCTACGTCCACGTCATCACCAACAAGAGGGGGCAGGGCAACGTCTCGCAGACGGCCATCGACAACCAGATCAAAGTCCTCAACGACGCCTACTCGGGGCTCACGGGCGGCGCCAACACGCCCTTCCGCTTCCAGTTCGCCGGCGTTGACCGCACGGCAAACGACAAGTGGTACACGGCGGTCATCGGCTCGCGCAACGAGCGCGACATGAAGAACGCGCTGCACAAGGGCACGAGCCGCGACCTGAACTTCTACACCAACAACATGGGTCAGGGTCTGCTCGGCTGGGCCACCTTCCCGTGGGAGTACGCGGGCGCGCCGACGATGGACGGCGTGGTCTGCCACTTCGCGAGCCTGCCCGGCGGCACGTTCGCGCCCTACAACCTCGGCGACACGGCGACGCACGAGGTCGGCCACTGGCTCGGCCTCTACCACACGTTCCAGGGCGGCTGCACTGTGACGAACGACGAGGTCTCGGACACCAACGCTCAGGCGTCCTCGACGAGCGGCTGCCCCGTCGGCCGCGACTCGTGCCAGATCGACGGCCCCGGCCGCCTCGACCCCATCGAGAACTTCATGGACTACAGCACCGACTCGTGCATGTTCCTGTTCACGGCGGGTCAGTCCGTCCGCATGGACGACAAGCACGCGGCCTACAGGTTCTAAACCGAGGGGCGGCGACGCCACTCGCTAACGCGGACGGCAAAGGGCGCTCGCTCGCGGGCGCCCTTTCCCATCTGCGAGGCACCGAAAACTCGTCATGCGTCACACACCTTTTCTGCGCCGCCTGTCTTTGAGCGCCGCGTGCGCGCTGCTCCCCACGCTCTTTGTCGCGTGCGGCGCGGGCGCGCTGAGTCAGGCCGACGCCGGCGCCAACATGAGAAGTCAGCAGAACCAACAGCCGCCCGCGCCGCGCGCCGAGCCGACGCCGCGCGCCGACGGCGTCAGGCTCGTCACGGTCGAAGAGTTGAGCCGACTGGTCGCGGACGGCGGCGCGGTCGCGCTCGACGTGCGCGGCAGCGTCGAGTTCGAGATGGGGCACATCAAGGGCGCGCGCTTCATGCCCCTCGGGCTCATCGCCGGCCGCGCGTCGGAGTTGCCGAAGGACAAGCTCATCGTCCCCTACTGCGCCTGCTCCGCGGAGCAGCTCAGCGCGCGCGCCGTGCAGGAGTTGAAGAAGCAGGGCTTCGAGAACACGGCGGCGCTCGTCGGCGGGTGGGACGCGTGGGTGAAGGCGGGTCTGCCCGTCGAAGGCACGAACGTCACGCCCGCGCCGGGCGAGAGTCGGGACGAGAGTCAGAAAGACGCGGGCGGCGCGGCCGGCGGCCAGCGCGGCGGGCGCGTGGCCCCGCCCGCGGGTCTCAAGTGCGGCCTCGACGACCTCACGCTCTACGACGGCGAGGTCGTCGCCTACGAGCGGAAGCCCGGCTCGACCTTTCTCCGCATCGACACCAACTTCGACACGACCGAGGAGGTGACGCTCAAGCACCCGGGGACGGACGACCCGTCGAGCCTCTTCCTCATCAACGGCGAAGCGTTCGCGCCCGCCGACTGGCGAAAGGTCGAGGCCGCGAAGTACAAACTCCGCCCCGGGATGCGCGCCAACGTCTGGGTCTGCGTCGGCGACACGGCCGTCCAGCCCGTCGTCGACTGGCGTCCCGACGACACCGGCGCGAACCCGCGCAGCCGATAGACCGCGGAACTTTCGACTTATGGAAATCAAGCACGTACACACGCATGACGCGCCGACGCCGGGGGGCCACTACTCGCAGGCCGTCGTCTACAACGGGCTGGTCTTTGTCTCGGGGCAACTCTCCATCGACCCGCGGACGGGCGAGAAGAAGCTCGGCTCCATCGAGGAGCAGACGGAGCAGGCGCTAAAGAACGTGGGCGAGATTCTGAAGGCGGCGGGCAGCGACCTGAGCAGGGTGCTGAAGATGACGGTTTACGTTTCGGACATCGGCCTGTGGGAAGCCGTGAACGAGGTGTACGCGCGCGTGTTGGGCGAGCACCGGCCGGCGCGCGCCGTGATTCCCACGGGCGACTTACACTACGGGTTCCTGATTGAGATCGACGCCGTCGCCGCCACGTACGACTGATGACGCGCGGGCTGCCACGTCACTTCAAGACGGAGAGGTAGGCCGTCCACGGCCCCACCGCAGCCTTGTACTGCTTCGCCATCGTTCTCGTAATCTGCGCGATGTGGTCGAGGTCGTGCACGACCCACGTCGCCAGCAACTCTTCCAAAGTCACCTCACCCAGTTCCGGGTGATTCCCTCTCCGCTCAAGGTCGCTCGCCGTGATGTTCAGCTCGCGGAGGGCGCGAAGGTTCTCCGCCCTCAACTCCGCGAACGTGCCCAGCAACTCCTCAAGGCTCTTCCCCCGACTCGCCTCGAATTGTGCGAACCTGTCGAAAGTCTCGAACGTCTCCGGCTCCTCTGAGCGGAGAATAAGTCTGACGCGGGGCATCCAATCGGTGTGCTCACCGTGAATGAGGTGGCCGACCACGTCGAACGGCGACCACGTCTGCTCGCCCTCGTTGCCCGAGACCCATTCGGCGGGCAGGTCGCGCAGCATCGTTACGAGCACGGCGGGGGTGCGGGACAGAAGGTCGGCGGCGTGTTCAAGGTTGAAGCGCATCGAGTTTCTCCACGGCAGTATTATCTTTCACCCCGTCCGCCGGCGCGTTGACGGAGGCGAGCACGCGGCCGACGAAACCGTCGAGCGCGCCGTTCT
The DNA here is from genome assembly GCA_040509515.1 of Pyrinomonadaceae bacterium. Taxonomy (GTDB): domain Bacteria; phylum Acidobacteriota; class Blastocatellia; order Pyrinomonadales; family Pyrinomonadaceae; genus QHXN01. The sequence continues at coordinate 944 of JBEVKV010000353.1, read as the reverse complement.
CTATCCAGCGGGCCACGACGACGAGATCGTTTTCCGGATCGACGTAGATGACGTTCGTCCCGTTGCCGACGTGCGCGTAGGCCGAGGCCGGGGCAGACGGCAGGTACTTGCGTTCGGTGTTGAGGAAGAAGTTCATGAAGCCGTAGGTGGGCTGCGCCGCCGTGGGCGTCGTCGCCAGCCGCAGCCACTCTTCGGAGAGGATTTGTTTGTCTTTCCAACGCCCGCGGCGCAGCGTGAGCAGCCCGAAGCGCGCCATGTCGCGCGCGCCGATGAACATCCCGCCGCCCCAGTGGCCGCCGCCGCCCACGGACTGGACGGCCGCGCCGTCCAACTCGACCCACGAAGTCTCGTAGCCGTACCAGCGCCACGTCGGCGAGGCGTCTATCTGATCCATTAAGTACTCGCGGAGCACCTGCGGCAGCGGCCGCCGCCAGACGCAGAGCGCGGCCAGCGCCAGCGCGTTGACGCGCACGTCGTTGTACTCGTAGACCGCGCCCGGCTCGTTGCGCCTGCGCGTGCGCCACTCGGCGGGGTTGTTCGACGGGCGGTCGGCCCACTCCGGCTTGCCCCAGAGCGTGCCCTCCCAGTCGCTCGTCTGCCGCAGCAGGTGCTCCCAAGTGATTTTGCGGTTGTGCTCCGTCTCGAAGGGTTCGAGTAACTGCGGCTCGCCCAGACTCTCCGCGCGCCCGCGCCCCTGATTCGGCGCGAGCGAAAGGACGGGCGGCATGTAGTCGCGCACCCTGTCCTGTACGCCGCGAATCATCCCCCTGTCGTAGGCGAGCCCGACGACCGAGGAGAGAAAACTCTTCGTGACGCTGAAGGTCATGTCCACGCGCGCCGTGTCGCCCCACTCCGCGACGATGTAGCCACCCCGGATGACGACGCCGGCCGGCGCGCCGCGCTCTTTGAAGGGGCCGACGCCCTGTCCGAACGGCTCGCGGCCG
>JBEVKV010000352.1:0-4499 GCA_040509515.1 Pyrinomonadaceae bacterium | reverse complement strand
TAAGTGATGAGAGGAGGAGGCCGGATTTTCTTATCACTTATCACTCATCACTTATCACCGTTCCCTTATCACTTCCCCAAAGTCTGCGCTGGAGCGCGGCGAAGCGCGAGACGATCTCCTCCTGCGCGGGGTGGCGGCCGGCGTGTGTGATGAGGCGGCCGCCGACGGCCGTCTCGCGCACGGCGGCGCGCGTGAGCGAGAAGACTATCGCGGGCAGAAGGTCTTCCGCGCACGCGCCGGCGACCGAGGGGTCGTCGAGATCGACGGTGAAGAAGTCCGCGGCGCTTCCCGTCTCGAACGCGGCGGAGGGCGCGCCGATGCTGCGCGCGCCGCTCACGGTCGCGCACTCGAAGAGGCGCGCGGCGAGCGCGGACATCCCGCCCGCTTCGGCCGAAACATTTTCGGGACTGCCTCCGGCGACTTCCTCGTCAACGACGCCGCCGGGCGCGAGGACGTTGCGGCGGAGCGAAGTCAGGCGCAGGTGATACTCAAGCTCGCGCGCGTCTTCGAGCAGGTCTATCTGCGCGTGGCTGTCGGTGCCGAGCGCGACGGGGACGCCCGCCCGCAAGAGCGCATCCGCCGGGACGACGCCGTCGCCGAGGTTGCGCTCGGTCGTCGGGCACGCGCAAACGCACGCGCCCGACGCGGCCAGTCGCGCGACCTCTTCCGAAGTGACGTGGACGGCGTGGACGCCCGTAAAGTTTTCGCCGAGAAGCCCCTCGTCGGCGAGCAGCGCGACGGGCGTGCGGCCGTGCTCCGCGAGACACGCTTCGACCTCGGCGGGCTGTTCCGCGACGTGCATGTGCAGCGGGAAGTTCTTCTCGCGCGCGTACGCGCCAAGCTCGCGCAGGTACTCGACGGGCAGCGCGCGGACGCTGTGCGGCGCGACGCCGGGCCACGCGTGCCGCTCGGCGTCGAGGTCGCGCGCGAGCGCGTCGGCGTGGCGCAGGAAGGTCTCGGGGTCGGGCTCGATGAAGCGTCGCTGGCGCGCGTCGGGCTCCTTGCGGTAGCCAGCGCGCGCGTAGGCGACGCGCAGCAGCGCGATTCTCACGCCCACGTCGCGCGCCGCGCGCACGACCTCTTTGGCGAGCAGGTTCGGGTCGTCGTACTTAGCGCCCTCGGGGCTCCGGTGCAGGTAGTGAAACTCCCCGACCGCGGTGATGCCGCCGAGCGCCATCTCCATGAAGGCCATCCGCGAGGCGTCGTACACGTCCTCGGGCGCGAGCCGCGCGGCCGCCGCGTACATCATCTCGCGCCACGTCCAGAACGAGTCCGACGCGCGCGCGCCCCTGTACTCCGTCCGGCCGCGTATGACGCGCTGGAAGGCGTGCGAGTGCGCGTTGACCATCCCGGGCAGCAGCGCGCGACCCGCGAGCCGGACGCGCTCGCCTCCCGCGGGCAACTCCTCGACGCGCTCGACCGACGCGACGCGACCGCCCGCGTCGCACACCAGCGCGCGCCCCGACAGGAAGCGCCCGCCGGCGTAGAGCAGGTCGGGGATGAAAGTCTTCGTGCCGCCCGTCAAGCCTCTGTCACCCGCTTCTGGAATTTCAAATTTGAAATTTGAAATCGCTTGGTCGTATCTGCGGTGGTTAATTCGAGCCGCCGGGCCGCGCCTTCTGACGGGCGAGCCACTCGTCGACGTTCCCTTCGAGCACGTCGAGCGGGACGGCGCCGGAGCCGAGGACGAGGTCGTGAAACTCGCGCACGTCGAAGCGCGCGCCCAGTTCCGCCTTCGAGCGCGCGCGCAGCTCCTTGAACTTCAGCTCGCCTATCTTGTAGGCGAGCGCCTGGCCCGGGTCGGTGATGTAGCGGTCGATCTCGTTGGTCACGTCCAGCTCGGTCTTGGCGGCGTTGTCGAGGAAGTAGTCGATGGCGCGCTGCCTGTCCCACTTGTAGAAGTGCATCCCTGTGTCCACGACGAGCCGGACGGCGCGCCACATCTCGTAGGTGAGCTGGCCGAACTTCGAGTAGGGGTCGTCGTAGAGCCCCATGTCTTCGCCCAGAGATTCGGCGTAGAGACCCCAGCCCTCGATGAAGGCCGTGTAGCCGCCGTAGCGGCGGAACTTCGGGATTTCGCCCAGCTCCATCGCGCGCGCGATCTGGAAGTGGTGGCCGGGCACAGACTCGTGCAGCGAGAGCGCCATCATCTCCCACTTGGGGCGCGTCTCGGGCTTGTAGAGGTTAACGAAGTAGTAGCCGGGGCGCGAGCCGTCGGCGGCCGGCTGGTTGTAGTAGGCGGTCGTCGTGTCGGGCGCGAGCGTGTCGGGGATGGGGATGACGCCGTAGGGCATCCGCGGGATGGTCTTGAAGACTTTGACGAGGTTCGGGTCGATGCGCTTGGCGACGGCGCGGTAGGCGTTGAGCAGGTCTTCGGGCTTCTTGTAGTAGAACTCGTCGTCGGTGCGCAGCTTCTTGAAGAACTCTTTGTGCGTGCCCTTGAAGCCGACCTGCGTCATCACCTTCTGCATCTCGGCGCGGATGCGCGCGACCTCGCTCAAGCCCTTCTCGTGAATCTGCTGCGGCGTCATCCCCGTCGTCGTGTAGCGGCGCGCGAGGAAGGCGTAAGCCTCCGCGCCGTTCGACCACTGCCACGCGCCGACCTGATCGAAGGAGGCGGGCAGGTACTCCTTGACGAAGTATTCGCGGAAGCGGCGCAGCGCGGGGATGACGCCCGCGGCGACCGCCTCGCGCGCCTGCTGGCGGAGGCGCGCGCGCTCCGGCTCGGGGATGTCGGCGGGGAAGTCGCGGAAGGGCTTGTAGAAGCCGCTCTCCTCGGGCGCGAGCGCGAGCTGGCGGTCGAGCTGCCCCGGCACGCGCTGCATGGTGGCCTTCGGCCAGAGCATCCGCGCGCGGACGCCCTCGCGCATCAACTCCATCGTCTGGTCGACGAAGGCCGGGTAGGCGCGCAGCCGCGCGAGCCAGTCCTCGTAGTCCTTGGGCGTCTGGAAGCGCAAGCGGTCGGAGAGCTGGTCGGCGCTCTGGATGCCGCCGCCCTGATTGACCGGCATGAGGTAGAAGCGGAACTTAAACTCTTCGATGTCGTCTTCGAGGTCTTTGCGGAAGAGGTCGTAGTTGAGCCGGTCGGCCGCGGGCAGCCGCGCGCGGTCTATCTTCTTAAGCCGCGCGAGCGTCTCGACGCGGTGCCGCTGGCGTCGTTCGATGGCCGCGAGGCTCAGGTCTGTCCAGCGGTCGTTGTAGCGGCGGTCGCCCAAAGACGAGGCGAAGGTCGGCGCTTCGCGCATCACCCACTCCCACTCGTCTTCAAAGAGTCTGTTGAGCGCGGCGGCGCCGGCGTGCTGGCCGCCGGCCTGTGCGGCGCGGCGCTGCGCGGCGGCCGGCTGGCAGAGAGTCGCGAGGGCGAGCAGTGAGACGACGAGGCACTTCGCTTCAGAGCGCATGGCGTTTCTTTTTCCTCCGGTCGGGAGCGGGTTGGACGGTCTGGCGACGCACGCGAGGATACAACAGCGGGACGGACGCTAGCCAGTAGTCAAATACGCGCCGGCTACCCCCGACGACTTCCAAGCATCTAAACCGTCACGATGAGTGTTTCCGTCAAAGAGTTGAAGACTTACACGAGTTTCGCGCGGCGTTTCGCGGGGAAGTTCATGCGGGACAGGCTGGACGAGCGGCGTGTGCCGCTGCTGCCCGCGCCGCACAGGCCGGAGCCGGCGACGTGGGACGACCGGCGTCTGACGGTGGCGTGGCTCGGGCACGCGACCGTGCTCATAAACTTTTACGGGACGTGGCTGCTGACAGACCCTGCGCTGCGTCCCCGGGTGGGCGTGCGCGTCGGGGGCTTAACGCTCGGGCCGCGCCGTCTGGTAAAGCCCGCTCTGCCGGTCGGGGAGATTCCGCGTCTCGACGCGGTGCTCGTCTCGCACGCGCACTTCGATCACTGCGACCTCGGCACGCTCCGCCGGCTGCCGCGCGCGACGCGCGCCGTCGTGCAGGAAGGGATGGGCGACCTCGTCCGACGCTTCGCGCGCGTGGACGAGCTGAAGTGGGGCGACACGACGGAGGTGAACGGCGCGCGCGTCGAGGCCGTCGAGGTCAACCACTGGGGCGCGCGCCGCCTGACGGACAGGCACCGCGGGTACGGCGGCTTCCTCGTCGAGAAGCGCGGGCGCGCGCTCGTCTTCGGCGGCGACACGGCCTACACCGAAGCCTTCGCGCGGCTCGCGCGGCGCGGGACGAAAGTTGACCTCGCCGTCCTCCCCGTCGGCGCGTACGACCCATACATCAACGTCCACGCCAACCCCGAGCAGTCGTGGCGCATGGCGCGCGAGATGGGCGCGCGCTACATCCTGCCGATGCACCACTCGACTTTCCGCCTCAGCCGCGAGCCCGCCGACGAGCCCCGCCGCCGCATCCTCGCCGCCGCCGGTGAAGAGAAGTGGCGTGTCGCGCTCACGGAGATTGGGCAGACGTGGACGCTGCCGGAGGAAGACAGTAGACAGTAGTCGGTAGATAAGAAGACGAGGTCGGCGTAAAACGTC
>JBEVKV010000351.1:0-6361 GCA_040509515.1 Pyrinomonadaceae bacterium | reverse complement strand
AGATAACAAAACTAACACGCCGCCGTCACCTTACGAACCGGCGCGGGCAACTCTCACTGACAGTTGCGTGGTGCGTAAAATGATTCGATTGGAAAATTATCAGGATTTGCTTATAGACGAGCAAACTTGGCAGGCCATCGACGACCCAAAGACGGCCGAGTATTTTGCCCGCAAGCTGTTCGTCATTAAAGAGGCGATTGACAGCGGGCCTGACGGTGCGAGGGAAGCGAGTGAGGCAATCTTGGTCAACATCGAGGCGGCTTATCTTCACACAGAGGCGCATAGGGCGGCAGTCAGGTTGTATCTCCTGTCGCTGACGGGGCGCTTGGAGCCGCGGGACGAACCTCTCCAACTCATTAACGAAGCAATAAAGCGAGGCGCTTCTCAGGTCGAGCGTGCGGGGAAGGGAAGCGCAAAGGGAAAGAGGCGGCGTTAGACGGTAACGCGCGCCTCTTTGTTCGTTCGTCGTGTCGAGCCTCAGAGTTCGCGGAGGTCGCGGCCGGACATGTCTTCCGGCTTGTCGAGGCCGAGGAGTCCGAGGATGGTCGGGGCCACGTCTTCGAGCGCGCCGTCGGGGCGCAACTTCACGCCGAGCGAGTCGGGGTCAATCAAGTGAAAGGGGACGGGGTTGGTGGTGTGTGCGGTGTGGGGCTGTCCGGTCAGCGGGTCGATCATCTGTTCGCAGTTGCCGTGGTCGGCGGTGATGAGGCAGCGGCCTTTGGCCGTGCGGAGGGCTTTGGTGATCCAGCCGAGGCAGGTGTCGATGTATTGGACGGCCTCGACGGTCTTGGCGAGGTTGCCCGTGTGGCCGACCATGTCGGGGTTGGCGAAGTTGACGATGAAGACATCCGTCTCGCGCTCGTCGATGGCGCGCAGAATCTTGTCCGTGACTTTGAAGGCGGCCATCTCGGGCATCAGGTCGTAGGTCGCGACCTTGGGCGAGGGGACGAGCAGACGCCGCTCGGAGGGGAACTCAAGCTCGGTGCCGCCGTTGAAGAAGTACGTGACGTGCGCGTACTTCTCGGTTTCGGCGAGGCGGTAGTTGCGCACGCCGACGGCGGCGAAGACCTCGGCGAGAATGTTCTTGTGCCGCAGTTGCGGGAAGGCGATGGGCAGGCCGAAGGTCTGGTCGTAGAGCGAGAAGCAGACGTAGTCGACGGCGGGGCGGTCGGGGACGGGGAAGCCTTCAAAGTCGGCGACGGCCAGCGCGCGCGTGAGCTGGCGCGCGCGGTCGGCGCGGAAGTTGAAGAAGATGACCGCGTCGCCGTCCTTAATCGTCGCCACGGGAGCGCCGAGCGCGCCGCGCGTGAGGACGACGGGCTCGACGAACTCGTCCGTGACGCCGCGCTCGTGCGAGCTTTTGACCGCCGCGACCGGGTCTTGCGCGCGCGCGCCCACGCCCGAGACGAGGAGGTCGTAGGCGCGTCGCGTCCGCTCCCAGCGGTTGTCCCTGTCCATCGCGTAGTAGCGGCCGCACAGGCTCGCTATCTCGCCGAAACCTATCTCGGCAATCCTATTCTGCAAAGCCTTGACGTAGAGGTGCGCGGACGAAGGCGGCGTGTCGCGCCCGTCGAGGAAGCAGTGGACGTAGGCTTTCGCGAGCCCGCGCTCCTTCGCCATGCGGAGGAGCGCGTAGAGGTGCTGCTGCGAGGAGTGGACTAAGCCGTCGGAGAGCAAGCCCATCAGGTGGACGGCCCCGCCGCGCGACTTGGCGTTGTCCATCGCGGTGACGAACGCCTCGTTGCCGAAGAACTCGCCGGTCTCGACCGAGTAGTCGATGCGGCGGATGTCCGTCATGATGACGCGCCCCGCGCCCATGTTGAGGTGTCCGACCTCGGAGTTGCCCATCACCCCGCCGGGCAGCCCGACGCAGGTGCCCGAGGCTTCGATGAGCGTGTGCGGGTACTTCTCGCGCACCTCGTCGTAGAAGGGCGTCTCGGCGAGCGCGACGGCGTTGCCTTCGCGCACGTCGCTGTGTCCGAAGCCGTCGAGGATGATGAGCGCCAGCGGCCCTTTCTGTTTGAGCAAAACCGTCTCCCCTTTTTCTGTTGATGAGTGATGAGAGAAGACGTCAACCCTTTCTTATCACTCATCACTCATCACTCATCACTCATCACTCATCGACTCACTGTCTAACGCTTCGCCGCGCTCGACTTCTTCGCGGACTTCTTCGTGGCGGCCGGCTTCGGCGCGGCGCGTTCGAGCTGGTAGAAGGCCGAGAGCCCGGGGAAGCGCGCGGCGTCGCGCAGGTCTTCTTCGATGCGCAGGAGCTGGTTGTACTTGGCGATGCGGTCGGTGCGCGAGAGCGAGCCGGTCTTAATCTGGCCGGCGTTGGTGGCGACGGCGAGGTCTGCGATGAAGGTGTCCTCGGTCTCGCCCGAGCGGTGCGAGATGACGGCCGTGCGGCGGTGCGTGCGCGCCAGCTCTATCGCGTCGAGCGTCTCGGTGAGCGTGCCGATCTGGTTGACCTTAATCAGAATCGAGTTGGCGACGCCCAGCTCGATGCCGCGGCGGAGGAACTCGGTGTTGGTGACGAAGAGGTCGTCGCCGACGAGCTGGACGCGCGCGCCCATCTCGTCGGTCATCAGCTTCCAGCCCGCCCAGTCGTTCTCGGCCATCCCGTCCTCGATGGAGATGATCGGGTACTGCCCCGCCCAATTCTTCCAGTAGGCGACCATCTCCTCGGAAGAGAGGCGGCGGCCGTCGGACTTCTTGAAGACGTAAGCCTTGCCGTCGTAGAACTCGCTGGCCGCGGGGTCTAAGGCGAGCATGACGTTCGTCCCCGCGTTGTAGCCGGCCTGCGTGACGGCCTCAAGAATCGTCTCGACCGCCTCCTCGTTCGAGCGCAGGTCGGGCGCGAAGCCGCCCTCGTCGCCGACGCCGGTCGCGTAGCCGCGTTTTTTCAGCACGCCCTTCAGCGAGTGGAAAATCTCCGCGCCCGTGCGCAGCGCCTCGGCGAAGCTCGTGGCGGCGACGGGCATGACCATGAACTCTTGGAAGTCCACGTTGTTGTCGGCGTGCGCGCCGCCGTTGAGGATGTTCATCATCGGGACGGGCAGCGTCCGCGCGTTCACGCCGCCGAGGTAGCGGTAGAGCGGCAGCTCAAGGTAGGCGGCGGCCGCGCGCGCCGTGGCGAGCGAGACGGCGAGCGTGGCGTTCGCGCCGAGCTTCGACTTGTTCCGCGTCCCGTCGAGCGCGACGAGCACCGAGTCGACCTCGGCCTGATCCAACGCGTCGAGCCCCTCGACCTCGCGCGCGATGAGGTCGTTGACGTTCTCGACCGCGCGCCTCACGCCCTTGCCCGAGTAGCGCCGCTTGTCGCCGTCGCGCAGCTCGACGGCCTCGTGCTCGCCCGTGGAAGCGCCCGAGGGGACGGCCGCGCGGCCGACCTCGCCGCTGACGAGAAAGACCTCGGCCTCGACGGTCGGGTTGCCGCGCGAGTCCAGAATCTCGCGCGCGTGTACGGAATCAATCAGGCTCATAAGGGCGGCCGCTCCTCGAAGTTTGTTGGGTTTGATGTTCAGAAAGAATCTACCAAAACGGACACGGAACCGCGAGCGTGTGCGCGCGGTTCCGTCTCGCGAAAAGGTGGATTCGGTTCTTACGTGGGCTCAGCTCTTGATGTAGCCGAGGCCGGCGAGGACGCGTTTGGTGAGGGCGATGCGGTCGTCGCGGATGGAGAGGTAGGTCGGGCCTTCGATCTCGGTGGCGAAGAAGTACGTGTTGTCTTTGGTTTCGACGTAACCGACGAACCAGCCGAGGTAGCGGTTCTCGCCGAGCGGGCCGCCGCCGGTCTTGCCGCTCAAGCGATGGTCGGGCGTCTCTTCGAGCGTCATAATCTCCTTGACGAGTTGCGTCGAGCGTTTCGCGACGGGCAGCTCCTCTTTGTAAAAACGCTTGAGGAAATCGACCTGCTCGTCGGCGGAAACCTTGAGCGAGCTGCCCAACCAGAAGTTGTTGAGCGGCCCCGACACGTCCTCGTTGCCGTAATGGAGTTTTTGCACGTACTCCTTCATCCGCTTCTCGCCGACCTTGAGCGCAAGCTCTCGGTAGTACCAGACGACCGAGCGTTTGAAGGCCGTCCGCAAAGTCTGATCCTGCCACCACGCGCTGAAGGGCAGCGTGTCACGGCTGTGCGCCGGGTACTTCTTCTCGTCCCACTTGATGAGAAAGTCGGCGTCCGTGATGACGCCCGTGTCGAGGCCGATAAGCGAGTTCGGAATCTTGAAGGTCGAGAAGGGCGAGAAGCGCTCGCGGCAGCGCGCCTCGTTGTAACGCAGGTAGCGGTCGCGCTTCAGGTCGTAGAGGACGAAGGCGCCGTTGGGGAACTGTTTGAAGAAAGGTTCGAGGTCGGCCGGCGAAGCCTCGCGCGCCTGCGGCCTTTCGGCCCGCGTGTCGGCCGTTTGGGGCGACGCCGCGGCGCGCGCCGGGCCGTCGCCGGTCGTCTTCGCGCAGGCGAGCGTCGGGAGCAGGAGCAGGGCGGTTAAGAGTGCGGCCCTCAGTCTCATCTTGTCGTCTCCGTCTGTCCGAGCAGTTCGTCGAACGCCCCGTCGGGGAGTTCCGCAAGCGTGCGGACGACGATGTCCGCGCGCAGCTCCGTGTGCGAGGAGAGGACGCCGACGCAGCGCATCCCGGCGCGGCGCGCGGCCTCCGTGCCGGCGGGCGCGTCCTCGACGACGACGCAAGACCCGGGCACGACGCCGAGTTTGGCGGCGGCGACGAGGAAGACCTGCGGGTCTGGCTTGCCCGAGGTCACGTCCTCGGCCGAGGCGACGGCCGAGAAGTACTCTTCGAGCCCGAGCACGTCGATAATCGCTTCGAGATTCTTGAGCGGCGCGGAGGAGGCGACGGCCTGTAGCCAGCCCTCGACCTTCAGACGGTAGAGCCAGCGGCCGACGCCCGGCAGGAGTTCTATCCCGTGCGTGCGCACAAGGTGGCGGTAGGTCTCCTCCTTCGCTTCGCCGACGCGCGCGATGTCTTCGTCGGAGTAGGCGGGGAAGTAGTCGCGCAGGATTTCGTCGTTGCGGCGGCCGAAGGAGTTGGCGAACTGCTCGGGGGTGACGCGGAAATTCTCTTCGGCGAGCGCGCCCTTCCACGAGAGCCAGTGGTATTCGCGCGAGTCGATCAGCGTGCCGTCCACGTCCCAGAGCGCCGCGCGCTTCGCTTGTCGTGTGTCCGCCATCGCGTCCGAGTTTAGCCGCGCCGGCGCGGAGTCGGCAAACGGACGAACAAAGAAGCCACGAAGCTGTATGATTGCCGGCAAACGAATTCTCAAGAATCTCGAAACGCGTGGGCGAGCCGGGAGTCCCACGCACGGAGGTGTCATGAACAGAGTCCTTTTGGGGGCGCTCGCGGGTCTCGCCGCGACCGCGCCGATGACGCTGGCGATGAAGCTGATGCACGAACAACTGCCGCGCGGGGAGCAGTACCCTCTGCCGCCGCGTCAGGTGACCGAGGGCGTCGCGGAGAAGGCGGGCGTCGAAGAACATCTCGGCGAGGACGAGCGACAGGCGGCGACGTGGGTTTCGCACTTCGCGTACGGGACGGCGTGCGGCGCGCTCTACGGCGCGCTGACGGGCGAGCGCGCCGACGAGCGCCCGCTGCTCGCGGGCGTGGGCTTCGGCCTCGCGGTCTGGGCCGGGAGTTATCTCGGGTGGCTTCCCGCCGCCGGCATCATCTCGCCCGCGACCGAACACCCGCCGCGCCGCAACGCCCTGATGATAGCCGCGCACGTCGTCTGGGGCGCGACCACGGGGGCCGCGCTCGCGGGGCTTTCGGGTGAAGAGTAGGCGGGGAGATTTCATGGAGCGAAAGCACGGGCCGTGGACGGTGAAGTCTTCGGAGCGACTGTACGCCGACGACTTCGCGGAGGTGTGGGTGGACGAGGTGTCGCGGCCGGGCGCGGAGCAGTCGCGGCGCGTGACGATGAAGATGAAGCCGGGCGTGGCCGTGCTCGCGGTTGACGGCGAGGGCTTCGCGTACCTCGTCAGAACGTTCCGTTACGCGGTCGGCAAGGAGTGCGTCGAGACCGTGCAGGGCGGGACGGAGGAGGGCGAAGAGTCTGCGGAAGCCGCGCGCCGCGAGCTGAAAGAGGAATTGGGCGTCGAGGCTTCGGAGCTGATTGACTTGGGGCTCGTGGACGCCGTCACCTCGCAGGTCTACTCGCCCGCGCAAATCTTCCTCGCGCGGGGGCTGAGCTTCGGCGAGACGGAGAGGGAGAGCACCGAAGACTTGCAGACCGTCAAGGTCGAATTCGACGAGGCCGTGCGGATGGTCATGGACGGCCGCATCACGCAGGGCATCTCCTGCGCGCTGATTCTGAAGGCGAGCCGGCTGCTCGGGGACGAGACAGGTCAGAACC
>JBEVKV010000350.1:0-4174 GCA_040509515.1 Pyrinomonadaceae bacterium | reverse complement strand
TAAGTGATGAGTGATAAGTGATGAGTGATAAGTGATAAGAGAACGCGACCGGATTTTCTTATCACGTATCACTCATCACTTATCACTTAACTTTTATGCCTGACGTCCTGCTGGTCGAAGACAAGGAGAGCCTGAGGCGCGTGCTGCGCCTGACGCTGGAGAGCGCCGGCTACTCGGTCGCCGAGGCCGAGGACGCGCGCGCCGCCGCGCAGGCGATAGCGCGCGAGCCCTTCCGCCTCGTCCTCACAGACCTGCGGATGCCGCACGGGTCGGGGCTCGACGTGCTCCGCGCCTCGAAGTCGGCCGACCCGGAGGTGCCGGTCGTGCTGATGACCGCCTACGGCTCAATCGACGAGGCCGTGCAGGCGATGAAGGACGGCGCGCACGACTTCCTGCAAAAGCCGGTCGACTCGAACCACCTCCTGCTGCTCGTCGGCCGCGCGCTCGAACACGGCCGCCTGCGCACCGAGAACATACTGCTGCGCGAGGAGTGGTCGCGCCGTTACGGCTTCCCGCGCATCGTCGGCGAGAGTGAAGCCATCAAGCGTGCCGTCGCCGAGACGCAGCGCGTGGCCGCGACCGACACGACCGTCCTGCTGCTCGGCGAGTCGGGCACCGGCAAGGAGCTTTTCGCGCGCGCCATCCACCACCTGAGCCCGCGCCGCGACCGCACGCTCGTCGCCGTCAACTGCGCCGCCATCCCCGAGACGCTCATCGAGTCGGAGCTGTTCGGACACGAGCGCGGCTCGTTCACCGGCGCGACCGAGCGCCGGCCGGGTAAGTTCGAGCTGGCCTCGGGCGGCACCATCTTTCTCGACGAGATAGGCGAGCTGCCCTTGAACGTTCAGGGAAAACTTTTGCGCGCCATCGAGGAGAAGGTCGTCGACCGCATCGGCGGGCGCGCGCCCGTTCCCGTGGACGTGCGCGTCGTCGCCGCGACCAACCGCGAACTGCGCGCGGAGGCCGAGGCGGGCGAGTTTCGGCGCGACCTCTACTTCCGCCTCGCGGTCTTCCCCGTCCGCGTGCCGCCCCTTCGCGAGCGCGGCGACGACGTGTCGCTCCTCGCGCGACACTTCGCCGCGCAACTCGGGCGCGAGCTGCGCAAGCGCGAGGCGACGCTCTCGGACGAGGCGCTCGCGGCCCTGCGCGCGCACGACTGGCCCGGGAACGTCCGCGAGCTTGAGAACGCCATCGAGCGGGCCTGCATCCTCGCGGACTCTTCCGTGCTCACGCCCGCCGACCTCGGGCTCGCGGCGGGCGCACGCGAAGCCGTTGACGACGCCTGCGCCGGCTTCGACTTGTCGGGCACGCTCGCCGAGGCGGCCGAGCGCGCGGCGCGCGCCGTCGAGCGCCGCAAGATCGCCGACGCGCTCGGCGCGCACGACGGCAACAAGACGCGCGCCGCCGAAGACCTCGGCGTCAGCTACAAGACGCTTTTGACGAAGATCAAAGAGTACGGCCTCTGATTTCCTGATGAGACGAGACGAAGAGGGCGAGCGGACAGAGGCCGACCTGGCGGCGGGCGAGCGCGTCGCGCAGGTCGGCGCGGCGACGGGCGAGTTTCCCCCCCCGGAGGCTCCGCGAACAGTCGCGCCTGACAAGACGAAGACGACGCCGCGCGGGTCGGGGCGCGGCGCGTTCCTCGTCGGCGCCGGGATTCTGCTGAGCCGCGTCGTCGGCGTCGTACGCCAGAGGGTCTTCGCGTACTTCCTCGGCAACTCCGACGCGATGGACGCCTTCAACGCGGCGTTCCGCATCCCGAACTTCCTCCAGAACGTCTTCGGCGAGGGCGCGCTCTCGGCCTCCTTCATCCCCGTCTACGCGCGTCTGCTCGCGCAGGACGACGAGGAGGAGGCCGACCGCGTCGCGTGGGCCGTCTTCACGCTGCTCGCGCTCGTCGTCTCCGTGCTGGTGCTCGCCGGCGTGCTCGCCTCGCCCTTGCTCATCAACGCCATCGCCATGGGCTTCGAGGGCGAGAAGCGCGACCTGACCGAGCGGCTGGTGCGCATATTCTTCCCCGGCGCCGGTCTGCTCGTGCTCTCGGCGTGGTGTCTGGGCGTGCTCAACAGCCACCGGCGTTTCTTCCTCTCCTACACCGCGCCGGTCGTCTGGAACCTCGCGCTCATCGCGGCGCTCGCGTGGGCGGGCTGGCCCGTCAGGCAGACGACGCCCGAGAACCTCGCCGTCTGGGGGAACGTCGCGGCCTACGCGGCGTGGGGCTCTGTACTGGGGAGCGCCTTGCAGTTCGCCGTGCAACTGCCGACGGTGCTCATGCTGCTCAGGCGCGCGCGCCTCTCGCTGCGGCTCGCCAACGTACACGTAAGGACGGTGCTGCGAAACTTCCTGCCCGTCTTCGTCAGCCGGGGCGTCGTCCAGATCAGCGCCTTCGTGGACGCGTGGCTCGCGAGTTGGCTCGGTACGGGCGCGGTCGCCGCGCTCGGCTACGCGCAGAGCCTCTACACGCTGCCCGTCAGCCTCTTCGGCATCTCGGTCTCGGCGGCCGAGCTGCCCGAGATGTCGAGCGCCGCCGCGGGCGAGCAGTCCGAGGTCGCCGAGAAGCTGCGCGGGCGTCTGACGGCCGGGCTGCGACAGGTCGCACTCTTCATCGTGCCGTCGGCGGTGGCGCTCTTCACTCTGGGCGACGTGATGGTCGGCGCGCTCTACCAGAACGGCAACTTCGGCCGCGCCGAGACCGTCTACGTCTGGGCCGTGCTGGCCGGCTCGGCCGTCGGACTCCTGCCCTCGACCTTCGGGCGGCTCTACTCCTCGACCTTCTACGCGCTGCACGACACGCGCACGCCGCTCCGGTTCGCAGTGCTCCACGTCGCGGTCGCGACCGTGCTCGGTTACCTGTTCGCGCTGCCGCTCCCGCCGCTGCTCGGCGTAGACCAGCGATGGGGCACGGTCGGGCTGACGCTCTCGGCCGGGCTCGCCGGGTGGGCTGAACTGCTCCTGCTCAGGCGCAGGCTCAACGCGCGCATCGGCGGGACGGGCGTCCCCGTCTCCTTCGCCGCGAGGCTCTGGGTCTCGGCCGCCGTGAGCGCGGGGGTGGCGTGGGGGCTCAGACTCCTGCTCGGCGACGTACACCCGATTCTCATGGCGGCGCTGGTGCTGACGCCCTACGGGCTCCTTTATTTCGGGCTCACGTCGCTGTGGGGCGTCCCGGAGTCGCGCTCGCTGGTCGGGCGCTTCACGCGCATCTTAAGGAGGCGCAGGGCTTAGCCCTCCCGCCGGCCGTCTGCGCAAAGGATTTCGGTTGACCCGGCGGCGGATTTTCTGTAATCTCCGCGCACCTCGCGATTTTCTGGAAAGACTTCCGCATTGCTCATCTTTTCCTGACAGGACAAAGGGCTAAAAGACCTGACAGGCGCAGCCGCTTGCGAGAGTTTGAACTCGAAGCCGCTCTTTTGCTCCACCCGACCGCTCACTGAAGCCGACGGGATTTCCAAAACTTTTAACGGGGGAAATCGAGGTAAACATGTTCAGAAAAGCTTTGCTCACCACCGCCGCAGCCGTCGCCATCTTCGCGCTCAGCTCGGTCGCGCGCGCCGACACCTTTACCATCGTCGGCAACAGCACCGGCAGCCTTTCGACGGCCACGGTCAGCAGCTCGTTCAACGACGCGACCAACACCTACACCTTCACCATCACCAACACTTCGCCGTTCGACGCCCGCATCACCGGCATCGGCTTCGACCTCGGGGCGGGCAACATCAACGGGTTTTCGGCCGCGAACGTCGGCGGGTTCACCTTCAGCGATGGCGACCTCGGCACCGTCCCGCAGTTCAACGGCACCGTCCTCGACTTCGGCTTTACGACCGGCAACAGCGGCAACTTCAACGGCGGCTCGCCCAACAACGGCCTCGCGCCCGGCGGCAGCGTGACGTTCACCGTCACCGGCGCGGGCTTCGGCAACGGGCTGACCGAGCAGCAGATCGCCAACGCCCTTTTCGTCCGCTTCCAGCGCGTCGGCGCCAACGGCGAAGGCAGCGACGTTGGCAAGGCTAACCCCGTCCCCGAGCCGATGACGATGCTTCTCTTCGGCACGGGTCTGGCCGGCATCGCCGCCCGCGCGCGCCGCCGCCGCAAAGCCTAGAACCCTTTAAATACCCTGTTTGTACGGCGCGGCGCGCGACCGCCGCGCCCGAGAGAGCAAAGCGAGGCCGCGGGCGAA
>JBEVKV010000349.1:0-4589 GCA_040509515.1 Pyrinomonadaceae bacterium | reverse complement strand
CGGCGGCACCGCGTGTGCCGCCGCCCTTCTCCTTTTCGCGCGTCGCCCGCGCAGCTCAGCGGCGGGGCTTGAGGTCGTCCGTGTAGAGAATCTTGTATGCGCGGTAGTTCGCCATCACGCGGTTGACGTAGTCCTTCGACTCGTTGAAGCCGACCTCGGACGTGAAGATGCCCGGGTCTTTGTGGACGGCGCGCACGACCCACCGCGCGACGTTGTCCTCGCCGCCGTTGTAAGAAGCCGCGACGGCCTCGTGCAGCTCGGGGAACATCCTGTGGAGTTCGCCGAGGTAGGCGGTTCCGAGGAGGATGTTGACCTCCGGGCGGAAGAGGTCTTGCTCGCTCACGTTCTGGAGCTTGACGCCGGGCGCGTACTTCGCCGCCTGGTCGGGCGTCATCTGCAAGAGCCCGCGCGCGCCGGCCGCCGACTTGGCCGCCGGCCTGAAGCTGCTCTCCTGCTTCATGATCGAGAGCACGAAGCGCGGGTCGATGTTCTGCTGCTTCGACGCGCGCACCAGAGCCTCGCGGTACGGGGCGGGGAAGTCGCCGGCCGAGCGCCTGACCTCCGCCTCCACGCGCGCCTCGCGCGCCTCGGCCGCACGCTTCGCGTCGCCGCCGAGCTTCTGCAAACGCGCGTTGGCCATCCAGCCGTAGTAAGAGCCCGCGCCGTCGGCGATGCCCTGATAGGCGCGTGACGCCTGCTCCTTCTCGCCCGACATCTCAAGGCTGAAGGCGCGCAGGTATGCGACCTCCGAGGCCGTGGTGTTCGCCGCGCGCGGGAGCTGCATGCGCCCCAGCTCGTCGCTCGTGCGAAGCGCCGAGGGCCAGTCGCGCCGGGCCACGTCGAGCCGCAGACGCGCGAAGAGCGCCGCCACGTCCGAGGCCGTCCCGCGGAAGCGCGCGCGCGTGCGCTCTATCCACGGCAGCGCCTCGTCGGGCCGCCCCGCCTCGCGCAGCGAGTCGATGATGTTGAGGTGCGCGTTCTCGGCGCGCTCGCCGTTGGGGAAGCGCGCGACGTAGTCGGCGTAGCGCGCGGCCGCCTCGCCCGGCCGGTTCAGGCGCAAAAGCGTCGCGGCAACGTAGTAGTATCCGTCGCGCCCGGCGGGGGTGGTCTGGTACGTGTCGCCGAGCTTTTGAAAGACCGGGAGCGCCTCTTCGTAGCGCCGCTCCTGAAAGAGCGTGCGGCCGATGCCGAAGTGCGCCGCAGGGACGTTGCCGTCCGACGGGAAACGCTCGATGAGCGCGCGCCAGTGCGAGCGCGCCTCCTCGAAGGCGCGGTTGGCGTGGTAGACGGCCGCGCGACGCATGTGCTCGGTCGGCGTAAGCTGTGGGACGCCGGAGCCGCCCGCGCGCGCCGTCTCGTCCGCGCGGCGGATGGTGTTGAGCGCGTCCTCGGTCTGGTCTTCGGGCGCGAGCACGATGGGCTCGGCCGCGGAGAGCAGCGGCGCGTCGGGCGGTGCTGCTGAGGGCGTCCCGTTGGCGTTGTCGTTCGCGGCCGGCCCGACGCTCGCGCAAGAGAGCGCGAGCACGAGCGCCGTCGCGCAGACGAGAGCCTGTTGGATGATGATTGCCATTCTTACCCCTCGACGGATGGTCGCCCGCTCACTCCGAGTCTTCGATGACTTCATAAGTCGTCACGATCTCGACGCCCGGCCTGAGCGTGGCGGCGACGCTGCAATACTTCGTCTCGGACAGTTCGACGGCCGCGGCGACCGCCGCCTCCGAGACGCCACGGCCGCGCACGACGTGTCGCACCTCGATGCGCGTGTACGCGCGCGGGTGCTCTTCGCGCCGCTCGCCGCGCACCTCGACGCGGTAGTCCGTGACCCGCTGTCGCTTCTTCTTCAAAATCGATTCCACGTCCACGGCCGTGCAGCCGCCGAGCGCGAGGAGCAGCAGCTCCATCGGCGTCGCCGCGCTCGCGCGCTCGTGGTCGGTCTCCAACACCTGCGCGTGCCCGCTCGGCGTGATGCCGATGAACAGGCCGCCGCCCGCCGTGTGGATGACGGCCTTCGCCCCTCCGTTGTCCATTGAGCTTTACCTCCCCTTCGCGGCAAGGATAACACGGCGCGCGGGGCGCTAAAACAGGCGTAAAAACGGGCGGCGACGCCGCGCTCGCGTTTGTACGTTACCCGAACATCGGCGACGGGTTCAGTACAGAAAGGCGGCCGCGCGGGGCGGCTTTTTGCGGCGCGCCGGCGAAAATTAACCGGCAACCCTCTGGCGTTAAAGCGAATCCCGGCGGCAAGTTTCCACACTCACAGGCGGCGCGCGCGGCCTTCCGTTCACATTGACCCGACGCGGGCTTACGGGCACGGGGCTTGCCTATTGATGGGCAGGTGAATCCTTGCTCGAAGCTTATGTCTCTCCGGGTTCCAACGCTTCTCCCCATAAAGCTTGAGGAGCGGGGGCGTGCTTGTCTTAAGCGACGGGCCGCCCGCCCGACATTCTGAAAACGAAATTGTGAAGACACATTTGGAGGGAAGTGCTATGAACAGAATTAGACAGACCGCGTCAGTGGCGCTCGTCTTCGCCATGCTCAGCCTCGGGCTGGTCTCGGCGCAGGCGCAGACACAGCGCCCCTATCGCATCAACGACCGACAGGTCGATAACGTGCTCCGCCGCGTCGAGGCTTCGGCCGACCGCTTCCGCGCGAGCTTCTCGACGGCGATGGATCGCAGCCGCTGGAACGGCACCAGCACCGAAGACCAGCTCAACGGCTACGTGCAGAGCTTCGAGACGGCGACCGACCAGCTCCGCTCGCGCTTCAACTCGCGCACGTCCGTGGCCGCCGACGTTGAGAACGTGCTGCGGCAGGCCGCGTTCCTGAACGACTTCGTGCTGCGCAACCGGCTCGACGCGAGCGCGTCAAACGACTGGACTGCGCTGCGCGCCGACCTCGACGCTTTGGCCCGCGCCTACAACGTGACGTGGGACTGGACGCAGCAGTCGAACACAACTGTCGGCGGCACCGGCTACGGGCGTCCGCAGACGGGCGTCGCCTACCGCATGAGCGACCGCCAGCTCGACGCGATCATCCGCCGCATCGAGACCGGCGCCGACCGCTTCCGCACCGACCTCGGCAACGCGCTCAACCGCAGCACCTACAACGGCACGCGCGCCGAGGACAACATCAACCAGTTCATACGCGACTTCGAGACGGCGACCGACCAGCTCCGTTCGCGCTTCGACGGGCGGACTTCCGTCTCCGCCGACGTTGAGAACGTGCTGCGTCAGGCGACCTACATCGACGACTTCATGACGCGCCAGACGCTCTCGCTGAGGGCCGAGAATAGCTGGACGACGCTCAAGGGCGACCTGAACCAGTTGGCCTCCGCCTACAGCGTGGCGTGGAACTGGGACGTGCGCTCGATGCCCGGCTACGGCAACAACACGACGGCCGGCACGGGTGTCTTCGACAACAACAACGACCGGCGCGGCCAGCGCGCGGCCAACCGCCTGACCGGCACGTTCCGCCTCGACGCGTCGCAGAGCGACAACGGCTCGACGGTCGCGGAGAACGCGGTGCGCAACCTGCCGTTCGGCGACCGCGCGCGCGTCCGCGAGCAGCTCATGCGCCGGCTCGAATCGCCCGAGATGCTCGCCATCGAGCGCAACGGCAACAACGTGACCATCGCCAGCTCGCGCGCGCCGCAGACGACCTTCGTCGCCAACGCGGCCGAGACCCGCGAGCAGCTCCCCGACGGTAGCTACTCGCGCGTCAACTCGACGCTTCAGGGCGACCGCCTCGTCGTCCGCTCGGCGGGCAACCGCGCGACCGACTTCACCGTCACCTTCGACCCGATTGAGGGCGGCCGCCGCCTGCGCGTGACGCGCGAAATCTGGAACGACCGGCTGGGCGCAAACCCCATCGTCGTCCAGAACGTCTACGAGCGCACGTCTGACCTGGCCGAGTGGAACGTCTACAACGGGACGACGGCCGGCTACGACCAGCCGGGCACCATCTCGACGGCCGGCGGCGACTTTGCCGTGCCCGACGGGCAGGTGCTGACCGCGCGGCTTGAGACCGACCTCTCGACGAGGACGGTGCAGACGGGCCAGCGCTTCACGATGACCGTCACTTCGCCCGCGCAGTATCAGGGCGCGGTCATCGAGGGTCATGTGGCGAGTTCGAGCCGCAGCGGCCGCGTTACGGGCCGCTCGGACATGTCGCTCAACTTCGACACGATCCGCTACAACAATCGCACGTACCAGTTCGCGGGCTTCATCGAGAGCGTCCGCGGGATGAACGGCGAGACCGTGCAGGTCGACAACGAGGGCTCCGTGCGTGACGACGACAGCCGCGGCACGCAGACCGCGCAGCGCGCGGCCATCGGCACGGCCGTCGGCGCCATCATCGGCGCCATCGCGGGCGGCGGCAAGGGCGCGGCCATCGGCGCGGTCATCGGCGCGGGCGCGGGCGCCGGCTCGATCTACGTTCAGGGTCGCGAAGACCTTGAGCTGCTGAGCGGCAGTGAGCTGACCATCCGCGCGAGCGCGCCGAACAGGTAAGCCGCTCTCCTCGCGCATTAGCGCAGGCGAAAGAGGTCGGGCGCGCGTGACGAAGGGATGAACTCTCTTCGCCACGCGCGC
>JBEVKV010000348.1:0-6606 GCA_040509515.1 Pyrinomonadaceae bacterium | reverse complement strand
ACAATCGGTCTTACAATTCAAAGGTTATTTGGAAGACATTCCTATTATTCAGAAGCCGATTTTGCTTTTCGTAAACCCAGGCTGACGGTGCGCATGTATTGACTCGGCGTCAGTCCGTAACTTCTTTTAAAATCTCGCGCGAAGTGGCATTTATCTTTAACCCCGACCCGGTTCATCACCTGCTTGACGTTCAGGAAGGTAGTCTCCATCAGCTCTTTGGCCTTCCGCATCCGCAGAGACTTGAGGAATTGCAGGGGCGGGACGCCGACTTCAGTTTTAAACAGGTGTGTGAGGTGAGAAGAAGAGAGGTTGACCGCCCGCGCAATGTCCTCTACGGATAGCCCCTCTTGATAAGAGCTATCCAGAAAAACTATCACTGCCTGCACTCTCTTATCCATATTGGTAGACCCAATTAACAAGCGCGAGACAGCCTGAGATGAACTCTCGGTGAACACGTCTCTCAACTGGGCACAGCATGGATTAGCAAAGCTCTCGGGGCTGATTCCGCCGTTTGCACGTACCCGCAATGGTTGCGAGTACTTGTGAGAAGCCTGACCTGTGACAGTCAGCGTGAGTAGACAACGGCAGGCGGCAATATAACCGATCAAGCCTGAAAAGGGAATACGTTAATTTGGATGGATGCTCTCTTCCGACCGGAGCCGCGGAGGAAAGTATAGGGCCGTGATAGTTTGGGACATGACGGGCGGACAGCTTCTCTCGACCCTTCACGGGCACGGCGGCGGCCAAAATATTTTTCGCGACATATCGCGTAACGCGGTCTCGCGCGTGCAAGCTTTCAATCCGTCTGTAATAAAGCAATACTGATGATGCATCCATCCATTAGCTGACAGACGCACTAATGTCACGGCTTTTGAAGCCGTCCGCATTTGTCAGGCCTTCGGCACACGGTTAGCTTACCTCCCGGCGTCCGTATCCAATCCCTCATCGTCTCGGTTCATTCTCCCGAACTGTTACTTCACCAATGGAGGACTGTCATGCTTCGACAAGATTTTCGCCGCCGCCCCGGCCACAGCCTGTGTCTATACGTGGCGCTGATGGGACTGATGCTCTTCTCCGCCGCCGTCAAGCCGGCCTACGCCGCAGGCGGCACTTTCTTTGACGGCCTCGACTTCTTCGACACCGCGCGCTGGCACAAGGCGGACGGCTGGACGAACGGTAATCCCTTCAACGTCGGTTGGCGCGCCGACCACGTCACCTTCTCCGGCGGCTTCATGACTCTGCAACTCGACACTTCGACGTGCTCCGCGGGATGCAGCGGCAAGCCGTACGCCGCGGGCGAATACCGAAGCAACGACGTTTACGGATACGGCAAATATGAGACGCGCTTCAAAGCCGCGAAAGGGAGCGGGCTGGTTACTTCTTTCTTCACTTACACGGGCACGGCCGGCACCTCCAACCATCACGAAATAGACATCGAAATCCTCGGCAAAGATACGACGAAGATGCAGACCAACTACTTCGTCGGCGGCGTGGGCGGCCACGAGGTCATCATCCCGCTCGGCTTCGACGCCTCCGCCGGTTATCACAATTACGCGTTCGTCTGGACGGCGAATAAGATCGAGTGGATCGTCGACGACGTGGTCGTGCACACGGAGTACGCCGCCGCCGGCAAGCCGCTGCCGAGCCTGCCGGGCAAAATCATGGCGAACATGTGGGCCGGCACGGGCGTGGACGGCTGGCTCGGGCCCTTCACCTATCCGGGCGCGCCGATTACCGCGAAGTACGATTGGATTCAATACTTCGTCCTCTGAGGTGATGAAGACGGCGGCCTGACGTGAGAGCCGGTCGCGCTTTCGCCAAGTTAGTCGAGGTCGGCAAGGGGGCACTCCTTCCCGCCGTCGGAGGCCAGCGCCTGCGCCAACTCGCGCACCTTCGGCGCGTCCTCCGCGAGCAGAATCCCTCCGGCCTCGGCGCTCAACTCGGCAAGAGTTACGTCGATGGCCTTCCCGTGCACCTCCAGCATCGCCACGCACGTCTCGGCCAATTCCCTGACTTCCGCGCGCGCGAGAGCGCGGAGCGCTACCGGCTCCGCGCTCTCGTTCCTTCCCACTGCGGCGCCAACACCGGGGCGCGGGACGGTGTTGATTAACCCGTGCTGGCGGAGCACGTTGAAGGCTTCGCGCTGTGCGACGCGTGCGGCTTTCGGCAGTCCCCTGCTCTCCAGCCACTCCCGCGTCCGCTCGTGCTCTCGCGCCGCGGCCCGTTCTGCCGCCGCGCGCACCGCAGGCTCAAGCCTACCCAACAGCGTTTCGGTTAGCTCGTCGGTGGAATCCGGGTTCGCTGTCCCGCGAACAGTTCGTTCACTCCCGAATCGAACCGTGGTCTGTTCGGGGCTCCGCGTGGACAGCGAAGACTTAACCACCCGGGTGTTGTCCGCGCCGTTTTTTGGCGCGCGCGGATTTAAATCTATCTCTAAAACCTCTGAATCAGCGAAGCTGTCAATAAAGGGCGTGTCGCCCGCTGAAGTACGAGGCGCTTCGGTTGAAGCACGGACGAGGCGCAAATTTTTTTGGTCGGGCGCGGGGCGTCGACCGATTGATGAGGCGGCGCGGTTGAGGAATATGCGTATGCCAACGCCGTTCTTGCCCGCGTAGTATCCGACGATTCCTTGCTCGTGCATCCATCGGATAGCCTTGCGCGCGGTGGCGGACGAGACGCCGCTGAGGGTGACGAACTGCTCCCACGCAGTCACCCAACGGCCGTTCGCCTCTTCGCCGGCGAAGCGGAGCACGCCCTCGCGCTCCCATCGCCCCTCGGGCGCGTTCGCCATGCGTAGATAGACTTTGCTCATCAGGGGTGTGACCGAGTCCGCCTCTGCGGAAGTCACCGCCGCGATGATTTCGCAGTCGAGTTGGCGGAAGTTTTTGCGGTATTCATCCGGCCCGAGCCGCGTCCTGCGGACGAAGCATCTGGCCTCCAGAGTCTGTGCTGCCATTACTCAAGCTCCTGAAAACAAAAGGCTTGACGGCGGCAAGCGGATTGTCTAAAATCTGTCTTCGGTAAGACACAAATCAACCCACTCGCCGCCAAGCGAGTTACTGATTGCCCTGAAGCGTGAGTCGCCAAACTTGAACGCTTCAGGGCAACTGGTTTTTGCCCGGTTTCCTCAGACGGAACCTTGAGGCCGGCCGATGAATCGTCGGCCCGGCGACCCGATTCCCTACAAAACGGGCACTATAATGATTTTATAAATCTTGTACAGATGAAATTTTTACTACACGGGTAGTCAACACTACGCGGGTAGCGGACGCTACCTCAGTACCGAACGCTACCCCCGTATTGCTAAGTACCCGGGTAGCGTAAACTACCCGGGTAGCGTCAGCTACTACGGTACAAAACGCTACCCGGGTAATCATATCTACCCGGGTAGAAAACATTACGGGGGTAATAAATATTACCCGGGTAATATTTTCTACGGGGGTATCACAAAATACGGGGGTAGAAAACGCTACGGGGGTAGCAATTCATACCGGGGTACAGTTCTCTACCTGGGTACTTAATGTTACCCGGGTAGAGAATGCTACGGGGGTAGTCATGACTACCCCCGTAGAGAGCTTGGCAGATTAGTCTTAAACTATTGTGAGAGAAAGGGAAGCAGTTGAGCTGCTCTGATCAGGATTTGTCCGTGACCAGCTTATAGTGCGTGCCACGATTTTCGCGGGAGGTGTTGATAATCGTCTCGCCTTTAACGAGAAAGCCCCAGTCCACGAGTTGATTGACCACCGTTTTTACCTGCCGCTCAGTCTTCGAGACCGCGGTCATGAGCTTGGCCGTCGAGGTGAAACAATACTCCTGCTCGACCGCAATCGAGTTGTTGAAGATGTGCGCGCAGACGCTGAGCTGGGTTTCGGTGAGGAACGGCTTCCAGCGGGAAACGAATGCCTGTAGTCGAGGGTCGGTCTCCTCCGTGGCGGCCGACCTGCCCCTCTTACCGGGTACGGGCCGGACGGGCCCCGTCGGGGGGCTCTTCCGGCGTGTCTGCGCCCCGACGAGGGCCTGCTGAGAAGGGGAGCTTTCTTGCACCGCCGCCGCGTCCGGATACACGGGCGGCTCCTGCGGTTCGTCCCTAACTATTTCAGAGACTTCGACTTCCAAGATGGGGTCGTTGATTTGGGCCGGCCTGCTTTCGGGAAGCTCCTGTGCGGGGGCCTCGGAGGGCGTGGGTGAAGTTTCTTCTACTCCCTCCTCGCGCTGCTGGATAGCCACGTCGAGGGCAGTGCCGCTGAACTGGAAGGCCATGTCGGCGAAGGGCGACTTCCTCGTCCCGCCCTTCTTGTAAGGGATGACCTTACGCGCCGGCGGTGATTGATCGTTCGACACGCTCGCGGACCTCCTTCCACAGCTTTTTGTAGGCCTGTGCGCCCGCAGAATCTGGCGCCGTCAGGCGCACAGGGGCGTGGTAGCCCGCACTCTCCGCCACCCGGACGTTCTCCGGCACGATGGCGTCGAAAACCATGTTCGGATAGGCGGAGCGGAGGAACTCCTCGGCCTCGCGGCACATCCTCTTCCTCGCGTCATAGCGAGTCAGGAAGAAGCCCAGCAGGGCTGGGAAACGTGTCTTAGTGATGATGCGGGCACGCTGGAGCTGGCGTGTGAGCTGCATAGTGCCGTTAACGCTCATCACGTCAGCGTTTACGGGGCAGAGGACGAAATGGCTACCGACCTGCGCCATAGAGACGAGCGTGCCGAACGAGGGGTCGGTGTCGATGAAGACGTAGTCGTAGGGTGAGTCGTCCCAGAGGTGGAACTGCTCCTGCAACGCCGTGACCGTCTCCAATGGGTTCGAGCGGTCAATATTGTCGTTCTTTGAGCTGCTCCTGATGAAGTCGAACTCTAGGCCCTCGAATTTTATTGGCGTTACGAGGTCTTGAAAGTTGGCGTCGCCTTTAAGCCAGGAGACCAGCGTGCCCTGCTCGCTGTCCTCGCTTCCCTTATCGGCGAGCAGCGCGTTGGTGGCCGAGGCTTGGGGCGCCGCATCTAACAGGAGGACGCGTTCACCATTGGCGGCCGCCTCGGCGGCGAGGGAGATAGCCGTGGTGGTTTTGCCGACGCCGCCTTTGTTATTGCTGATGGTAATGACCCTATGGCGGGTCGATATCTCCATCGGGCGCTGTTTGAGCGCCGCTATCGCCGACCGGCTATAGAGTTTTACCCGGGCGTCTGTGGGGTCGGCGACCGTGGCCAGATTGAGGTCGCGCGCGATCCGCCGGAAGGTGTCGGACGATACCTCCAGGTATTCGCACGCCTCGGTCACGGTCATGTACTCGGGGGTGGCCAACTCAGAAAGTCCTCCTTAGAAAATTAATTGACCGCAAATATCTCTTCATATCTCGTCCTATCTCGCCTTACTTTTGCGTACTATATTGACTAAATATAGTCTGGTCAATATTTTTGTTGGGATTAATTAATCCAAGTTGCCAGTTAAGACTTGGCGCGTTCTTTGAAGACAAAGGAAAATCCCCTCCACTTCGCCGGCCAGCGAAAATAGGAGGGGATAGCGTGATCGAGCACACGACCGCACTTTATTGCATCGTCGATGACCTGCCCAAGTCCGTCGGCTACACGGACGGCCGCCGATGCACGATGATGGACGCCGAAATCCTGACGGCGGCGCTCGTGGCGGCACACTGCTGCTGCGGCAATGACTGAACACGTACGCCGCCTCCTGCGAGAGGCGGGGCTGGCGCTAATCAGATCCGGCAGGGAAGTGCGTTAGGTGGCGAGCACTACTTCTGTAGTGATAGCGAGGTGCCCATCCCCCGCTTCCTTTATACGATATCTCGCAGCTTTCAACGAGATTCTTATGGACACGCGAAATTACGGAGATAGCCATTGCCGTGAAACATCGGAAGGTTGTTCCACAAGCCATAGAATGGAAACAAATTATTCATCCTCATCTCGTGCCTCCACTACTCGAACAATTGTAGAACCTTGCGAGAGAGCCGGAACCGGGCCTCAAATAAGCCGGAGAGGAAGAGCTGAGCGACAGCCCGTGGCAAAGACCCGAAAGCCTTTTACAGCCCGGACTACTCGTCGTCGAGCGGGCTCTTGACACCGAGTCCGCCCTTCAGCATTGAGGGTCGCCAGTGCTCTGTCCTAGTCTTTCACGTGCCGCAAAGCGTCGGCGAACACGCCGAGAAAATAGGAGCGGTACAACTCGGTTCGTGACTTCTCCCAGGCGATCAAACCGGCCTCAATCCTCTCAACCCCTCCAAGCTTATGTCCGAGGCGAACGCAGGCCCATCCGTCCATGATGCGCGCCGTTATTAGGCGCTGTTGCAGTCCGGGCTCTTTCGCCTCTTCGTGGGTTCGCCGAGCGTGTTCGTTGACCAACTCCGGCTCTTGCCGGAGTTGGTGCAGCATCGCCGTGTAGAAGTGATGCATGGCCCGACTATCGGAGTGAGTGCGCTGCCTGGCGCGCGTCGCAGCCTCGCCATTCATTCGTAGAGCTTTGTCGGGGTAACCCAGCAGACAGAAGACCAGAGAGCCATACGCGAGGTTGCAGACCAGCGTATCGTGGCCGGCGAAATCGAACATGTGCGCGCAACGTCTCGCCCTCGACGTACTCCATGACGATGAAGGGGC
>JBEVKV010000347.1:0-5073 GCA_040509515.1 Pyrinomonadaceae bacterium | reverse complement strand
GTCGCCCTCGCGCGTCGCGGCCGCGCTGCTCGACGGCGCGCGCGCCGAGCTTGAGCCGGGGCGCGAGGTCGGCGCGTTCCGCGTCGTCGGCACGCTCGGCGAGGGCGGGATGGGCAAGGTCTATCTCGCGCAGGACGCGCGGCTCGGCCGCCACGTCGCCTTGAAACTCCTGCCCGCCTCTTTCACGCGCGACCGCGAGCGCGCGCGGCGCTTCGAGCAGGAGGCGCGCGCCGCCTCCGCGCTCAACCACCCGAACATCCTCACCGTCTACGACATCGGCGGCGACCCCGACGGCGCGCGCTACATCGCGACCGAGTACGTCGAGGGCGTGACGCTGCGCGAGCACATCGGCGGCGCGCCGCTCGCGCTCTCGGACGTGCTTGAGATAGGCGTGCAGGTCGCCGCCGGGCTCGCCGCCGCGCACGCGGCGCGCGTCGTCCACCGCGACGTGAAGCCCGAAAATCTGATGGTCAGACCCGACGGCTACGTCAAGATTCTCGACTTCGGGCTGGCGAAGCCCGCGGTTCAAGGCCCGGCGGGCGGCGACCCCGACTCGTTCGCGCGCGCGCTCGTCGACACGCACCCCGGCATGATCATGGGCACGTTCGCCTACATGAGCCCTGAGCAGGCGCGCGGGCTCGAAGTGGACGCGCGCACGGACGTGTGGAGCCTCGGCGTCGTGCTCTACGAGATGGCGTCGGGCGCGCCGCCGTTCTCGGGGCCGACGGCGAGCGACGTGATGGCCGCCGTCCTCGCGCGCGAGCCCGAGCCGCTCTCGGAGCGCGCCGACGGAGTGCCCGCCGAGCTTGAGCGCATCGTGACGAAGGCGCTCGCCAAAGAGAGAGACGAGCGCTACCAGACGGCGAAGGATTTAGGGCTCGACCTGCGCCGGCTCAAACAGCGGCTTGAGTTCGAGGCCGAGCTGCGGCGCAAGGCCGAGGGCGAACCCGACGCGCAGGCGGAGCCGCGCGCGGCCCTCGCGGGACACCTCGACGTGCGGCCCGTACGCGCGGGCGCACGGATGCGCGCGCAGCCTTCGGCCGAACAGCTCAAGCAGGTCACCGTCCTCTTCGCAGACCTCTACGGCTTCACGGCGCTCGCCGACGCGCTCGACGCCGAGGAGGTGAGCGACGCGATGCGCGAGCTTTGGAACCGCGTGGACGCGGCCGTCATGGATCACGGCGGGACGGTCGACCGCCACATGGGCGACCAGATGATGGCGCTCTGGGGCGACCGCGTCGCGCACGAAGACGACCCGGCGCACGCGGTGCGCGCCGCGCTCGTGATGCAGAGGGAGGTGGCGGCGTTCGTCTCTTCAAACTTGCGCGGACTGTTCGGCGAAGGAGTTGAGCCGACGCCGTTGATGCGCGTCGGCGTCAACACGGGCGCGGTGCTCCTGAGCGCGGCGGGCGCGGGCGGCGACGCGCGGCTGACGGCGACGGGCGCGGCCGTCAACGTCGCGAACCGTCTGGGTCAGGCCGCGCCGTCGGGCTGCGTCCTCATCTCGCACGACACGTACCGTCAGGTGCGCGGCCTCTTCGACGTGCGCGAGACCGAGCTGCCGAACGTGCGCGGCGGCGCCGAGCCCGTCCGCACGTACCTCGTCGAGCGCGAGAAGCCGCGCGCCTTCCGCCTACAGACGCGCGGCGTCGAGGGCGTCGAGACGCGGATGGTCGGACGCCAGGCGGAGCTTGCACGGATGAGGGACGCGCTTCACACAGTCTTAGAAGACCGCGAGCTTGAGGCGTTGACAATCGTCGGCGACGCCGGCTTAGGCAAGTCGCGGCTGCTTTACGAGTTCAGCAGCGAGGTCGAACTCCTCGGCGAGCCCTTGCAGGTCTTTAACGGCCGCGCCGGCCAGCGCACGCGCGGGTTGCCGTTCGCGCTCGTGCGCGACGTGTTCAGCCTCCGCTTCGGCATCAACGACAGCGACCCGCCGCCCGTGGCGCGCGAGAGGTTCGAGCGCGGGATGTCCGAGCTGTTCGGCGACGGCGCGGAGGGGCGGATGCGCGCGCACTTCGTCGGCCACCTCGCGGGGCTCGACTTCTCTTCGAGCCCGCACCTCGCCGGCATCCTTCAGGACGCGAAGCAGGTGCGCGGCCGCGCCTTCCACTACGCCGCGGAGTTCTTCCAACGCGTCGCGCGCACGTCGCCCGTGCTCCTGCTCCTGGACGATTTGCACTGGGCCGACGACGGCTCGCTCGACTTCGTCGACCACCTCGCGCGCGAGTGCGCCCAGTCTCCGCTGCTCGTCCTCTGCTTCGCGCGCCCGGAACTCCTTGAGCGGCGGCCGGCGTGGGGCGAGGGTCAGCAGGCGCACGCGCGCCTCAACCTGCAGCCGCTCACCAAGCGCGAGAGCCGGCAACTCGTCGAGGAAATCCTGCGCAACGCACAGGCCATCCCGCACGCGCTGCGCGAGCTGGTCGTCGGCGCGGCCGAGGGCAACCCGTTCTACGTCGAAGAACTCATCAAGATGCTCATCGACCAGCGCGTCATCGTCCCGGCGGCCGAGCGTTGGCATGTGGACGCGAGCCGTCTGGTCGAGGTGCGCGTGCCGCCGACTTTGACGGGCGTGCTTCAGGCGCGGCTCGACGGATTGACCGCGTGGGAGAAGACCGTCCTGCAGCGCGCCTCGGTCGTCGGGCGCGAGTTCTGGGACGGCGCGCTCGAAGAGTTCTCGCGCGCGGCCGCGGCGCGGGGCGAAACTTTCGAGGGCGACACGGCCGAGGCTCTGGAGACGCTCAGGCGCAAGGAGCTGATCTTTCGCCGCGAGGCTTCGGCCTTCAACGGCGCGCGCGAGTACGTCTTCAAGCACGCGCTGCTGAGGAGCGTCGCGTACGAAGGGCTCTTGAAGCGCGAGCGCCGACGCCTGCACGCGGAGGCCGCCGCGTGGTTAGTCCGCGAGGCGGGCGTCCGCGTCGAAGAGTACGCGGCCGTGGTCGCCGAGCACCACGAGACGGCGCGCGACGCCGTGCGCGCGGCCGAGTGGTACGGGCGCGCCGGCCGGCAGGCGCGCGCCTCTTACTCGCCCGAGGCCGCCATCGGCTTCTACCGCAAGGCGCTCGAACACTTGGCCGAGGCGGAGAAGACGGTTCAGGATGAAGAGTCGTCGCCGGCCGTCGCGGCTCTGCGCGCGCGCGCCGTCGAGTGGCACGCGGGGCTCGGCGAAGTCCTGACGATGCAGGCGCGCTACGGCGAGGCGACGGAGGCTTACACGCTCATGCGCGAGGCGGCGTCGGCCGCGGGCGACGACGTGGCCGAGGCGCGCGCGTGGAACGGGCTGACGGCCGTGCGCGAGTATCAGGGCGACAACCGCGCGGCGCTTGAGAGCGCGCGGCGCGCGGAGGAGCTGGCGCGGCGCGCCGGCACGGCGGCGGGCGCGAAGGCCGAGCTGGCGCTCGCGCTCAACCGTCAGGGGCTGGCCTCGCACCGTCTGGGAGACGCGGCGGCGGTCGAGCGTCTGGGCGGTCAAATACTCGCGCTCAGCGAAGAGACCGGGGGCGACTCGCGCGCGGCGCGCGCCAACGGCTTAAAACTTCTCGGCGTCGCGCACGAAGTCTCGGGGCGGTTCGCCGAGGCGCAGGAGTGCTTCGAGCAGTCGCTCGCGCTCCTCAAAGAGTTGGGCGACCGCCGCAACCTCGGCTTCATGCTCAACAACCTCGGCGTCATCGCGCACCTCGGCGCGGACTACTCGGAGGCCGTGCGCCGCTACACAGAGGCGCTCGAAATCTTCCGCGAGATAGGCGAGCGGACGTGGGAGCTGCCGACGCTCGGGAATCTGGCGGGCGCGCAGATGGGTCTCGAAGACTACGCGGCGGCCGAGGCGAATCTGCGGCAGGCCGTCGCGCTCGCGGGGCCGGCCGGGCACTTCGCGCTCTCGATGATCTACTGCTACCTCGCGGAGAGCTTCTGGGGTCAGGGGAAGAACGAGGAGGCGCTGCCGACGGCGCTGAACGCGCTTGAGTTGGGGCAGAAGACCGAGAATCAGGACTACATCGCCAACGCGTGGCGGACGCTCGGGCTGGTCGCGTCGCGTTCGGGGGGCGGCATTCTCGTCTTCGGCCGGGCGCGCACGGCGGCCGAGTGCTTCGCGGAGAGTCTGCGCGTCTACACGGAGATGGGCGCGGCGGCCGAGCGCGCGCGCACGCTGCGCGACTGGGCGCGGCACGAACTCGCGGCCGGCGACCCCGAACAGGGAGCCGCGAAGTGGCGCGAGTCGCGCGAGATATTCACACGCCTCGGCATGTCGCGCGAGCTTGAGCGCATGCCGGATGAGGCCGACGGCTCAAAATAAAAATAGCGGAGGCGAACGATGAGGTTAAAGACGCTGACACTCATGCTGTGCGTGCTCGCACCGGGCTGCGGCGGCGGCGGAACCGCGCCCAACGCGAACGCGCCCCGCCCGACGCCGCCGCGCGCGGCGGTCGCCGACTCGACGCCCGTCCCGAGGAGCGCCACCTGCGCGCTGCTCTCCGACGAGGAGGTCAAAGAGGTGCAGGGCGAGGCCCCGGCCGACGCGCAGGGCACAGAGCACCGCGCCGGCGCGCTCTCGATGTCGCAGTGCTTCTTCCGCCTGCCGACCTTCGTCAAGTCGGTCAGCCTCGAAGTGGTGCGCGCCGCGCCGGGCGCGAACGACGGCGCGCTGAAAGAGTACTGGCGCGCGCGCTTCCACCCGGAGGCCATCGAGGAGCGCGAGCGCCAGCGCGAAATGAAGGAGGAGAGCGAGCGGGAGCGCGAGCGCATGCTTGAGCGCGAGCGCGCCGCGGGTCAGGTCAGAGAAGGCGGCAACGCCGAAAAAGAGGAAGAAGAGGAGGGGCGCGGCGAAGAGGAGGACGAGCGGCCGCGCCGCGTCGGGGGGCTGGGGCAGGAGGCTTATCTGATGGGCGGCCGCCGCGCCGCCACGCTCTACGTGTTGAAGGACGACGCCGTCCTGCGCGTCGGCGTCAGCGACCCCGAGGACACGCCCGCGCGTCTGAAGAAGGCCGAGGCGCTCGCGCGCGCCGCGCTCAAAAGGCTCTGACGAAGACGAGTTGAAAGTCGCGAGTTCAAAGTTCCAAGTTGAAGGCCGAAGCC
>JBEVKV010000346.1:0-7235 GCA_040509515.1 Pyrinomonadaceae bacterium | reverse complement strand
CTATGTTCCTGCGGAAGACCCGACGCCCCGCCGGAAACATCCGTCCCGCTTCGCGAGCACCGAGGCGTCGCAAGTAAAGTCACAGACCGGCGTTCCTTTGAGCGGAGACGAGTTGAGCTTCTCCCCGAAGCACCTAACATTTTCAAGCGACGGCCGCGAGGCTTCAAAAGATGCGTCTGAAAAATATCCCCGCACTGATTCTCCTGTTCCAAATCATCCTGAGCCCGTTAGCGCCGCTCGGCGCTCGGGCCAACTCGAACGCCATGAGTGAGAGCGACGGAGATGTTTACGAGGCCGCCGAGGAGGCGGGCGCGGTCGAGCGGAAGGGGCTGCGGTTCCGTCTGAGCGAGGGCGCGGAGCAGGCGGAAGCGGCGGGGCCGCGCGCGCCGGCCGCGCCGGCCGTCAAGCTGTCGCAGGCGGAGACAGCGCGCGTGCTGGCGCGCCTGCCGGAGCTGAAGGCCGCGGAGGGCGACCGGCAGGAGTTCGCGCTGCGCGAGCGCAGCCTGCCTGCGCCGCGCGCGGGCGCGACGGTGCTCAGCCCGTTCCCCGCGCCCGAGACGCGCGAAGCGCCGGACGCGGCCGCCGCGGGCGAGCAAAGGGTCGTGCGCCACTCGCCCACGGGCGAGGTGCCGATTGCGCCGCAGGTCTCTCTGACCTTCGCGCGGCCGGCCGTGGCGGTCACGTCGCAGGACGAGGCGGCGCGCACCGTCCCCGCGCGGCTCTCGCCGCAGCCCGCGGGGCGCTGGCGCTGGTTGGGCACGAAGACGCTCATCTTCGACCCGGCCGAGGGGCGTCTGCCGATGGCGACCGAGTTCGAGGTCAGCGTCCCGGCCGGCGCGTCGAAGCCTCTGACGTGGAAGTTCGCCACGCCCGCGCCGAAGCTCGTCGCGAAGTACCCCGAAGGCGTCAACACGCGCCGCGACGCGGTCATCTTCATGGAGTTCGACCAGAAGGTAGACCCCGCGGCGGTGCTGCGGACTTTGAAGTTGACGGCCGGGGCGTCCGCGCCCGCGTTGAGGCTCGCGAAGGATGACGAGATTGCGGCCGACGAGAATGTGAGCAGGCTGGTGAAGGCCGCGACCGCCGGGCGCTGGCTCGCCGTGCGCGCGACGGGCGCGGGCGGCGAGGCGCGCGAGGCGCTGCCGGCCGACTCGCCCGTCACGGTCACGGTCGGCGCGGGCACGCCCTCGGCCGAGGGGCCGCGCAGGACGACCGCCGCGCAGAGCTTCTCGTTCCGCACCTACGGGCCTTTCCGCGTCACGTCGCACGCCTGCGGCTGGAACGACCGCTGCGCGCCCTCAGACCAGTGGATCATACAGGTCAGCAACCCCGTCGATCTCGAAGCCTTCGACGCGTCGAAGGTGAAGGTGGAGCCCGAGGTGCCCGGCCTCACCGTCAACGCTTACGGCACGACCATCTACGTCCACGGCTCGAAGCGCGGCCGCACGTCCTACAGGGTGACGCTCGACCCTGCCTTACGCGACCAGTTCGGGCAGACGCTCGGCTCGCCCGTCACGGTCAGTTTCAACGTCGGCCCCGCGCCGCCGGGGCTGATGTCCGGGGGCGGCAACTTCGTCGTGCTCGACCCGGCGGGCGGCCCGCACCTCTCGGTCTACAGCGTCAACCACCCGACGCTCAAGGTCACGCTCTACGCGGTCGAGCCGAAGGACTACGAGGCTTACGTCGCGCACATGCGCTCGGTCAACGGCTACTACGACGAGAAGCGGCAGGGGCCGGCCGGCCCGCCGGGCACGCTCGTCTCGTCGAAGCCGGTCGCGGTCAAGGGTCAGCCGGACGAACTGACCGAGACGCGGCTCGACCTTTCGGCGGCGCTCAAGGGCGGGCGCGGCAACGTCTTCGTCGTCGTCGAGCCGGCGTCGCGCGCGGCCGCCCAGAAGGGGCGCGGGGCCCAGCGCGAGGTCTTGCGTACGTGGGTGCAGGTGACCGGCATCGGGCTCGACGCCTTCGTAGACCGCGAGGAGTTGGTCGGCTGGGCGACCGCGCTGGCGGACGGCCGCCCGCTCGAAGGCGTCGAGATGACGCTGCTGCCGTCGGGGCCGCGCGCCACGAGCGGCCGGGACGGGCTCGTGCGTCTCGGCCTCCCGCCGCAGACGAGCGCGATGACGGGGATGCTCCTCGCGCGGCGCGGCGACGAGACGGCCTTCCTGCCCGAGCTGAGCGACTGGTGGTACGGCGCTTCGAGCTGGGCGCGGCGCGACGCGCCGGACGCGCTGCGCTGGTACGTCTTCGACGACCGCAAGATGTACAAGCCCGGCGAGGAGGTGAGTCTGAAGGGGTGGCTCCGGCGCGTGGGCGGCGGCAAAAACGGCGACGTGGGGCCGCTCGCGGGCGGCGCGGCGTCGGTCACGTATACGCTGCGCGACTCGCGCGGCAACGAGATTCTGAAGGACTCCGCGCCGCTCAACGCGCTCGGCGGCTTCGACACGAAGTTCAAGCTGCCCGCGACGATGAACCTCGGCCACTCCTACTTGCAGCTTCAGGCCGAAGGCGCGGGCGTGCTTGAGGCGAACCGGCAGCACCAGCACGCGATACAGGTGCAGGAGTTCCGCCGCCCCGAGTTCGAGGTCAGCGCGAAGACGGACGAGGGGCCGCACTTCGTCGGCGGCCACGCGCAGGCGACCGTGAGCGCGAGCTACTACGCGGGCGGCGGCCTGCCCGACTCGGAGGTCAACTGGCGTGTGACCGCCACGCAGTCCAGCTTCACGCCGCCCAACCGCGGCGACTACACCTTCGGCCGCTGGACGCCGTGGTGGGAGACCTCTTCCGCGCGCGGCGGCGGGAACGAGAGCGCGCAGACCTTCAAGGGGCGCACGGACGCGGCCGGCAAGCACACGCTCCGCATCGACTTCGACTCGGTCAACCCGCCGCAGCCGACTTCGGTCAGCGCGCAGGCTTCGGTGACGGACGTGAACCGGCAGACGTGGACTTCAAACACGACGCTTCTCGTCCACCCGGCCGACCTCTACGTCGGGCTCAAGAGCGAGCGCCTCTTCGTGCAGCAGGGGCAGCCGCTCGTCGTCTCGACGATAGTCTCGGACTTAGACGGAAAGCTCGCCGCGGGGCGCGAGGTGCGTATGCGCGCGGCGCTGCTCGAATGGAAGCAGACGCGCGGGAACTGGGCGCAGGTCGAGGCGCAGGCCGAGGAGTGCGTCGTCAGGTCTGCGGCGGACGCGGTCAAGTGCACGTTCCGCCCGAAGGCGGGCGGCGTCTACCGCGTGACCGCGCGCGTCTACGACGACCGCGAGCGCCCCAACGAGAGCGAGCTGACGCTCTGGGTCGCGGGCGGCAAGACGCCGCCGCGCCGCGACGTGTCGCAGGAGAAGGTCGAACTCATCCCCGACCGCAAGGAGTATCACGCCGGCGACACGGCCGAGATACTCGTGCAAGCGCCCTTCTTCCCGGCCGAGGCGCTGGTGACGCTCCGCCGCTCGGGGCTCGTCCGCACGGAGCGCTTCCGCATGAACGAGCCGTCGCACGTCCTCCGCGTCCCCGTCGAAGAGGGCTACACGCCGAACGTCTACGTGCAGGTTGACCTCGTCGGCGCGGCGGCGCGCGCCAATGAGAAGGGCGAGGAGGACTCGAAGCTGCCGAAGCGCCCGGCCTACGCGCTCGGGCAGTTGAACCTGACGGTGCCGCCGCTCGCGCGCAAGCTACAGGTGACGGCGACGCCGCGCGACAAGGCGCTTGAGCCGGGCGGCGAGACGACCGTCGCCGTCGAAGTTAAAGACGCGGCCGGCCGTCCCGTTCAGGGCGGGGAACTCGCGGTCGTCGTGGTGGACGAGTCTGTGCTGGCGCTCTCCGGCTACAAGCTCGAAGACCCGCTCTCAATCTTCTACGCGCTGCGCGGCGAAGACGTGACGGACTTCCACCTGCGCAAAGACGTGCAACTCGCCGACCCCGGGAAGATTAACGTCGTCACCGCTACCGCCTCGGGCGGCGCGGGCATGGTGGCCGAGACGGTCACAGCCGCCTCCCCCGGGCAGAGGGAGACGCGCATGAGGATCGAGAGTAAGGATGAGTCGCCGCCCCCGCCGCCCGCCCCCACGGCCGCGCCGATGGCGATGGCAAAAAACAATATGCTGCTCGACGGCGTTGCGCAGCAGGAGCAGCAGCAGGCCATCCGCATGCGCGAGAACTTCAACGCGCTTGCCGTCTTCGCGCCTTCGGTGCCGACCGACGCGCGCGGACGCGCCGAGGTGAAAGTTAAAGTGCCGGACAACCTGACGCGCTACCGCGTGATGGCCGTCTCGGTCGCGGGGGGCAAACAGTTCGGCTCCGGTGAGTCGGCCATCACGGCCCGCCAGCCGGTGATGGCGCGGCCGTCGGCTCCGCGCTTCCTCAACTTCGGCGACCGCTTCGAGCTACCCGTCGTCGTGCAGAATCAGACCGACAGCCCGGCCGTCGTGGACGTGGCGGTGCGCGCCACGGGCGCGGAGTTCACCGACGGGCAGGGGCGGCGCGTCACCGTGCCCGCGAACGACCGCGTCGAGGTGCGCTTCCCCACGTCGGCCTCGTCGGCCGGGACGGCGCGCTTTCAGGTCGGCGCCGCCTCGGGCCGTTTCGCCGACGCGGCGCTGATCGAGCTTCCCGTCTACACGCCCGCGACGACCGAAGCGTTCGCCACCTACGGCGAGATCGACCAGAGCGTCGCCGTCGTCCAGCCGGTCAAGGCGCCGCCCGATGTCTTCAAGCAGTTCGGCGGGCTCGAAGTACAGACCTCCTCGACGCAGTTGCAGGCGCTCACCGACGCCGTGCTCTACCTCGTCGCGTACCCTTACGAGTGCTCCGAGCAGTTGTCGTCGCGCGTGCTCGCGGTCGCCGCGCTGCGCGACGTGCTGACGGCCTTCAAGGCCAAAGACCTGCCTACACCAGAGGCGATGAAGGCGGCCGTCGCGCGCGACATCAAGCGGCTCGAAGGCTTGCAGAATCAGGACGGCGGTTTCGCCTTCTGGCGTCGCGGCGACCCGTCGTGGCCCTACGTCAGCATTCACGTCGCGCACGCGCTCACGCGCGCGAAGGAGAAGGGCTACGACGTGCCGCAGTCGATGCTCGACAAGTCGAAGTCGTACCTGCGCGCCATCGAGTCGCACATCCCGCGCCGCTACGGCCGCGACGCGCGCAACACGCTCATCGCCTACGCGCTCTACACGCGCGCGCGCATGGGCGACCGCGACGCCGAGCGCGCGCGGAAACTGATCGCGACGGAAGGTCTGGAGAAGCTACAGCTCGAAGCAACGGGGTGGCTGCTGCCCGTGCTTTCGGGCGAGAGGAACTCGGCGGCCGAGGTCGCGGCGATTCGTCGCCTGCTGAACAACCGCGCGGAGGAGACGGCCGGGACGGCGCAGTTCACGACCTCTTACGCGGACGACGACTATCTGCTGCTGCGCTCCGACCGCCGCGCGGACGGTGTCATCCTCGAAGCCCTCATCGGCGACCAGCCCGAGAACGACCTCATCCCGAAAATCGCGCGCGGCCTGCTCGCGCACCGCAAGCGTGGGCACTGGGGGAACACGCAGGAGAACGCCTTCGTGCTGCTCGCGCTCGACCGCTACTTCCGCACCTACGAGAAGGCGACGCCCGACTTCGTCGCGCGCGCGTGGCTCGGCGACGCGTACGCGGGCGAGCAGCAGTTCCGCGGGCGCTCGACCGACCGCCAGCAGTTCGACGTGCCGATGCGCTACATCGTGGAGAAGGGGAGCGGTGAGCAGAACCTCGTCTTACAGAAGGAGGGCGCGGGGCGGCTCTACTACCGCGTCGGGATGAGCTACGCGCCGTCGAACCTGAAGCTCGCGTCGGCCGACTACGGCTTCGCGGTCGAGCGCGTCTACGAGGCGGTGGACGACCCCGCCGACGTGCGGCGCGACGCCGACGGGACGTGGCGCGTGAAGGCCGGCGCGAAGGTGCGCGTGAAGCTGACGCTGGTGGCCCCGGCGCGGCGCTACCACGTCGCGCTCGTTGACCCGCTGCCGGCCGGGCTCGAAGCCATGAACCCGTCGCTCGCCGTCACGGGGAGCATCCCCGAGGAGAGTCGCGAGGAGGGGCCGGGCTTCGGACGCTGGTGGTGGCGGCCGTGGTTCGAGCACCAGAACCTGCGCGACGACCGCGCGGAGGCGTTCACCTCGCTCATGTGGGAGGGCGTCTACACCTACACCTACGTCGCGCGCGCGACGACGCCCGGCGTCTTCGTCGTCCCGCCCGCGAAGGCAGAGGAGATGTACGCGCCCGAGACCTTCGGACGCGGCGCGAGCGACCGCCTCGTCGTCGAGTAACGGCCGGCGCGCGGGCGGCTTCAACGCGCGACGAAGAAGAGCGAGCATTCGCGGCCGAGCAGCGCCGCCTCGTAGAGACTCCCGGTGCAGCAGTCGAGCCCGTCGCGGCCGGCGTAGGTGCCCGGGCGGCACGCGCCGTCCAGCAGTTTCCTCCACGTCACGCCGCTGGAGTTGCGCCCCGTGCCGAACTTCTCGTAGGCGCATGCAAGGCTCCGCTGCAAGCGGCGCGGCTTATCCCGGTTGAACCGGGCCTCGCCTTCCGCCAGACACTCTTCGTACATCAGGTCGTCGGCGGCCTTGCGCCGCGCGGCCTCGCGCATCATCACACGGCACTTCTCGTGCTCGGGCGTGGCGACGCAGTTGGCCCTCGCCTCCAGCGCCGGCAGCGCCCTCTGCGCGGCGCGGCATTGGGCGGCGAGCGGCGTCGGCAAACCCGACCTCGGGCAGTTCTCTTCGTAGAAGGCGGGCGTGAAGTCGAACCGCCTCGGGGGCGGCCCGGCGCCGCGATACGTCGCCGTCATGCAGCTCGACTCGGCTTCGGAGAAACAGATCGTGCACGGCCGCCCTGCGACGCACCGCCTCGGGGCCGCGCGCGTGCTGGAAGGGTCGAAGGCGTTCCGGGTTCCGTTGTGGTTCGGGTGGAAGACCACATGTGCGTCACAGTCGTTGGGGCAAGACCTGCCGTCGTCGTACACGGTCGGCTCCATGTTCGCCGCCGGAGGCGGGGGCGGCGCCGTCAACCCGGTCGCGGCCGTCAACGTGAGGCCGACGAGCAGAAAGGTGAATACGTAAAAGGGTCGCATGTCTCCAACTCCCTTAACTCAAGGTATCGGTCTGTTTAAAAACATCCCGCCGTGCGCCGGCCGGGTCGGGTTACGTTCGGCGGAGGCCGCGCCCGGCCGCCTACCTGATATGCGAGGCGTTAGAGAAATGTTTCGCGCGGGG
>JBEVKV010000345.1:0-3520 GCA_040509515.1 Pyrinomonadaceae bacterium | reverse complement strand
GTCACGAGCGAGACGAGGAGCGTGAAGCCGAGCACGCGCCCGTCGACCGCGATCTCCTTGACCTGCGAGATGTCCTCCGGCGTGAAGGCCCCGAGCAGGCTCACGCCCCACACCGCGAGCAGCAACCCGAGCGCGCCGCCGAGCGCCGACAGCAGCACGCTCTCGGTCAGAAACTGTCGTATCAGACGCAGGCGGCTCGCGCCGAGCGCGGTGCGCACGGCGATCTCCTTCTGCCGCGAGGCCGCGCGCGCCAGCAGCAGGTTGGCGACGTTCGCGCACGCCACGAGCAGCACGAAGCCGACCGCGCCGAGCAGCACGAGCAGCGCCGGGCGGATGTCGCCCACGAGGTGTTCGTGCATCGGCTCGACGACCGCGCCGAGCCCCACGTTACTCTCCGGGTGCTGCTGCTGTAGACGCGCGGCGACGGTGCTCATCTCGGCCTGCGCGCCCTCAAGCGTCACGCCGGGCTTTAGCCGCGCGACGACCTCAAGGTAATGCCGCCCGCGGTTGGCCGCCTGCTGCGGCGTGAACGCGATGGGCACCCACAGCTCGTCCAGACGATTCGGGAACTGAAAGTGCGCGGGCATCACGCCGACGACCGTGTGCGGCTCGCCGTTCAGGTTGAGCGTCTTGCCCAACAGCCCCGGGTCAGCGCCGAAGCGTCGCTGCCAGAGTCCGTGGCTGATGACGACGACCCTGTCCGCGCCGGGGCTGTCTTCCTCCGGCGTGAAGACGCGACCCGCGTGCGGCGCGACGTCGAGCAGCGGGAAGAGGTCGGCTGAGACGCGGTGCCCCGAAAGCCTCTCCGGCTCGCCCGCGCCCGTCAGGTTAAAGTCCTGCTCGGCGACGGCCGCCATGCCCTCGAAGACCTGATTCTGTTCGCGCCAGTCAACGAAGTTGCCGACGGCCGGCGTGTCCTTCGGGTAGCCGCTCTTCGCGTTCTCCTCCCAGACCATCACCAGCCGCTCGGGGTCTTTGTAAGGCAGCGGCCGCAGGAGCACCGTGTTGACGACGCTGAAGATCGCGCTGTTCGCCCCGATCCCCAAAGCCAGCGCGATGACCGCGACCGCCGTGAACCCGGGGTTCTTCCAAAGCGCGCGCAGGCCGTAGCGCAAATCCTGACCGAAGTCTCCAAGCATTCCCATCCTCCTCGGCGAGCCGAACGCCACGGGTTCGCGCCGCACCGGGCGCTCGACGCGCCCGAGCCCCTGCGCGAGCAGGTCGCCCTCGGTCAACTCCTGAAGCACGGCGCGGCGCGCCTCAACTTCCGACGCGCCGCCCGCGAGCGCCTGCTCGTAACGGTCTTCGAGGTGCTGCGAAAGCTCCTCGACTATCTCGGCCTCGCGCGTCGGCTTGAGTTTGAGACCGGAGAGGCGTGCGCTGACCTCCTGCTTCCAGTCAGGCATGTTCAATCCCGGTGATGCGGCTGATGGCCTCGACGAACTCGCGCCAGGTGTCGCGCTGCGCGGCCA
The DNA here is from genome assembly GCA_040509515.1 of Pyrinomonadaceae bacterium. GTDB lineage: Bacteria > Acidobacteriota > Blastocatellia > Pyrinomonadales > Pyrinomonadaceae > QHXN01. The sequence continues at coordinate 2,048 of JBEVKV010000345.1, read as the reverse complement.
AGACCTTGCGCCCCTCGGCGGTCAGGCGGTAATAGCGGCGGCGGCGCTGCCCCTCGCGCTCTACCCAGCGCCCCTGAATCCAGCCGCGCCGCTCAAGCCGGTAGAGCAGCGGGTAGAGCGAGGCGACGTTGAAGCGGAGCAGCCCGCCCGAGCGCTGCTCGATGAGCGTGCCGATGTCGTAGCCGTGCCGGGGCTGATCCTCGACGAGCGAGAGGAGGAGCAGCTCGGCGCTCCCCTTCTTCAGCTCGCGCGCGAGAATGTCCGACCCGATATATGCCATAGCAATATATTACTGAGCACTACATGCCCCGTCAACGATACTTTTAAATGGACGAACTGCGTGCGGGTGGACGGGTGTCTTTAAGAATCTCAAATTTGAAATTTCAAATTTGAGATTCTTAAAGACACCCGTTTGAAAGTTTTTCCGAGGTTAGCGGGAGGCGAGAATCTTGCGGAGCTTGGTGCGCGCCTTGTGGAGCTGCGACTTGCTCGTACCGACGGCGCAGCCCAGAAGGCGCGCGACCTCTTCGTGGTCGTACCCCTCAACGTCGTGGAGGATGAAGGCCGCGCGGTAGCCGGGCGGGAGTTGCGCGATGGCGCTCTCCAGCGCGATGCGGTCGACGAGCTGCGCCGACCTCGGGGCGGCCGTCCCCACAGCGGGCTCGCGCGGCTGCCCCTCGTCGTCTTCGAGCGAGTCCTCGCGCCGCGACTTGGTACGGCGGAAGCGCATCAACACCTGATTGACGGTCAGGCGGTGGAGCCACGTCGTGAAGTTGGCCTCGCCGCGAAAGCCGCCGACCTTGCGGAAGAGGAGGACGAAGACCTCCTGCGTGATGTCCTCGGCCTCGGCCACGTCCTGCGTCATGCGCAGGCTGAGCCCGTAGACGAGCCGCCGGTGTTTGCGGAACAGCTCCTCAAACGCCTGCATGTCGCCGGCGGCGGCGCGCTGCGCCAACTCGTAGTCCGACGAGCGCACCGCCACCGACTCGGGGGAAACCACGCGCGCGTCGGTGCGCGGGCCGTTCAGAACAGCTTCAACTTGCATTATCTCTTTGTCGATTTAACGTGTGGTCGGGCGCGCGCCGCTTCAGGGCGTCTCGCCGGGCTCGCCTTCCTCGATGACGCGCACGCGCCCCTTGAAGAGTTTGTAGTCCGCGTAGCGCACCTTCATGCGAACGTGTACGGTCTGGCCGCCGGGGAAGACGAGCTGGTCGTCGGCGTACGTGTAGGTCGGGAACCAGTACTTGCCGTCGATCTGCTCGCGGTAGGTCTCGAAGGTGGGAAAGCGCTGCTTGCCCTCGGGCACGCCCTTGCCCTTCACCTTGACGATTTGCAAATCGGCGGCGTCCACCCAGACGCGTCCCTGAAAGAACCGCTCGCTGACCTTCTTCGGCGTCACCTTCGGCGCAACGTCGAAGACGTAGGTGTCCAACTCGTCAACCTTCTCGCGGCCGGCGTAGGTGAAGTTGTATAGATTTATCTTCGACGCTTCGAGCGCGAACGGCTGGACGCCGCCGAGGTCTTCGAGGTCTTCGTTGGTGAAACTTATCTCGGTCAGCGTCGGGACGGGGAAGCGCGTGATGCGCTCGAAGCGCTCGCCCGCGTCGTTGAAGGTGAACGCCGAAACGCGGTTGTACTCGCCCGTGATCTGACCGCCGAATCCGATGGTCTGAATCGTGGCGTCGCGCGTGAAGGTGTAGCCGTTGAGCGCCTTGCGGAACTGCGTCTCCTTCGCCGTGAAGGCGCGGACGATGCGGTCAACGTCAACCGCCGGGCCGGCGTCCGCCGCCTTCGGCGCGACCTGCGCGCGCGCGTCGCTCGCGCCGAGCGCGCCCGAGACCGAGAGAGCCACAACGATGGAGAAGAAAAGACGCCTCATGTTTGCCGCCGCCTCCGAGAATGAAATTTTGTGCCCTTCTTCGATGTCTTAAGGGCGGCCGGAGGCGTAAAAAGTTCGTCACCCTTGTGTAAAGTTTTGTAAATCGCGGCAAATGGGCGGCAAAAGAGAGGGGAGGCCGACCCGCACCGGCCTCCCCGGGCCGGGGAGC
>JBEVKV010000344.1:0-4431 GCA_040509515.1 Pyrinomonadaceae bacterium | reverse complement strand
TCGGACGCGGAGGCCGAGGCCGACGCGCTGGGCGGCCTCGGCGAGACGTACGTACACCTCCGGCAAAACGAGCAGGCCGAAGAGGCGCTCCGCCGCGCGCTCGCCGTCAGCGAGCGCGCGGGTTACGAGCGCGGGCGCGCACGCGCGCTCGTCACGCTGAGCGTGGTGCAAATCTACAAAGACCAGAGGCTCGCGATGGCGACGGCCGAAGAGGCGCTCGCGCTCTGGCAGTCGATTCGCGACCCGCGCGGGCTCGCGCTGGCGCACTCGCAGGTCGGGCGCTGCCACTTCGCGCAGAACAGGCTCACCGAGTCGGCGCAGCACTACGAACGCGCCTTGCAGTTCTGGCGCGAGCTGCGCGACCGTCCCGGCGAGGCCGGCGCGCTCATCATGCTCGGGTTCATCGAGTACCGCAAAGGCGAGTGGCGCGCGAACATCACGCTGCTGACGCAGGCGCAGGCGCTGCTCGACGAGAAGGCCGAGCCCCTGATGATGGGGCAGGTCGCCGCCGGGCTGGCCGAGGCGTTCAACGAGGCCGGCCTGCCCGAAGACGGGCTCAAGCACTTCGAGCGCGCGCTCGAATACTACCGCCGGACGCAGAACCCGCACCTCGTCTGGTACGCCACATGGGGGCTCGGCGGCACGCACTTTCTTCTGGGCGACTACCCGGCGGCCTTCGATTACCTGCGGCGCTCGCTCAAAGGCGTGGACGCCGACGGGGTCGAAGCGGCGCAGACACACCATTATCTCGGCCGCACCTACCTCGCCACGGGCGACACGGCGGCCGCGCTGCGCCACCTACGGTCGGCGTTCGAGTACTACGAGCGCCGGGGCAACCTCAGTTGGGCCGCGCGCCCGCTCGGGCTGATGGGGCAGGCTTACGAGCGCGCGGGTCGCGTCGAGGTGGCGCGCGCCAGCTACCTGAAGGCGCTCGAAACTTTCGGCCGGCTCTCCGACCGCGTCAACGAGGCGGCGGTCGCTTACGCGCTGGGGCGGCTTGAGCTGTCGGCCGGGAACCTCGACGCGGCCGAAGAGTATTTGGGCCTCTCGATTCGGGCGACCGAGGGGGTGCGCCGCGACTCCGCGAGCAGCGACCTGACGGCGGCCTTCTCGGCGACCGTCCACGAGCGTTACGAGGCTTACGTCGAGCTGCTGATGCGCAGGCACGCGGCCGAACCCTCGCGCGGGTTCGACGTGCTCGCCTTCGAGAACAGCGAGCGCGCGCGCGCACGCTCGCTCACAGAGCTTCTGCGCGCGACCGAGACGAGCCTCGTTCCGGGGCTCGACCCGCGGCTCGCCGGACAGGAGCGCGCGCTCCGGCAGGCGTTGCGCGCGCGCGAGGACGACCGCGTGGCGCTGCTGCGCGGGAAGTACGAGTGGCCGGAGCTCGAAGCGCTGGACGCCGACCTCGCGCGGCTGCGCGCCGAGTACGCGGGCATCGAGGACGCCATACGCGCGCGCCACCCGTCCTACGGCCAGATCGCGCGCCCGGCCGGCTGGGACTTGGAACGCATCCGGCGGCAGGTCGTCGGCGACGACGAGACGGTGCTGCTTGAGTACGGGCTCGGCGACGAGCGCGGCTACGTGTGGGCCGTGACGCGCGAAGGCTTGCGGAGCTACGAGCTGCCGCCGCGCGCGTCGGTCGAGCACGCGGCCGGGCGCGTCTACGCGCTGCTCTCGGGGGCGCGGCGCGAGCGCGACATCGGGCGGGAGGTCGAGGAGGCCGCGCGCGAGTTGAGCCGGATGGTGCTCGCGCCCGCCGCCGCGTCGCTGCGGGGCAAGACGCGCGTCGTCGTCGTCGCCGACGGCGGGCTCAACTACGTCCCGTTCCAGGTTCTGCCCGCGCCCGCCGACGGCGAGCCGCTCGTCGCCGACCACGAGGTCGTCAACGCCCCTTCGGCCTCCGTCCTCGGGCAACTGCGCGAGGAGGCGGGGCGGCGTCTGCCGCCGTCGAAGACGCTGGTCGCGTTCGGCGACCCGGTCTTCAAGTCGAACTACGCGATGCGTAAGAGCGCGGCCGACGGCGGCGGCGGCGAGACCGCGGAACTCCGCAAGTCGGAGACTGCAAGCATCCGCGGCGACCGGCGCGACTTCGAGTTCGAGGACGACTCGCCGCTCGACCCGGCCACGGCCGAGCCGCTCACCTACGCCGGCACCGAGCTGCGGAACCTGCGCGAGGTGGTCGACGACTCGCTCGTCGCGGCCGACTTCGACGCCACGCGCGAGCGGCTTCAGCAGACAGACCTCTCGGAGTTCGCCGTCCTGCACTTCGCCACGCACGGCCTGCTCTACCCCAAGCAGCCCGAGAGGTCGGGGCTGCTGCTTTCGTCCGTAGACCGCGAGGGGCGCGCGCGCGACGGCTTCGTGGGGCTGCGCGACGTCTACTCGCTGCGCGCGCCGGTCGAGCTGGTCGTCTTGAGCGCGTGCCGGACGGCGCTCGGCAAGGAGGTGCGCGGCGAGGGGATGATCGGGCTCACGCGCGGCTTCCTCTACGCGGGCGCGTCGAGCGTGGTGTCGAGCCTCTGGAAGGTTGACGACGAGGCGACCGCCGAGCTGATGAGGCGCTTCTACGAGAACATGCTGCGGCGCGAGATGACGCCGGCGGCGGCGTTGCGCGCGGCGCAGAACAGCATCCGCCGCGAGCCGCACTGGCAATCGCCCTACTACTGGGCCGCGTTCACGCTTCAGGGCGAGTACAGACAGGTTTTGCGCCCCGCGCGCGCGGCGAGGCTGAGGGCTTACACGAAGGCTCTGGTGTCGGGGGGCTTGGTGCTGTCGCTGGCGGCGCTGGCGGCGTGGTGGTCGAGGCGGCGTCGCGCGCACGCGCTCTCTTAAGCTATTCGGCGTCGAGGACGTAACTGTCGCCGACGCGCCGCCCGCCGCCGTCCGCGGCGTAGAGCGTCAGCGCGTAGCGGCCCGGCGCGAGCCGGCCTTCGGGGACGACGACCGTGACCGTGCGCGTGTCGTGTTCCGCGACCTCGACGGCCTCCGTCCGCCCCTCACTCGCCGTCAACATCTCAGCGCGGTAAGAGTCGGCGGGGGGCGTCCCCGCCGGGAGGATGAGCGTGACCCGCAGCGCGTCCGCGCCGAGCGGGAGCCGCACCTTCTTCGGGACTTCGCCCCCGCCCGCGCGCTGGCCCGCCCCGGCGACGAGCGTGAGCGAGGCGAACGTGCGCGGCGCGCGCGGAACCGCGAGCCAGACCGCGACCGCGATACAGGCGACGGCCGCGAACGCGAGCCCCGCGCGCCACGACGCCGAACGGCCGCCCCGGAAGGCGCGCAGCCGTTCGCCCAACGTCGGCCCGGTCGTCATCTTCGTCGGCCCGGTCGTCGGAGTCGTCGGTGATGTCGTCGCCTCCTCTGTTTCGGCGACCGCCTTGCGGGCGTTCACGGAAGCGTCGGCGGCGTAGCGTCTGAGCCCGCGCGTGAGTCTGAGCTGCGCGCGCCTCGCCTCGGTCGAAAGGAAGTGCCGCTCGAAGCCCGCGTGCTCCTCCGCGCCGAGCAGTCCGGCGGCGTAGTCGTCTATCAGCTCGCCCTCGACCAGCGTCAGCTCCTCAAGAAAAGCCTCCTCGGTCATCAGGCGCTCTTCGACGCCCTGCCCGGCCTCTTCCGAGAGAATCCCGAGCAGGTACCTCCTGATTTCGTCATGTGTGTCCGTGAAAGGTGTCATTTGACCAGCCCGTTCGCCGTCCCGACTCGTCCTCCTACAGTATTATGACGAATAAAGGCACGACGTTTCACGCCAGAAGCGTCGTCCGGGCGAGGCAGCGGTTCACGCACTCCTGCAGCGTCGCCCTGAGGCGGTGGACGCGTATGCGCAGCGCGTTCTGCGCCACGCCGAGCCGCGCGGCCAACTCTTTCCGGTGGTCTATCTTTGCGCTGCGGTCGTCGTGGTAGTACCCGAGCACCAGCTCGCGGCTCGGCTCGGGCAACTCGCCCAGGCACCGCATCAGGCAGTCGTACTCGCGCTCGGTCTGCTCGGTCTCGGCCGGGTCGGGCGGCGGCGCGGGCGCGGGGTGCGGCCTCTGCCGCAGCGCCTCACGGTAGACGTTCCGCGCCACGCCGTAAAAGTAGAGGCTCGGGTCGCCGACGTACGAGCGCGCGACCTCGTCCGCCTTGACGGTAACGCGGTTGATGGTCTCGTCGGCGAGGTCTTCGGCGTCGAGGCGGCCCCGGCAGGTGAAGAGGATGATGAGGCGTCGGCGTATCTGCTCGTACTTCTCGGCGGCGCGCTCGCGGTCGGGGTCGAGCCACGACAGGAGGGAGTCGAAGGCGGCCTGTGTGACTGGGCGCTCGTGCTTCATTGGAAACTGTGCCGCCGGAGGTGGGGGCGCGAATGGATGATGCGTCCGCGCCGTTCAGTCCGGGCCGGCCGGCGCGCCGTAGAATTCAAAGGCCGGCGCGCCGACGGATTCCCGAACTTCAGCCGAA
>JBEVKV010000343.1:0-5502 GCA_040509515.1 Pyrinomonadaceae bacterium | reverse complement strand
AGGGATGAGAGGCACGCCCGCCTTCATCCCTGACCCCTTAACCCTTTCCCCCCGACCCTTTCGTCTTCACTCGCCTTTCGAGTCTTTCAGAATCTCAAGCGCGCGTTCGAGGGCGCGATCCTGTCGGCGGCGGAGCGTCTCGCGCGTCGGCTCGACCGTCACGTCGGGGCGCAGCCCCGTGCCTTCGAGCCGCGTGCCGCCGGCGGTGTGATAGTCCATCTCGCTCACGTCGAGGACGCCGCCGTCGGGCAGGCGGTGGCGGCGGCGGATGCCGAGCACGCAGCCGCACGTCGCCTCGCCGATGACCGAGGCGCGGTTCGACTCGCGCAGCGCGGCGGCGAAGACCTCGGCCGCGCTCGCCGTCCGCGCGTTCGTCAGAAGAACGACGGGGCGGCGGAAGCGCTCGAACGAGTCCGCGGTCGAAAGCAGCGCCGCGCGCGTGTGCGGCTCAAGGCGGACGGCGCCCGCGCGGTCTGTGAAGCGCCCGAGGCTCAAGCCCGCCGGCAGGAGCGTCGAGGCGAGGTCGGCCATCGACTCGGCCTCGCCGCCGCCGTTGTCGCGCAGGTCGATGACGAGCGCGCGCGCGCCCTTCAGCTCGTCCCTCAGCGCGCGCGTGAACAGCGCGGCTACCTCCGGCGTGAAGATGTTGAAGCGCACGAGGCGGACGCCGTCGCCCTGCCCGCGCACCTCGAACGAGGGCAGGCGCGTGCGCGGCTCGCGCCGGAGCACGGCCTCGCGCGCGCGCCGCTCGCCGGGCCGCGCGTAGGTCAGGCGCACCGTCGTGTCGCGCTCGCCCTCGAAGAGGTGCGCGGCGGCGATGAGTCGGGCGGAAGGCGAAGCGCCGCCGCCGCCGCTCTCGGCCACGCGGCGCGCGACGAGCGCGGCGGCCGGCTCACCGTCGAGCGCGAGCACGGCGTCGCCCGCGCGCAAGCCCGCCTCCTCCGCCTCCGAGTCTCGCTCAACATCCGTGACGACGACCTGATCGCCGAGTTCGCGCACCGAGACGCCGACCGAGACGTAACGCTGGACGCGCCAGTCGGGGCTCTCGCCGGGCGCGAAGACGCGCGTGTGCGGGTCGCGCAGCAGCCCGAGCATCCGCCGCAGCACCGCGTACAGCTCTACGCGCCCGCGCGCCGAGGACGCGAGCGGGCGAAGTTGACGCCGCGCCTCGCGCCAGTCGACGCCCTGAAATTCCGGGTCGAAGTAGCGCTCGCTGACCTGCTCCCAGACTTCGTCGAAGATGCGCAGGCGCGACTCGGCCGTCGAGTAGGCGTCCGCGCCCGAGCCTTCGGCGAAGGCCGCGCGGCTTCGGCGCGCGACGGGCGCGGGCGCGAGCAGGCACACGAGCGCGCAGAGTGCGAGCGCGGCGAGCGCGCGCGTGGGCTTGGTTCTGCGATTCAGACGAGACACAAACTACCTCCCGTCCTCACTTGTCCGGCGTCTTCGGCGGGCGTCGGAAATTGTAGCGCAGGAGCACGCGGACGGCGACGCGCTCGCCGTCGCGCTCGGCCGGACGGAAGTTCATCCGGCGCACGGTCGAGACGACCTCCTCGTCGAGCCCGAAGCCGGCCCAGCGCACGACCTCGACGCGCCCCACGCGGCCGTCGGCGCTTATCTCGACCGACACGTCCACGGTCGCCTCGGCCTCGGCGCGCGAGGCCGCCTCCGTGTAGGCCGGGCGCAGGCTCCTGTACGGCGCGGGCTCGCGCAGGTCTGGTTTGGCGTTCGCGCCCTCTTCGGTCGAGAGGTCGATGACGGCGGAGACGGCGGGCTCGGGCTCGAAGCGGTCGCGCTCCTCGCGCTCGGCCGCGATGGCGACGGCCGACGCGTAGAGCATGGCGGCGCCGCCTTCGAGCGTCGCGAGCAGAGAAGCCTCCGCCTCCGCGGCCGTCGCGGCCTCGGCCGCCGGGCGCTCCCACATGACGAGCCGTCCCGTGCGCGCGCTGACGACGAAGACCGACGCGTAAGACTCGAAGTAGACCGGGCGCGCGGACGACGAGCGGCGGATGGTCTGCGCGTCGCCCGTCAGGTAGAAGTCGCAGCCGACGGCCGCGCCGAGCGAGCGCGCCTCCGCCAAAGTCATGTTGAGCGACCCGGCGTAGCCCACGCCGCGCGCGGCCGCCGCGCCCATCCCGCGGTCGAGCAGCGAGAGCGTCGTCCCCTTGATGGCGAAGGACGCGAACAGCTTTGTCAGCCGCTCGGTCACGCGCGCCGCCGTCGGCGAGCCGCCCATGTCGAGCACGGCCACCGTCACGCGCCGCTCCCGCGCGCCCACGCTAGAAGGCGCGAGCACGAGCACGAGCGTTAAGAGCGTGAGCGCGTGTCGAAAATTCATCGTGTCTTTACAAACTACTCTTCGTCGGCGCGCAGCGGGTCGGCGTAGACGCCGGGCGAGCTGTCGGGGATGAGCCGCGCGCCGACCGCGCGCTCGTAGAACTCCGCGGGGCCGACGCCGCCGACGACGGCGTAAGCATAACCCAGCTCGCGCAGGCCCCGCAGCGCGGCCAGCAGCAGCGCGCGCCCCAAGCCCCGTCCGCGCTCGGCCTCGACCACGCCGGTCGGCCCGAAGAAATCTTTCCGCGTGCACTCGTACGCGGCGAAGCCCACAAGCCTCCCGTCACGCAGCGCGACGAAGACCGTCAACGGCTGTCGCACGAGCCCGACCGAGACCTCGTCCGCCCACGCCCGACTGAACTCGCGCGCGACGAACTCGCGCACCTGACTCGACTCCCACGGGCGCGCGCGCCTGACCACCAGCCCCGCCTCGCGCAACTCCGCGAGCGCCGGCTCGACCGGCGGCAGCCGCAGCAAGTTGACGAGCATGTCCGGCACGTCACACCGTCCGACTCTTACAGTCCCGCGAACAAAGAGTGTGAAGCTTAGTTGACCGCCGCGTCGGCGTTCGGGCGGCGGTGGTAGAGCGCGTAGACCTCGTCTTTGACCTCGGGCGGGAAGCAGACGCGGTGGAGTTGGTAGCCGCGGAGGCCCCGCACGGCGTCGCTCACCTCGCTGATCTCGCGCACGCGCGGCCGCGAGTAGCCGTCCTCGACGTAGATGAGCGACTTCGGCTCCGCGCCCTCGGCCGTGTAGTAGGAGTAGTAGGGCACGTCGCCCGCGTGGTCTTCGATGAAGTAGTAGGCCGGGTCGAACCCGCGCCGCGCGACGGCCGCGCGGGCGGTTTCGAGGAAGTCGGCGCGCTCGGCCTCGGGCATGTCGAGGTCGATGGCCTTGAACAGTCGCCGGCCGACGAAGCGGCGGCTGAGGTCGCGCAGCACGGCGTCGTCGGCGCGCTGCCACTGCTTGACGTGGAAGGTCAGCTCGGCGTCGTCAAGCTCAAGGTGGTCGGCGAGCGTGAGCGGGGCGCGCTTCAGAATTTTCTCGAAGGCGGTGTCGGGCGCGCACCAGACGCGCTCACCCGCCGCGATGAGTTCGAGCGCGCGCCTCAGGGTCGAGCGCAGCACGGCCTCGGCCGAGCGCAGCGTCCGGTGGAAGTAGACCTGCCGGAACATGTAGTAGCGCGCTTGCAGATACTCCTCGACCGCGTAGAGCCCGCGCGCCGAGACGTAGATGCGGTCGTTGGCCTCGTCGACCTCGATGGCGTTGACGATCCATTCGAGGTCGTAGTTGCCGTACTTCGCGCCCGTCATCAGGGAGTCGCGCAGGAGGTAGTCCATGCGGTCAACGTCCAATTGCGACGAGACGAGCTGCGCGAGGAAGGCCGGCTGGAACGTGCCCTCGATGATGGAGGCGACCGCGACGGGAAGCTCGGGCGAGTAGTCGCGCAGGATTTGCCCGGCCTCGGTCTCCTCGCTCAACATCGCGCGGCGCGTCCACTCCTCGTGGTGGAAGTTCAAGACCTTCTCCATGACGTGCGAGAAGGGGCCGTGTCCGATGTCGTGGAGCAGGGCGGCGGCGCGTGCGGCGGCGCGCGCGTCCTCGGAAATCTTGTAGCGCTCGGAGAGCAGGTCGAGCACGCGCGTCATCAGGTGGAGCGCGCCCAGAGAGTGCGCGAAGCGCGAGTGCTCCGCGCCCTGATAGGTGAAGAGTGCGAGGCCGAGCTGCTTGATGCGCCGGAGCCGCTGGAACTCGAAGGAATCGACGAGGCGCACCATCAGGCGGCCTTCCTCCGTGTCCGTGCGGAGGCGGATGATGTTGTGCACCGGGTCGCGGTAGATGCGCTCGCTCACGTTTTGAAGTCTAGCACAGCGGCGCGGGCGGGGCTGCGGCGAAACGTTCGCGCGGCGGTTAAAAAAGATCGCGAAGGTGATCCCGCGCGCCGCACGTTTACGCGTTAGCGTGTCGGGCAACCAACGCGCCGCCGCGCCGCGGCGTCCCCAAAAACCTCGCCGTCCCCGACCTTCCGAGGCCGGGCCAAACTCACCACACGCGAGCGCGCGGGGCGTTGAAGACCCGGGCCCCCGCGTCCCCCGGAAAAGGAGCCTGCAAAATGTTCAAGCTTTCGCTCGCACTACTGCTGTGCGTCTCGGCGCTCTCCGCCGCGAGCGCACGGGCGGCCGACCTCTCGACCCGCGTACTGTTCAACCCCGCCGCCTTCGAGACTCCCGAGAGCGTGCAGTTCGACCGTCACGGCAACGCATACGTCAGCCTCGCGTTCACCGGCGAAATCAGAAAGATAGCGCCCGGCGGCGCGCAGACGACGCTCGCGTTTCTGCCCGTGCGACCGGACGTTGTGCCCTGCGGCAACGCCTTCGGCCTTCCGCTCATGGGCTCCATCGCGCTCGACCATCAGGGCAACGTCTACGCCTCGGTCAACTCGTGCGAGCCTTCGCAGCTCGGCGTGTGGAAGGTGACGCCGCAGGGCGCGGCGTCGCTCGTCGCGGGGCTGCCGCAGGGCGCGACGCCGAACGGCATCGCGTATCACGACGGCTGGCTCTACGTGGCCGACACGCTTCTGGGTCGCGTCTGGCGCATACACTCCGACGGCTCCGGCGCGCCCGAGGTCTGGACGGCCGACTCGCTCCTGACGCCGCTCTTCCTGCCGCTCATCCCCGGGCCGAACGGGCTGCAAGTCTTCCGCGGCGAGGTCTACGTCGCCGTCTCCGACCGCGCGCACGTCGTGGCCTTTAAGATTAACGAAGACGGCTCGGCCGGCGCGGGGCGCGTCCACGCCTCGGGCGTCATGCTCGACGACTTCGCCTTCGACGTGCACGGGAACCTGTACGGGACGACCGACCCCTTCAACACGGTCGTCCGCGTCCGCCCCGACGGGACGAGCGAGGTTCTGCTGACGGCCGCCGACGGGCTCGACGGCCCGACCGCGACCGCCTTCGGCGTCGGGAAAGACAGCAAGGCGCTCTACATCACCAACGCGGCCTTTCCCTTCTTCCCCGGCCCGACCCCGCGCCGCCCGAGCCTCATGCGGCTCGAAGTCGGCATCCCCGGCCAGCCGCGCCCGTAGAAATCCGGCGCGATTGCCACCAGAGCAGAACCGCCCGCGGTAGCGGCGGCCCTTGCGAGGACGGCACGACCGTATCGCAAAGG
>JBEVKV010000342.1:0-12296 GCA_040509515.1 Pyrinomonadaceae bacterium | reverse complement strand
CGCGGTGGGCGGGGGCGGTCCGGGGGGGTTAGGTCGGCGCGCGTTGGCCCCCGGGGGGTGGGGGCCCCCGCCCCCCCACCGCGGGGGCGACCGCGATGACGCACCGGTTTATCTTGAGGTCGAGCGGCTGCAGCACGTCGGCCTCGGATTCGAGCAGCACGTCGCGGCCGACGACGCCGCAGTCGGCGATGCCGTGCTCGACGTAGACGGGCACGTCCGCCGGCTTGACGAAGACGAAGCGGCAGCAGCCCGACTCGTCCTCGACCGCGAGCCGGCGCGAAGCCAGCGCCTCCGCGCCGACGCTCACGCCCGCGCGCGCCAGCAGCGCCAGCGCGTCCCGCTGCATCCTGCCCTTCGCGATGGCAATCGTCAGCATCCTCTAATCCATCCTTATCCGCTCGCCGTCCGCGCGCCTGAGCCGCGCCGCGCGGAAGCGTTCCGCCGCGTCCGCGCCTTCGACCGCGGCGGCCCGCGCGTCGTCGCCGCCGTCTCCCGCGCGGTCGGCCCTGCGCGCGAGCAACTCGGTCAGCGCGTCGAGGTCGAGGACGAAGCCGACGGCGGGCTCGCGCCGCCCGAAGTTGGCGGTCAGCTCGTCGTAGCGCCCGCCCGCGCCGACGCGCGCGCCCGCCCCCTCGGCGTAAATCTTGAAGACGAGCCCGGTGTAGTAGTCGAGCCCCGAAACGTCCGCGAGGTCTACGGAGAAGCCTTCGCCGAGCCCGAGCGTCTCCGCGACCGCCGACAGACTTTCAAGCTCGTCGAGCGCGGCGCGCGAGCGCTCGTTCGTCAGAAGCTCGCGCGCGCCCGCGGGCAGCCCGCCGCCGCCGGCCAGACGCGCGAGCCGCCCGGCGCGCTCGACCGTGCCGGCCGAACGGCCGAGCGCGCGCAGGAACTCTTCGAGCGCGGCGGCGTCGCGCGCGTCCACCAGACGCCGCATCTCCTCGCGCGCGGGGCCGTCGAGTCCGAGTTGTTCGGCGACGCCGTTGAAGACGCCGGCGTGGTTGAGCGTGACGCGGTACGAGCCGCCGAGGCCGAGGCGTTCGAGCACCTCGGCGGCGATGTTGAGGACTTCGAGGTCGGCGTCCGCGCCGCCCGCGCCGATCAGCTCGCAGCCGAGTTGCCGTCCCTGACGCTTCCACTCGGCGTGCGAGCGCGGCCGCTGGCGAAAGACCGTCGCCGCGTAGCAGAAGCGCAGGGGGCGCGGCGCGCCCGCGAAGAGCGTCGCCGCCGCGCGCGCCACCGAAGAGGTCACGTCGGGGCGCAGCGCCAGCAGGCGGCCGTCCGTGTCCGTGAAGCGGAAGCTGCGGCGCGCCTCGTCGTGCCCCATGCCGCGCTCGAAGAGGGCGTAAAAATCGACGGAGGGCGTGGCTATCTCCTCGTAGCCCCAGCCGTCGAAGACGCCCATCGCCTCGGCCTCGACGGCGCGGCGCAGACGCGCCTCGCGCCCGAAGTAGTAGCGCATGCCGCCGGGGATGTTCGACAGTAGCTCCATAAAATTAAAACGCCGCCGGACACTTTAAGGTGTCGCTCGGCGGCGTGTGCTGGTGAAATCTTTCTGTGCGCCCTTAGCTTCGTTTCGAGAGTCGGCGCTTCAGGAATTCCCACACACACGGCCGCACGCGTGGCCGTGATGGCCATGATGGTGCTGGGCTGCGTTGTGGGGATGGTGCGTCATCGCTTTAAGCGTCTTGCAGGGCGCGACCGTTATAACCGATGCGCTCGAAGCGTGTCAAACGTTTCCACCCGCGACTAACGGCGCGGGGCGAAATAGCCGACGCGGGTCGAGACTTCGTAGACGCCGCCCGCGACCTCGACGCGGACGCGCCGGAAGCGGCCGTCGCGCGCGGCGTTCGACGGCGTGTAGTAGAGCGCGTACTGGTGGCGCAGCTCGTCGGCGATTTCGGTGTAGACGCCGCCGAGCGCGTGGAAGCTGCGCGGTTTGTAGAGGCGGCCCCCGGTCGAGCGCGTCATGGCTTCGAGGTTGCGCTCGCTCGCGTCGAGCACGCGCAGCGACTCCTGCAGGTCGCCGATGCGTAGCTGGTTGAAGCGGACGGAGGCGTCGTTGCCGTTGAGCAGGTTGTCCAACTCCGCACGCTTGCGGGCGCGCTCGATCTCCGTGTTGGCGATGCCGTAGACGGTGACCTGCGTCTCCAGAAGCGCGCGCAGCGCCGCCTCGGCCGTCGCCGTGCCGCGGTTGCTGTCGATGCCGTCGCTCAGGAAGACGAGCGCGCGGCGGCGCTCGCCCGGCCGGAACTGCTCGCGAGCCGAAAGCAGCAGCGCGTCGTTGAAGCGCGTGAAGACGCCGGTCGTCAGCCGCGCGAGCGCGCGTCGCAGTTGCAGGCGGCTCTTCGACCAGTCGAGCAGAAGCTCGACGCGGTCGTCGAACTTGACCAGACAGAAGCGGTCGTCGGGAGAGACGCGCGCGGCGAACTCCTCGGCCGCGCGGCGGAAGTCCTCGAAGCTCTCGGCGACCGAGGAGGAGGCGTCCACCAGCAGCGCCACGTCCACCGGCACCTGCCGGAGCGAGATGTCGCTCAGGGGCTGCTCGCGTCCGTCCTCGAAGACCTTGAAGTCTTTGCGGCCGAGGTTGGTGACGAGCGCGCCCGACGCGTCGCGCACGGTGACGGGCAGCAGCACCTCCGAGGCGTTGATGCGGACGACCTCGTCCTCGTTAATCTGCTCGTCGGCCTGCTTGCCCGTCTTCTCCGTCTGCGGCTGCGCCTCGCCGGACGGCTTCCGCGAAGGGAGCGGCGGCGGCGGCGCTTCGTCGGCCGAGGGCGTCACGTACGGGCCCGCGACGCCGACGCCGGGCTGCGGCGTTTGCGCGGGCCGGGCGGGACGCGAAGTGCCGCCCGGCCGCGTCTGGTTCTGCATCCGCGCCGTTGGCGAATAAACGAGCCCGGCCAGCACACAGCAGAAGAAGATCAACCACGGAGACACGCCGGGCTTGAGAATTTGAAATTTCAAATTTGAGATTTGAAATTTAGCTGCTCTCATCGGTTCACTTCTCTTGACGGGCGGGCTCTTTGCCGTCCTCGCCCATCGCGGCGCGCATGGCGTTGATGACGGGCTCGCCCACGCGCCGCTTGCGCAGCTCGGCCAGCTTCGCGGGCGCGAGGTCGAACTCGACCGGCGACTGTTCGATGCGTCGGACGATGGTGCCTTCGGAGAAGCCGGCCTCGACCAGCTCGACCACCGAGTCGTTCGTCAGCGTCGGCGTGCGTTCGAGCTTCGACTGCTGCGCCGCGCCGCCCGGCTCGGCCGGCGGCCTGATGATGCGCACCGAGGCGCTCCCCGTCGTCAACGTGTCCGAATCGCCGCCGCCGTCCTGTCCGCGCGAGCGCGTGCGCCCGCTCGAACCGCCCGCCGAGCCGAAGATATTCACCTCGCCCGGGTCTGAGCCTTGAACGCCCGGCGCGCCCTGCCGACCCGCGCGCCCGAGGCCGCCGCCGAGCGGCATCTCGTCGTCCCAATCGTCGCTCGCAAAGTCTATCGACTCCATGCGCGCGAGCATCGCGAGGATGACGCGCTCGGGCACGCTCGCCTTCTTCAGCTCTATCAGCCTGTCGGGCGACAGGTCGAAGCTGACCGGGCGCGCGTTGATGATGGCGATGAGGGTCTTCTCCCTGAAGCCCGCGCGCACGAGCTTGACCACCGACGCGTTCGTCAGCGTCGTCGTGGACGCCGCGACGCTTCCACGCCCCTGCGCACGCGCCGGGACTGCCGACGCCGCGACGAAGACCAACAGCAAACTCAACAGACAAGTCTTCATCTTCAACACACCTCAGTCCCAAGACAGGCGCAACCCGTGGGAAATTCCAGCGGGCGGAAGTCAGTAGACAGAAGTCAGTAGGCGCGGACTCTCGGACGCTCTTGCGTTGACCTCGGCGGTTTTGGGCCGAACAAGCGCGAGCGGTCGCCCGCGGCCTACTGACTACTGGCTACT
Source organism: Pyrinomonadaceae bacterium (assembly GCA_040509515.1). Classification (GTDB taxonomy): domain Bacteria; phylum Acidobacteriota; class Blastocatellia; order Pyrinomonadales; family Pyrinomonadaceae; genus QHXN01. The sequence continues at coordinate 8,353 of JBEVKV010000342.1, read as the reverse complement.
GACTTCTGTCTGCCGTCTGCCGCCTACTCTCCGCGCGAGTACCGGCCACCGACGCGTCGGACGTAGTTGCGCGTTTCGCGGAAGGGCGGCACACGGTAGCCGTAGCGCATGACGTTGCCCTCGCCGGCGTTGTAGCCCGCGAGCACGAGCGTGACGTTGCCGTTGAAGCGGCGCAGCAACTCCTTCAGATAGCGCGTGCCGCCCGAGACGTTCTGCGCCGGGTCGTGCGAGTTGCGCACGCCGAAGCGCGCCGCCGTCCCCGGCATCAACTGCATCAGGCCGCGCGCGCCCGCCGGGCTCACGGCCTTCGAGCTGAAGTGCGACTCCTGCTCCATCACGCAGAAGATGAGGTAAGGGTCGACGCCGTGGCGCGCGCCGTTCTGCCGGATGATGGCGTCGAGCCGCGCGCTCCCCGTGCTCCAGCGCCGCTCGCGCCGCTTCGGAGCGCCGCCGGCCGCCGCCACCTCCTCGGGCTTCACACGCTCGCGCTCGATGTGGTCGATGCGCGCGCGCTCGATGAAGGTCGAGATGTTGCCGCGCTTGAACCAGACGCCCTCGGCCGACTCCGACGCCTCGTCAACTTCCATCTTCGCCCCGCCGACGAGGTAGATCCACACCGCCTGCACCTCTTCGGCCTTCGACGCGTCCGCGCCCCGGACGCCCGACGCGTTGACGACGGAAGCCTCGCCCGCCGCCTTCATCTCCTTCGCGTCCTTCGAGGTCGCGCCGTCGGCCGCGCGCGCGTCGCCCTTCACGACCTCCCTGACGCGCGAGCGCTCGACGAGGTGCGTCACGCCGCCGCGCCTGTACCAGACGCCCTGCGAGTCCTCCCACGCTTCGTCCACCTCGACGGTCGTCCCGTCGACCATCCGCAGGTGGTCGGCCGACGCGTGCGAAGACAGCGACAGAAGCAGGACGACGAGCAGCGTGCATCTCGTCAGCGCACGTTCAGATTTGAAGTGGGTTCGCATCAATCAAGTCCCCCGTGCTCTTGCGGCCGCCCTGCTCCTGCGCGGCGAAGCCGTGCGAGGTGCCGAAGTAGTTGCGCCATGCCGCGTCGATGAGCTGCGGGCTCACCTCGGGCGGCCGCGCCTCAAACAGACAGATGTCGGTCATGCGGTCGAGCAGGTCGCGCGGCTCGCAAGACTTCATCTGCCGGTGTTCGAGCATGTAGTTGTTGAGCAAGTGGTCGAGGCAGTGCTGCTCGACACGCAGCCCGCGCGTGTATGCGGCGCGCTTGAAAATCTCGACGTAAGCGCCCGGCGTCGGCGGCTCGACGCGCGCGCGGTAGCCCATGCGGCGCAGGAACGCCTCGTCAACCAAATCCTTCTCGTCGAGGTTGGTCGAGAAGACGACCAACTGCTCGAACGGCACTTCTATCTTCTTCCCCGTGTGCAGCGTCAGGTAGTCGACACGCTTTTCGAGCGGCACGATCCAGCGGTTCAAAAGCTCGTGCGGCTCGACGCGCTGGCGGCCGAAGTCGTCCACGACGAGCGTGCCGCCGTTCGACTTCAACTGGAACGGCGCCTCGTAGAAGCGCGCGGCCTCGCTCCACTGCAAGTCTGCGTCGTCTAAGGTCAGCTCGCCGCCGACGACGACGAGCGGCCGCTCGACGAGCACCCAGCGGCGGTCGTAGTCGGTCGGCGTCTCGGCCTCGGGCGCGGGGCGGTGGTTGTGGTTGTCGAAGACGCGGATGATCTGGCCGTCGACCTCGATGGCGTACGGTATCCAGATGTGGCCGGGGAGCCCCGCGTTGATGCGCTCGGCGACCGCCGTCTTGCCCGTGCCCGCCGGGCCGGTGAGGAAGAGCGAGCGGCGCGAGTTGATGACGCAGCCCATCGTCTGAATCAGTGACTCCGGCAGCACGAGGTCGCGGAAGGCCGCGCGCACGGTGTCGACCGAGGCGGCGCGCGCCGGCACGGCCTGCAGGCGCATCATGTGCGAGTAGTCGCGAAGACTGACCGGCGCGGGGCCGACGTAGCCGCACAGGTCGCGCACGCGCGCGCAGCGATCCCAGCCGCGCTCCAGCATCGAGTAGCGCGTCGCGCCGACCGCGATCTGCCCCTTCACCTCGATCATCTTCTCGCGCGTCAGGTGGACGAGCATCTCCTCGACGAGCGCGCGCGGCAGCTTCAGCTCTTCCGAGATGCTGCGCGTCGTCGGCTCGGGCATCTGCGCGACGTGCTTGAGCGCGAGGTCGCACAGAAAGCTCGCCGGCACGTCGGCCTCGCGCAGCTCTTCGAGGACGGGCGGCCCCATCGACTCTATCTCGACGCGCGTCAGGATTCCGGTGTGGGTCATCGTCTACTCCGTTACCTTGTCTGAACAGGTCTGAAGAGGTCTGGTCGGGCGCGTTCCCGGCGGGCGTGTGTGACAAGCGGACTGTTTCGTCCGTCGCCCGCCGCGCGCCCGTAAAAGCTATCGCTCGGCGGCCGCCGCGACCGCGTGGCGCGCGTCGATGGCGGCGAGCGTCTCGCGCGCATCGGTGGCCTTGTCGCCGCGGCCCGTGCGCTCGTACAGGTCGGCGAGCTGGCGCAGGACGTTCTGCGAGTCGGGCTGGAGCCTGCGCGCCTGTTCGAGGTGCTCGACGGCCTTCTCGTCGCGGCCGGTGCGGATGAGCAGCGCGGCGACGTTGGCGTGGCCGTTGAACTCGCCGCCCGCGCGCGCGAAGTTCCTGTAAGCGTCGTCGTACTTGCCGAGCCTCACCTGCGCCAGCGCGAGGTTGTTGAGGATGCGCGTGTCGCCCGGCGCGAGCTTCGCAGCCTTCTTCAATTTGTCCACGGCCGCGCGGTAGTTGCCGTTGAGGTAGAGCGAGTAGCCGAGGTTGTTGAGCGCCTCGGGGTCGCGGTCGTTAACGTCGATGGCGCGGCGGTACGAGTCCTCCGCGCGGTCGCGCAGACCCTTGCGGTCGTAGGCGACGGCGAGCAGGCTGTGCGCCTGCGAGAGCTTCGGGTCGAGCGAGGCGGCGCGCGACAGTTCCGCGACGGCCTCGTTCAAGCGGCCCGCTTCGAGGTACGCGCGCCCGCGCTCCATGTAGTCGCGCGCCGCGCCGCCTTCATCCTTAACGTCTGGGCGCTGGTTGTCGCGGTCTTCGACGCGGAGGACGCCGACGCTCTCGAAGCGCTCGCCGTCCTTCTCGGACATGCGCGCCACGCGGCCGTCGTCGCCCTTGCCGAAGAGTTTCCCGACCGCCTTGAACGGCGCTTTCAAAATCTTCCCGAAGAGCCCGCCCTTCTTCTTCGGCTGCGGCGCCTCCGCCCCGGCCTCCGCGCCCGCGGACGCGACGACGTTGGCGGCCGTGTCGCCCTCGCGCTCGTCGCCCGAAACGTCCCACAGCGCGGTCGCGCTGACGACGAGCGCGAAGGCGACGAAGATGATGATGATTCTGCGCGCGTTCATGGCCTTTTCTCCTGTCTCGCTTACAAGTTGCCGAGCGTGTCCATGAGGTTCAGGGCCGCGGGGCCGAGGATGATGATGAAGAGCGTCGGGAAGAGGAAGAGCGCGAGCGGCATCAGCAGCTTGACCGCCGCCTTCTGCGCGGCCTGTTCGGCGCGCTGCCGGCGCTTCGTGCGTAAAGAATCGGCGTAGACGCGCACCGCGCGCGCGATGGAGGTGCCGAAGCGGTCGGCCTGAATGAGCATGGCGACCAGACTCTTGAGGTCGTCGACGCCCGCGCGCTCCGACAGGTTGCGCAGCGCCTCGTCGCGGTCGCGCCCGACGCGTATCTCAAGGTTGCACATCTCGAACTCTTCACTGATGTCGGGGTGTACTTCGCGCAGCTCCTCGCCGACGCGGACGAGCGCGGCGTTGAGCCCGAGGCCCGCCTCGATGGAGACGACCATCAGGTCGAGCGCGTCGGCGAGCCCCCAGCGCAGGAGCAGTTGGCGGCGCTTGATGAGGCGGTTCAGGACGAAGCGCGGCAGGTAGCCGCCGATGCCGACCGCGACGGTGATATAGATGAAGGCGCTGCTCAGCGGACGGCCGAAGACGGCGCAGCCGAAGGCCACCATGCCGGGGAAGAAGACGAGCGAGAAGAGCTGGAGCCCGCGGTAGATGACGGGGCCGCTCTCGGAGCGGAAGCCCGCGTTCATCAACTCCTTCTGCACCTTGCGCGCCTCGGCGGCCGACGGCGGCGCGAGGCGTCGCAGCGGCGAGGCCATCCGCTCGGCCAGCGCCGTGGCGGCCGAATCCTCGGCCACGAGCGTCGGCGAGAGCCCGACGCCGCCCTGCGCGCCGCCCAGATTCTTCAGGCGCTCGGTGGCCGCGCTCGTCGGCCGGAACATCAGCCAGTAGAGCCCCATCACGCCGAGCGTGACGCATACGAAGATCGAGATGGTGATGATTAGCACGTCGCTTCGCTCCGGTGATGAGTGATGAGTGACGAGTGACGAGACAACAGGTTTCTCTTATCACTCGTCACTCGTCACTATTCACTAAATCTTTATCTTGAGAATCTTCTGGATGATCACCATGCCCATGAGCTGCATGAAGCAGGCGGCGTAGAGCAGGTTGTGGCCGCGCGGGTCGCGCCAGAGCACGCTCATGTAGTCGGGGTTCATGATGGTGACGGCCAGCGCGACGAAGACGGGCAGCGCGCAGAGAATCCACGCCGACATCCGCGAACTGGTCGTCAGCGTGTTCAGGTCTTCGAGGATGCGGAAGCGCTCGCGGATGGTGTGCGAGACCTTTTCGAGAATCTCGGCGAGGTTCCCGCCCGTCTCGCGCTGGATCATGATGGCCGTGATGCAGAAGCGCAGGTCGATGAGCGGCACGCGCTCGGCGAGGTTCTCCAGCGCGAGCTTGAGCGAGAGCCCGAGGTTCTGCTCCTCGTAGGTCTTGCGGAACTCGGTGGCGATGGGCTCGGGCATCTCGGTCGAGACCATGTGGAGCGCCTCGGCGAACCCGTGGCCGGCCTGTAGCGCGCGGCTCATCAGTTCGAGCGCGTCGGGGAGGTGTTCGAGGAAGGCGTTCAGACGCTTCTTCCGCTTGTAGATGATGTGCAGGAACGGGATGGCCGCCGCGAAGAGGCCGGCCGCGACCATCAGCAGCTTCGAGATGGTCAGCATCGAGACGGCGAGCGCCGCGAGCAGCCCCGCCATCCCGGCCAGCATCATCAGGCGCGAGACCGTGATGTGCAGGTCGGCCTGGTCGAGCATCCGGCGCAGAGAGGTCGCCAGCCGCACGCGCATCAGGAAGCGGCTGAGCGCGGGAATCTCGCTCATCAGCTCCTGCCGCGCGAGCTGTATCTCCTCGTCGTCGCTGCGCTTCGAGTAGAGCAGCGCGTCGGAGAGCCGCTGTTGCAGCCGCTTGCGCTTCGCCTCCGTCCCGTGCGTCGCCAGAAGGTACGCGCCGAAGACGCCGAACATGCAGGTGATGAAAACAAGGAACGGAATCATGGTTTTGCCCTACACCTCTTCAAAGAAGACCCGCGGCAGTTGCATGCCGTACTGCTTGAGGCGCTCGGCGAAGCGCGGGCGGACGCCGGTCGGGCGGTAGCGGCCGATGACCTTGCCGTCCTTGTCCACGCCCTTGCGCTCGAAGTGGAAAATCTCCTGCATGGTGATGGTCTCGCCCTCCATGCCGGTGATCTCCGAGATGGAGGTGATGCGGCGCGTGCCGTCGGAGAGGCGCGCGGCCTGAATGACGAGGTCGAGCGCGGAGGCGACCTGCTGGCGCATCGCGCGGTCGGAGAGGCGCATCCCCGTCATCTGAATCATCGTCTCAAGTCGCGTCAGCGCGTCGCGCGGCGTGTTGGCGTGGACGGTGGTCAGAGAGCCGTCGTGGCCGGTGTTCATCGCCTGGAGCATGTCGATGGCCTCGCCGCCGCGCACCTCGCCGATGACGATGCGGTCGGGGCGCATGCGGAGCGCGTTCTTGACCAGCTCGCGCTGCGAGACTTCGCCCTTGCCCTCGATGTTGGGCGGGCGCGTTTCGAGCCGGACGACGTGCGGCTGCTGCAACTGCAACTCGGCCGAGTCCTCGATGGTCACGATGCGCTCGTCGTCGGGGATGTAGGAGGAGAGCGCGTTGAGGAGCGTCGTCTTGCCCGCGCCCGTGCCGCCCGAAATCAGCACGTTGAGGCGCGAGCGGACGCACATCTCGAACATGTCGGCCATGTCCTTCGTCAGCGCGTTCTTCTCGATGAGCGACGCCATCCGCAGCGGCTCCGCGCCGAAGCGGCGGATGGAGAGCACGGGGCCGTCCAGAGAGAGCGGCGGGATGATCGCGTTGACGCGCGACCCGTCCTGAAGTCGCGCGTCGACCATCGGCGAAGACTCGTCGATGCGTCGCCCCACGGTCGAGACGATGCGCTCGATGACGCGCATCAGGTGCTCGTCGTCCTTGAACTCGACGTTGGTCAGCTCCAACTTGCCGCGCCGCTCGATGTAGACCTTCTTCGGCGAGTTGACGAGGATGTCGCAGACGTCCGGGTCGGCGAGCAGCGGCTCAAGCGGCCCGAGCCCGAACAGCTCGTGGCGCACCTCGCCGATGAGTCGCTCGCGCTCGCCCGACGAGAGCGGCGCGTTCTCGACCGCGATCAGTTCTTCGGCGAGGCGCGAGACCTCGGCGTGGAGTTGGTCGGGGTCGAGCTGCCCGAGCTTGGTCAAGTCCATGCGGTTGATGATGGCGCGGTGCAGACGCGCCTTCATCTCCTGATAGACGTTGCCGCCGCCCGGCCCCGCCGCCTCGTCCACGCGCGCGAACATCGCCGCGCCGCCCGTCCCCGTCTCCCTGATGAGTCTTTCGCGAAGTGACATGATTTTTGGCTGCTCGCTGCTGGCTGTTGATTGTTAGCTGCGGCTGTCGGCTTCGGTAGGTTTAGCCGACCGCGGAAAGTTGCCGCGCGGCGGGCTTCTCCTTCTCTTTCTCTTTGCGGAAGAGCGAGCCGAGCAGCCCCCGCCGAGGCTCGCGCGGGGGCGCGGCCGGCACGCTCGCCGAGAAGCGCGCGGCGATCTCGCGCAGCTCGGTCGCGATCTTCGACTGCGGGTCGGAATCGACGAGCGGCTGGCCGAGGTTGATCGAGTTGACGGCCGTCTTGTAGTCGCTCTGGACGTAGCCGGCGACGCGCTCGCCGAGGAAACGTTCGACCTGCCGGAGGTCGAGGTCTATCTGCTTACTGAAGCGGTTGACGACGACGTGCAGCTTGTGGCGCGGGTAGCCGAGCCGGTCGAAGATTTGCAGCGCGCGCTGCGTGCTGCGGATGGCCGGGATGTCGAGCGTGAGGACGAGCAGAATCTCGTCCGACTGGTCGAGCGCCGCCAGCGTGATGGAGTCGAAGGTGTGCTGCGGGTCGATGACGACGTAGTCGTGTCGCTCGCGCAGGATTTCCAGAACCTGGTAGACGTGCTCGGCCTCGATGTCGTCGGCCGAGTCGGCCTCGCGCGGCGCGGCGAGCAGCGAAAGGTTCTGGGTGTGCGGCGTCAGGTAGCTGCGCAGGAGCTGGTCGTCGGCGCGGTGCAGATTCTCGACGAGGTCGGCGACCGAGAACTTCGGCTCGACGCCGAGGAAGAGGCCGAGGTCGCCGGCCTGCAGGTTGAGGTCGAGCAGCACGGTCGGCTGGCGCAGCGCCGCCGCGACGTTGGTCGCGATGAAGGTCGTGCCCGTCCCGCCCTTCGACGAGAAGACCGACAGCACCCGGCCGCGCTTCTTCGGGGCTTCGGGCTGGACGGCGCAGAACTCCGCGACGCGGTCGTAGACGGTGGCGAACTCCTCGGGCCGCACGGGCAGGCGCAGGAACTCGCGCGCGCCGGCGCGGATGGAGCGCAGGATGGTGTCGGGCGAGGCGTCGCGCGAGGCGCAGATGATGGCGGTGCGCGGGCACTCGCGCGCGACGCGCTCGACGAAGCGCAGGCCCGCCTCGGGCTCGGCGCCGAGCGCGACGATACAGGCGTTGGGCGCGAGCCGCTCGATCTCGGGGAAGACCTGCCCGGGGTCGTCGCCGCCGACGAGCACGCGCGCGCCCTCCCGCTCGGCCAGCGCCGCGCGCAACTCCTTGAAGTTCTCAAGGCCGCTGCTCAGGATCACGAAGGTCAGTGGTTTGGTCATCGCTCGTCCTTGTCCTGTGGTCTGCGCTTAACTTCCGACTCACGCGCTCACATGCACTTGCCCGAGCCGGTCTTCTTCATCGGCGGCGTGCAGACGCAGCCGGTCGAGACGTTCTCGCCGCGTTTGCACGCGCGCGGCGTCGGGCTCGGCGTCGGCGTGGGGGCCGGCGTCGGGGTCGCGGTGGGGGCCGGGGTGGGCGCGGGCGTCGGCGTCGCCGTCGGTGCCGGCGTCGGCGCGGGCGTCGGCGTCGGCGCGGGCGTGGGCCCGGGCGTGGGGGCCGGCGTCGGCGTCGTGGTGGGCGCGGGCG
>JBEVKV010000341.1:0-16706 GCA_040509515.1 Pyrinomonadaceae bacterium | reverse complement strand
CTGTTTTTCTACTGACTACTGTCTACTGCTTACTTCCCTACCAGACCTGACAGCGGTCTTTCTCGGGGCGCACCATCGCGTCGCCGGCCTTGCACTGGAAGGCGGCGGCGAACTGCGGCATGTTCGAGAGCGGGCCGTTGACGCGGAAGCGACCCAAAGGGTGCGGGTCGGACTGCGTCACGAGCCGCGCGAACTCGGGCGTGTCCTTCGACGCCCAGACCTGCGCCCACCCGAGGAAGAAGCGCTGCTCGGGCGTGAAGCCGTCGATGTTCGCCGGGCGCGGCTTGCCCTGAAGCGACTTCTGGAAAGCCTCGTAGGCCACGGTCAGACCGCCGAGGTCGGCGATGGACTCGCCCGAGACGAGCTTGCCGACGACGTTCAGCCCCGGCTCGACCTGAAAGGCCGAGAACTGGTTGACGACGCACTCGCCGCGCGTCTGGAAGTTCTTCAGGTCGGCGGGCGTCCACCAGTCCTTGAGGTTCCCTTGCAGGTCGAACTTCGCGCCCTGATCGTCGAACCCGTGCGTGATTTCGTGGCCGATGACCGCGCCGATGGCGCCGTAGTTGATGGCGTCGTCGGCGTCCGGGTTGAAGAAGGGCGGCTGAAGGATGCCGGCCGGGAAGACGATCTCGTTCTGGAGCCAGTTGTTGTAGGCGTTGACGGTCGGCGGCGTCATGCCCCACTCGGCGCGGTCGACGGGCTTGCCGATCTTGGCGAGGTCGCGCGCCTGCGCGAACTCGCTGGCGCGGATGATGTTCGCCGCGTAGGAGTCGCGCGTGATGTTGAGGCGCGAGTAGTCGATCCACTTGTCGGGGTAGCCGATCTTCTGCTTGAAGGCGGCGAGCTTGGCGACGGCGGCCTTGCGCGTCTCGTCGCTCATCCAGTCGGCCTTGCGCACGCGCTCGTCGAAGGCGGCGAGCAGGTTCGTGATCATCGTCTGCATCCGCGCCTTCGACTCGGGCGTGAACGCGCGCGCGACGTAGACCTGCCCCAGCGCTTCGCCGAGGTTGGCGTCGGCCGACGACGTGCAGCGCCGCCACAGCGGGTGCTGCTCCTTGCGCCCCGACAGCGTCTTGCCGAAGAAGTTGAAGTTCTCGGTCTCGAACTTCGACGAGAGCGAGTCGGCCGCGGCGTGGACGAGGTTCCAGCGCAGGTACGTCTTCCAGTCGGCGGCCGGGACTTCCGTCATCATCTTGTCGACGGCCTGATAGAACTCGGGGTGCGCGACGTTGATGGTCAAATCCCTCGGCAGACCCAAGCCCGCGAAATAGTCGCCCCACGAGAAGTTCGGCGTGAGCTTCGCGAGGTCGGCCGCGCCCATCAGGTGGTACTGGGTCGAGAAGTCGCGCAGCTCGACGGGGCCGCGCGAGCTTTTGGCGAGCCGCGTCTCGATGGCCATCACGGTCTGCGCGTTCTTCGCGGCCTGCTCGGGCGCGTCGCCGAGGAGCTGGAACATGTTCGTCACATGCTGGACGAAGTCGGCGCGCGTCTTGACGGACTTCTCGTCGGTCTTCTCGTAGTACTCCTTGCTCGGCAGCGAGAGCCCGCCCTGCCCCGCGAAGCCGATGACCATCGAGCTGTTCTTGAGGTCGGGCAGCGAGCCGAAGCCGAAGAGCGCGGGCAGCCCCGCCTTGTGGAACTCGGTGATGAGCGCCTGAAGGCTCTTCGAGTCGGAGACCTTGTCGATGCGCGCGAGGTACGGGGCGAGCGGCTTCGCGCCCAGCGTCTCGCGCGCGGTCTCGTCCATGCAGGTGGCGTAGAAGTCGCCGACCTTCTGCTCGGCCGAGCCGGGCTTGGCGTTCGTCTTCTTCACGGACTCGTCGAGAATCTCGCGGAGCGTCTTGCGGTTGTTCTCGGCGAGCATGATGAAGCTGCCCCACGTCGGGTAGGCCCCGGGGATTTCGGTCGTCTTCAGCCAGGTGCCGTTGGTGTACTGGTAGAAGTCTGTGCAGGCCGCGGCCGTCTCGTCCATGCGCGTCCGGTCGAAGCCGCGGCCGTTCTTGCCGCCGGTCTGCGCGAAGGCGGCGAGCGCCAGCAGGCACGCCATGAGCGCGGCCGTCGCGGCGCGCGAGTTAAAAAAACGCATAAGTGGGCTCCTTCTCTCTAAAGCTTGAAGTCGAGGGGGACTCTGAAATGTTCGATTTCAGATTTTAGATTTTTGATTTTAGATTTCAAAGCGGCCGGACGCCTCAAATCGCAAATCAACAATCGCAAATCAAAAATTCTCTCACCCGACCCACGCGAGGCCGTCGGGCGCCTGCCCGGTCTGGACGGTGCCCGAGACGGTGAGCGTTTCGAGGTCGACGGCCGTGACCTTGCCCGTCGCCATCGAGGCGACGAAGGCGCGCCGCGAGTCCGAAGAGACGGCGATGCCGACCGCCGCCTCGCCCACCGCGAAGCGCTTCAGCTCCTTGCGCGTCGCGGCGTCGAAGACGACGAGGTCGCCCGTGCTCGGGCTCGAAATCAGCACGCGCTTGCCGTCGGGCGTGAACTTGATGCGGATGGGCATCCCGCCGGCCTTGAACGCCTCCTTGACCTTGTTCGTCTCGGTGTCGATGACCGAGACGCCGCCGTCGTCGTTGTGCCCGACCCAAAGCTCGCGCCCGTCGGGCGAGATGTCGAGCCCCTCGGGCTTCGGCCCCACAGCGACGTGCGTGACGCGCGGCGGCGGGCCGGGCTGCTCCTGCTTATCCAGCTCGATGACCGAGGCGGTGTTCGAGAAGATGTTGGCCGTGTAGATGACCGGGCGCTTAGGGTGCATGACGAGCATGTGCGTGATGAGTTGGCCGGAGCCGACGACGAAGTCCACCTTGTCGGCCGCCGGGTCGTAGCGCCCGACGACGCGCGCCAGCTCCGACGTGAAGTAGATTTTGCCGCCCCTCTCGGCGAGGCCGTGCGGCCGCCAGAACGGGCCGAGGTCGACGCGCTTCGTCTCCTTGCGCGCGGCGAGGTCGATGACGGAGAGGCTGTTGCCCGGCTTCTCCGCGCCGTAGTTCGAGACGTAGGCGGTGCGCCCGTCGGCTGAGACGACGACCTCGTGCGGCCCGTCGCCCGTGGGGATGCGCGCCACGACCTGCATCGTCGAAAGGTCGACGACGGCGAGCGTGTTCTCGGCCTTGTTCAAAACGAGGAGCGAGGGGCGCGCCTGCCCCGTCGCGGCCGCCGCCCCCTGCTGCGCGGTCGGCGGAGCGGGGCTCGACGCCTGCTGCGCGCGCGCGGTTCCGACCGGGCTCGCCGCCGGGTCACCCAGCATCGCCATCAGCGCCAGCGCCGCGAGGGCGCGCGCGTAAAATCTCCAACGCGGTTCGGTCATCAATCTTCGTCTCCGTGTTGCGGGTTTCGGTGTGGCCGGCCCGTGCATCTTGAGGCCGCCGGCTGTGTGAGTTTTTACGGGGGAGTTTAGCGGACGGTTTCCGCGCCGGGGGGATTTGTGACGAGCCGCCGGGTTCGCGTGCCGAGCGGGCTGCCACGAGTGACGAACTGAAGGGTCAAGTGAAAAGGGTCAGGGGGAAGGGTCTAACTTTTACCCCTTCCCCCTGACCCTTTCCACTTTACTTGCCGTGCAGTTTCTTCCACGCCTCGACGTAGCGCGCGGTCTTTGGGTTCTGCTCGTTCCAGCGCGGCTCCTGCGCGGAGTCCGCGATGAGCAGCACGGCGCGGCCGACGGCGCGGGCGACGCGCGCCATGTTGGCGTAGTCGATCTTCTCCCAGTGATCGCCAACCGCGTGGTAGTCGGGGAACTCGAAGGCGACGCCCGCCGTGTGCGCGGGGATGCCGGCGTCGGCGAGCGACTGGTTGTCGCTGCGCGAGAAGTAGGCGTCGGACTTCGTCGGGTGTTTGTAGACGCGCACGCCCTCGACCTCGCCCGCGCGCGTCAGGAACTCCCCGACCTCCGAGAAGTCGAAGCCGGTGACGGCGAGCGCGCCGACCTGCGGCCCCTCGCTGTCGTCGGTGCGCCCGATCTGCTCCATGTTGACCTGCGCGACCGTCTTCTCAAGCGGCACCAGCGGGTGGCGGCCGTAGTAGCGCGAGCCGACCAGCCCCAGCTCTTCGCCGAAGAAGGTCAGGAAAAGTATCGAACGTTTCGGGCGCTTCGAGAGCTTCGAGAGCGCCGACGCCAGCTCGATGACGGCGACCGTGCCCGAGCCGTCGTCGTTCGCGCCGTTGTTGACGCAGTCCTCGCGCGCCGGGTCGCAGCCCTCGCGCACGCCGATGTGGTCGTAGTGCGCCGAGACGATGACGTAACTGTCTTTGAGCGCGGGGTCGGAGCCGCGCAGCAGCCCGGCGACGTTGCGCACCTTGACCGGCGTCTCGGACGCCGCGGGGACGCGCACGTCTGCGGTCGCGTCGGACGCGCCGGCGGGCAGCGAGTCGAAGAAGCGCGCGGCCTCCGCCCCGTGGACGAAGACGACCGGCGCGGTCTGCGCCCCGCCGAGTCCCAACTCGGGGGCGTTGCGACCCGAGCCGCTCCGCTCGGGGTCTATGACGCGGGGCGTGCGGCCGCCTCGCGTGCGCTCGCTCCGGCGGTCGAAGGCGAGGACGAGCGGCGCGCCCAACCCACGCACGCGCGCGAGGAAGTCGTTCGTCTCGCGCAGCACCTGAATGGCGCGCGCCTGATCGCCGCGCGGGACGGCCGGCAGCTCCGTGACGACGACGCGCCCGCCGGCCTGCTCGCGCGTGAGCCCGCCGGGAAAGTTCGCGTAGTCGAGCTTCAGCAGCCGCGCGCCGCTCAGGGACAAATCGCCCTCGGGCTCCCAGAAGTTGAAGCCGGCGACGCCGAAGCCGACACCCAGTTGTTCGGCGCGGACGGCGGGCGCCGGGGAAGCGCCGCCGCCGAAGCTCAGGCGGAAGGACGCGGCGTCGCGCGCCGACAGACGCCACTCGGCCGTCTGGAAGTAGCCGTCGCCGCCGGCGGGCTCAAGCCCCGCGCGTCGGAACTGCGCGGCGATGTACTCGGCGGCGATGTCCAGCCCACGCGAAGGCGTCCTGCGCCCTTCGAGCGCGTCCGAGGCGAGAAAGGAAAGATGCCCCTTCATGCTCTCGGCCGACACCGCTTCGAGCGCCGCGCGCCAAGCCGCCGGCCCCGCCTGCGCGCGTGCGCGCGCGCCGCCAGTCTTCTGCGCCCCCGAACCCGCCGCGCGCCGCTGCCGCGCGGGCGACCGGCCGCGCGTCTGTGCCGCGCCCGAGCCGAGCCCCGGCCCGTAGCACGTCGCGACGAACAGCATGACGAACGCCAGCGCGCCCCTCGTCAAACGCGCGCCCTTCAAACTTTTGCCTCGCACGCGCCGCGCCCTCATTCGACCTTCACCCCGCGCCAGAAGGCGACGCGCCCCTTTATCTGCTTCGCCGCGTCCGACGGCTCCGGGTAGTACCACGCCGCGTCGCCGTTCACCTCGCCGCCCGCCAGCACGTCGTAATAACTCGCCGTCCCCTTCCACGGGCAGACCGTGTGCGTCTCGCTCTCACGAAAGTGTTCGCGTTTGAGAGACTCCGCCGGGAAGTAATGATTCCCCTCGACGACCACCGTGTCCTCGCTCTCCGCCAACACCTCGCCCTTCCACGTCGCTCTCATCTTCCCTCCCTCCTTAACCTCCGATGTCCTTCGAGGCCGCCCGTAACACTCAGGGGACGACCTGCACGATGCCGAATTGTGCGAAGTGCCGGTCGAACGCGAACGCGTGCCGGACGGCGCGGCTTTCGATGACGACTTTGCTCGTGCAGTCTGTGAAGCTCCAGTCCTTGTCGCCGAAGCGTCTGAACACTTCCCATGCAGAGACGAGGTCGGCGTCGGTGAGCCTGTGGATTTCGGCGAGCCGCGCGCCGAAGAAGGCTTCACCCAAGAGAAGGGCACGGGCTCGCTCGCCGCGCGCCCTGAGCAATGTCAGCGTCTCGTCAACGACGTAGTCCGTGGTCAGAAGGGGCTGCGTGTTACCCGCGAGCCAGCGGGCGGCCGCGGCGTGATCCGGGTCTGAGGGCACGGCAGCGGCGAACCACGCGCCGGTGTCAACGAAGATCATCTGGTCACTTTTGCGGATAGAGGATGGAGTCGTGTTCCCTACCCGAGAACGGCTCGGCGGAGCCCTCAAGCGGGAGCGCGGCGATCTCTGACAGCACTTCGGCCGGGAACCTCTGTCCGTCCGCGTCGTCCTCGGTTAAGAGCACGACGCGCAGGCGCGCGCCCTCGGGCAGTTCGAGCGGCTCAAGCGGGCGCAGGCGGCCCTGCTCGTAGACTGCTTCGACCTGTTTCGTCATCGCTTCACCTCGCCGCGGTATTGTACGCCCGGCCGGCGCGCGTCCGCCATCAACCGCGCGTGAGTTGGCGGTATTTGATGCGGTGGGGCTGGGTGGCGTCTTCGCCGAGGCGCGCGCGCTTGTCCTCTTCGTACTCGGTGAAGTTGCCCTCGAACCAGTAGACGCGGCTGTCGCCCTCGAAGGCGAGGATGTGTGTGGCGATGCGGTCGAGGAACCAGCGGTCGTGGCTGATGACGACGGCGCAGCCGGGGAAGTTCTCAAGCGCCTCTTCGAGCGCGCGCATGGTGTTCACGTCGAGGTCGTTGGTCGGCTCGTCCAAGAGGAGGACGTTCGAGCCCTCCTTCAACATCTTGGCGAGGTGGACGCGGTTGCGCTCGCCGCCCGAGAGCGCGCCGACCTTCTTCTGCTGGTCGGAGCCCGAGAAGTTGAAGCGGCCCACGTAGGCGCGCGAGTTGACCTCGCGCGCGCCGAGTTTGATCGTGTCGGAGCCGCCCGAAATCTCCTCCCAGATGCTCTTCTCTGAGTCGAGCGTGCGTGACTGGTCGACGTAGCCGAGTTGGACGGTCTCGCCGACGCGGATGGTGCCCGCGTCGGGCGCTTCGGCGCCCGTGACCATGCGGAAGAGCGTGGTCTTGCCCGCGCCGTTCGGGCCGATGACGCCGACGATGCCGCCCGGCGGCAGCTTGAAGGTCATCCCCTCGACGAGCAGGCGGTCGCCGTAACCCTTCGAGACGCCGTCGGACTCGATGACGACCGAGCCGAGGCGCGGCCCCGGCGGGATGTAAATCTCAAGCTCGCGCGCGCGCTGTTCGTTCTGCTGCGAGAGCAGAGCCTCGTAAGAGTTGATGCGCGCTTTGGACTTGGCGTGGCGCGCCTTCGGGGCCATGCGAATCCATTCCAGCTCGCGCTCAAGCGTCTTCTGCCGCTCGGTCTCCTGCTTCTCCTCGCGCCGCAGGCGCTCCTGCTTCTGTTCGAGCCACGAAGTGTAGTTGCCCTTCCACGGGATGCCCTCGCCGCGGTCGAGTTCGAGAATCCAGCCCGCGACGTTGTCGAGGAAGTAGCGGTCGTGCGTGACGGCGATGACCGTGCCCGCGTACTGCTGCAAGTGCTGTTCGAGCCACGCGACCGACTCGGCGTCGAGGTGGTTGGTCGGCTCGTCGAGCAGGAGGATGTCGGGCTTCTGCAAGAGCAGGCGGCAGAGCGCGACCCGGCGGCGCTCGCCGCCCGAGAGCACCTTGACGGGCGTCTCGCCCGGCGGGCAGCGCAGCGCGTCCATCGCCATCTCAAGCCGCGAGTCCAAGTCCCACGCGTCCAAAGCGTCGAGCCGCTCCTGCACCGTGCCCTGTCGTTCGAGGAGCTTGTTCATGTCGTCGTCCGACATCTCTTCGCCGAACCGGGCGTTGATCTCGTCGAACTCTTTGAGCAGGCCCACCGTCTCGGCGACGGCCATCTCGATGGTCTCGCGGACGGTCTTCGACTCGTCGAGCTGCGGCTCCTGTTCGAGGTAGCCGATGGTGTAGCCGGGCGAGAGCACGGTCTCGCCGGTGTAGCCCTTGTCGGCGCCCGCGATGACGCGCAGGAGCGTGGACTTGCCCGACCCGTTTAAGCCGATGACGCCGATCTTCGCGCCGTAAAAGTAAGAGAGGTAGATGTCCTTCAGGACGGCGCGCTTGTCGTAGTGGCGGCTGACGCCGACCATCGAGTAGATGATTTTATTTGGCTGTGTGCTCATTGCGACGTGTGAAATCCTCTTTCAGAATGTCTATGGGTTTGAGAGGTACACACTACGACAGACGTTTGTGAATCTCAAACGCGGAGGGCGGGCGCGGGCCGAGGTTTCGGCGGGACTCAGCGCGTCGGTTTGACTTCGAGGACGTTGTTGACGTTGCCGGCCTCGTCCTCGGCGGTGTCGGGGTTGGAGGGGTCGAGGAGCCAGTCGCCGTCGACGACGAACTTGTAGCGGTAGACGCCGGGGTCGAGGTCGACGCGGCAGACCCACTCGTCGCCCTCGCGGCCGAAGCGGAGCTGCGACTGGTGCCAGTTGTTAAAGGTGCCCGTGAGGACGACGACCGTGGCGTCGGGGTAGCCCTTGAGCCGGAAGGTCGTGTTCCCCTTCAGGCTCGGCGGGGGAAGCTCGACGCGGCGCGCCGTGTAGGGCTCGCCCTCGTAGAAGAAGGTGAGCGACGTGACGCGCCCCTCGTCGTCGCGGCCGAAGCTGACGGGCTTGCCCTCAAGCTCGTCGGTGAAGGCGGCCTTGCGCGCGCGCGTCAGGCGGCGCTTCTTCGCCTGCGAGGGCTTCACCCACAGCTCGCCGCCTTCGAGCGTCACGTCGAGCGTCGAGACCGGAATCAGCCCCACCTCAAGCTCGTAACGCCCGACGTACTCCCTCAGCGCCGGAGCGGCCGCCTTCGGCTTGTCCTGCGGCTTCGCTTCCGACTTCACGCCCGCCTGCCGCGCGCCGGACGCGCACGCGGCGGCGAGGTGAAGCACGAGGCCGAAGGCGAGCGCCCGGCGCGAGAAAGTCTTTAACATCGCCTTTCAGTACTGCCAGTTGACGTTGACGAAGCCCGTGCCGCTGGTCGGGACGGTGTAGCTGTGGTTGGCTCCGGCCTCCCATGTGACCGCGCCGCCCGCCGCGATCTTGATGAACTTGAACTGGATGGTCTGGCCGGCGGGGACGCTGGCGTTGATGAACCAGTTCGGGTAGTTGGGCGCGAGCATCGGGCCGACGGCCGCGTCCCACGTCGTCGCCCAGTTGCTCAGCTCGACGGTGTTGCCCGTCAGGAAGATGTAGTCGCCCGTCACGGTCGGCGAGGCGTTAAAGACCGTGAAGGTGACCGGGATGAGCTTCGCCGCGAGCACCGTGAACTGGATGCCGTTCGAGACCTGACTCGACGAGTTGGTCACCGTCACCTGATAGTTGCCGTTCGTCACCGCCGGCACCGTGGCGACGATCTTCGTCGAAGACCACGAGTTGATCGTCGCGGTCGTCGTCCCGAACTTCACAGTCCCCTGCGTCGTCCCGAAGTTCTTGCCGGCGATGGTCACCTTGACGCCGGGCTGCCCGACGGTCGGGCCGGCCGAGCCGATCTGCGGGAAGCCGCCCGTCTCGGTCGCCTGCCAGACGGCGACCGAGTTGGCGGGGAGCGAGAAGGCCGCCACGGGGTTGTTGCCGCCCGACCCCGTCGTGACGTTGATGTTGACGCCCGAGAGCAGGCCCGTCAGGTAGTCGTTGTAGGTGCCGACGGGCAGCGCGGTGTTGAGCCCCGTGATGTTCGCCGCCGTCCCGCCCTTGTTGATGGCGACGAGGACGGTGTTGCCGTAGAACTTCCGCTCGTAGATGTACACGTCGTTATTGACCCAGCGCTGCTGGTGCGACCCGTAGGGGACGGCCGTGTTGTTGCGCCGCAGGGTCGAGAGCCGGTTCGTCAAGGTGTAGGCGGTCGTCGAGGTCGAGAAGGAGTTCATCATCGGGCGGTTGTAGGGGTCGCCGCCGCCCGAGGTGTTGTCCACGAGGTACTGCTCGGTGCCGTAGTAGATGCAGGGGATGCCGCGCTGCGTGAGGATGAAGGCGAGCGCCTGATGGAGCCGCGCCTGACTGCTGTTGACGGTGGGGAAGCGCGTCATGTCGTGGTTGTCGATGAAGGTGACGAGGTCTTCGTCCCAAGTGAAGTTGGCCGCCTCGGCGACGAGGACGTTCTCTATCTCGGAGAAGTTGGCGTTCGAGCCGAAGACGTTTCTGATGGCCGTGTTGAGCGGGAAGTCGAGCATCGAGATGCCGCTCTTGTTGGCGTACTTGTACGAATCGCGGTAGAGCGGGTCGCTCGTCCCCGTCTGATACCACTCGCCGAAGAGAAAGCTGTCCTTGTAGGTGTAGATGGAGTTGGCCAGCGAGTACTGCCAGCCCCATGTGATGTGCTTGATGGCGTCGACGCGGAAGCCGTCCACGCCGTGATCCTGAAAGAGCTTGGCGGAAGCCTTCATGTAGGCGTCGACGGTGGCGTGCTCCTGGTTGAGGTCGGCGAGGTTGAAGAGCGTGTAGTACTGAACCTGATAACGGTCGTCCCAGTTCGAGATGTTGCCGTTGTGGTGGAAGTAGCCGTTGGTGTCGCTGGTGTAATTGCCGACGAAGGTGCCGTTGTCGTAGAAGGCCCCGAACTCGCCCGCGTTGTCCTGCGTCGTGTGGTTGGGCGCGAAGTCCACGATGACCTTGATGCCGTTGGCGTGCGCGGCCGTGACGAGGTTGTCGAAGGCCGTCCAACCGTTCGCGGAGTCGCCCGAGTGCTCCTCGACGCGCTTGAAGTCGCGCCCCTGATAGCCGTGATAAGAGGCCGTCGGGTTGCCGCCTCCGTCGGGAATATTGGTGTTCAGGTTATCGACGGGCGGCGAAATCCAGATGGCGGTGACGCCCAAGCCCGCGAGGTAGGACATCTTCTGCTGGATGCCGGCGAGGTCGCCGCCCCAGTAGGCGCGCCAGTTCGTCTTCGTCGAGTCGTAGAGCCCTGACGACTGCGGCGGGTTGTTGTTGGCGGTCGAGCCGTCGAAGAAGCGGTCGGTGATGATCTGGTAGACGACCTCGCGCTTGAAGTCTGCTCCGAGCGCGGCGGCGGGGGCGAGGAGCGTGACGAGGGTTAACAGGAAGGCGGCGGCCTTTCCCTTAGGCAGTCTGCGCAACATGGTGGGACTTACCTCCTTGGAGTATCCATCAAGAATGGCGGCGTCGGCGTCCGCGTCGCCGCGCGGCGAGGTTTGTTCGATTAACGACTTCGGGGGCTGATGCGTGAAGTGAGGCGGAGTATAGCGCGGGGGGAGAAGCAGGGTAAAGGGTAAAGAGGAAGGGGGAAGGGAAAACTTTCGTCGCCCCTTCCCCCTTCCCCTTTACCCCTGACGCCGGTCTTACTGCGCAGGCTTCTTGTACTTGTCGATGAGCTGTTGGAGGCCGTCGGTCGAGTTTTTGTGGCGGAACTTGTAGTAGCGTTCGAGGTCTTGGCGGAAGGCCGCGTTGGCCTGCTGGTACTGCGCGTTGCCGTCGGTGACGGCGATGGCGCGCGCGTACGATTCGATGACCTTGTCGAGCTGCTCCTCGACGCGCTTGAGCGCGGCCGGGCGGTCGCCGGCCGCGGCGATCTGGTACTCCTTCGCGCGCAGCTCGTACACGTCGTTGTTCAGCTCGCTCAGCAGGAAGTAGACGCCCGGGTCGGGCGAGTTGAGCGCGCCCGCCTTCTCAAGCAGCGGGAGCGCGGCCGTCTTGTCGCCCGCCTTGTAGGCGAGCACGCCCGTCTCGCGGTAGAGCGAGGCGAGCGCCGTCTTCTTGAAGTCGGGCCACTTCGCGGCGTCGAAGCCGGCGGGCATCTTGTCGGCTTCGAGCATCTCGATGGCCTTCGCGCCGTACTGCCGGCCGCGCGCCGAGTAGGCGGCGTTGCCCTTGATGGCCTGCCCCGAGGCGAGGATAGTCAGGTTCTGCATCGTCGCGATGTCGTCCGGGTGCTGCGCGAGCCAGTCGGTGCCCTCCTTCATCGCCTCCTCAACCTGCCCCGTGTTGATGTAGCCGTTGAGGAGCGTGGCGCTGACGTGCTTCTTCTCCTCGGGGAGGTTGAAGATGTCGGCGTAGGTCTGCGCGAGCGAGAGCGAGGTCTGCGGGTCGGTCGTCGCGGCGACCTCGCGCGCGAGCGACTCGGCGACCTGCTTGCGCAGCGAGCTTTGCGGGTACTTCTTGACGAAGGCGGCGGCGGCCTGAAGTTTGGCCTCGACGCCGGCGGCCTTCTCGATCTTCGCCGCCGCGTCGCGCTCGCCGCCCGAGACTTTGACCTCGGCCTGCTTGGCCGCCTCCTGCGCCGCGACCCCGAGCGCCAGCGCGCAGACGAGCGCGCACGCCGAAAGAATTTTGAACTTCATCCTCTGCTCCCCTTCCCTCAAGATTGCTGCTTTCGATTGTCGGACTTTGGCCGCCAGATTACACCAGAACCAGACATTGATGAAGCCGCCGCGCCAAAGGATGCACGGCCGCCGCCGCCGGCTCAGGCGCGACCCGAGACCTCGCCGGTCTGCGTGTTGACGCGGACGCGCTCGCCCTCTTTGATGAAGAGCGGGACGCGCACCTGTAGGCCGGTCTGGAGCGTGGCGGGCTTGAGGTCGCGCCCGGCGGCCGTGTCGCCTTTGATGGCGGGCTCGGTCTCGGCGACCGTGAGTTCGACGAACTGCGGGAGTTCGAGCGCGACCGCCTCGCCGTTGTACTTCAAGACCTGCACGACCAGCCCGTCGGTCAGGTAGCCGCGGTCGTCGCCGACCTGCTCGGCCGGGAGTTGGAACTGCTCGTAGCTCTCCTCGTCCATGAAGTGAAAGCCGTCCGCGTCGGCGTACATGAAGGAGGCCCCGGCGTAGGCCACGTCGGGCTCCTCAAACTTCTCGCTCGTCTTGAAGCTCTTCTCCTGCACCGCGCCCGTCAGCAGGTGGCGCAGACGCGTCCTCACCATCGTCGACGCGCCGCGCGCCGACGGCGACGCGAACGTCACTTCCACGACCGCGTAGGGCTCGCCGTCCACCTTGACCATCATCCGCCGCTTCAACTCGTTCGCACCAATCAACGCCACCTCAGTCTCCTCCGCTCTCCTTAAAATCTCCCCAAAAAATCTCCCCGAACGCCCCGGGGGCGCGCGCAGCAGGTGTCGGAACTTTACTGCGCCGCATCTCGCGCCGCGCCGCCCGCAACCCGCGTCTCTCCGCACTCCCGGAGCGGAACGCGCGTTGCACTAAGCGGGACGCGGGCGCCCTCCGCCCCGTCATCAAAAGACGTTAAGCAAGAAAGGCTATCATGAGAAACAGATTCTTCGCACTCGGATTCGCACTCCTCCTCACCTTCACACAAGCCGCGCCCGCCTTCGCCGCGACGCCGCGGGCGCTCGACGACTGGTCGGCGCTCCAGACGCTCTCGGCCGGTCAGCGCCTCGTCATCCGCACGAAGGACGGCGACCGCCTGACGGGACGCTTCGACTCTGTGAGCGACCTTCTGCTGAACTACGTGGAGGACAACGGCCGCAAGGTCTCGCTCCGGCGCGAGAGCATCAAGGTCGTCCAGCTCAACCGCGGCAAGTCGCGCGGCAAAGCGGCGCTGCTCGGCGCGGTCATCGGCGGCGGCGCGGGGCTGGCGCTCGGCGGCTGGGCTTACGCGCAGGACGACTTTAACGCCGCCATCGTCTACGCCCCCGGCGCGCTCGGCGCTGGCATCGGCGCTGGCATCGGCGCTGCGCTCGGCAAGGGCAACAAGAACGAGACCGTCTACGAAGCGCCCTGATGAGAGGGGAAAGGGGAAGGGGAAGGGCTATCAACCTTTACCCCTTCCCCTTTCCCCCTTCCCCTTGAAGTTCGTCGTAGTCGAACTTGAGCGGCGCGGCGGAGGGGCGGACGGTGATGACGATTGACTTGGAGGCGGGCGTGTTGCTCTTGTCGGCGACGCTTCGGACGGGGACGAGCACGTTGGCCTCGGGGAAGTACGCGGCGGCCGAGCGGCGCGGGACGGGGTAGGGCACGACGAGGAAGCGGCGCGCCGTGCGCGTCTCGCCCTCGAAGTGGCTGAAGAGGTCGACGACCTGTCCGGCCGAAAGATTCTGCTCCTTCACGTCCTCCGGGTTGAGGAAGACGACGCGGCGCTCGTTGTAGACGCCGCGGTAGCGGTCGTCGAGCCCGTAGATGGTCGTGTTGAACTGGTCGTGGCTGCGCACGGTCATCAGGAGCAGTTGGCCGGGCGCGAGGTCGATGCGCGGCAGTTCGTGGACGGTGAAGTTTGCGCGCCCCGTCGAAGTCTTGAACACGCCCTCGCGCGCGAGGTTCGGCAGGTAGAAGCCGCCCGGCTCCCTCACTCTTCTGTTGTAATCTTCAAACCCCGGGATGACGCGCTCGATCAAATCACGCACGCGGTCGTAGTCCCCGGCCAGCCAATCCCAATCCAACGCGCTCCTCGCGCCCAGAGTCTCGCGCGCGAGCCGGGCGACTATGACAGGCTCGCTCAAAAGGTGTTCCGACGCGGGCTCCAGGCTCCCGCGCGAGGAGTGGACGACGCCCATCGAGTTCTCGACGCTGACGAACTGCTCGCCCGAGCTTTGCACGTCGCGCTCTGTGCGGCCGAGGCAGGGCAGGATGAGCGCCTGCTCGCCCGTGACGAGGTGCGAGCGGTTGAGCTTGGTCGAGACGTGCGCGGTCAGACGGCAGCGCGACAGCGCGCGCGCCGTGAACTCGGTGTCGGGCGTGGCCGAGAGGAAGTTGCCGCCGAGCGCGAAGAAGACTTTCACCTCGCGCCCGTGCATCGCCTTGATCGTCTCGACGGTGTCGAGGCCGTGGCGGCGCGGCGGCTCGAAGTCGAACTCGCGCGCCAGCGCGTCGAGGAAGGTGTCGGCCGGGCGCTCCCAGATGCCCATCGTGCGGTCGCCCTGCACGTTCGAGTGGCCGCGCACGGGGCACGCGCCCGCGCCGGGGCGGCCGAGGTTGCCGCGCAGCAGAAGGAGATTGACGATCTCCTGTATGTTGGCGACCGCGTTCTTGTGCTGCGTCAGCCCCATCGCCCAGCAGACGATGGTGCGCTCCGACCGGACGTAAATCTCGGCCGCCTCGCGCATCCGCTCACGCGCGACGCCGCTCTGCTCGACAAGCTCGTCCCAGTTTGCGTCTTCGAGCGCGCGCGCGAACTCTCCGAAGCCGTGCGTCTTCTCTTCGACGAACTTGCGGTCGAGCACTTCGCCGGGCCGACGCTTCTCCTCTTCGAGCACCTCTTTCATCAGACCCTTGAGCAGCGCCACGTCGCCGTTGACGCGGACTTGCAGGAAGAGGTCGGAAAGCTCCGTGCCGCCGCCGAGCAAATCTCCCGGGTGCTGCGGGTGTTTGAAACGCGCCAAGCCCGCTTCGGGGAGCGGGTTGACGTGGACGATGCGGCAGCCGCGCTTCTTCGCGGCGCGCAGCGTCGAGAGCATGCGCGGGTGGTTCGTCCCCGGGTTCTGGCCGATGACGAAGATGCAGTCGGCGAGGTCGAAGTCCTGAAGCGTGACCGTGCCTTTGCCGACGCCGATGGTCTCTGTGAGCGCGCGCCCCGAAGACTCGTGGCACATGTTCGAGCAGTCGGGCAAATTGTTGGTGCCGAACTGGCGGACAAAGAGTTGGTAGAGGAACGCCGCCTCGTTCGACGTACGACCCGACGTGTAGAAGGCCGCCTCGTCGGGCGACGCGAGCGCGTTCAACTCCGCGGCGACGAGCTTGAAAGCCTCGCCCCACTCAATCGGCTCGTAGTGCGTCGCGCCCGCGCGCAGCACGACCGGGTGCGTGAGCCGGCCCTGCTTGCCGAGCCAGAAGTCGGACTTGCGCGAGAGGTCTGCGATTGACCATTCGCGGAAGAACTCGGGGCCAACGCGCCGGGTCGTCGCCTCCTCGGCGACGGCCTTCGCGCCGTTCTCGCAGAACTCGGCGTGCGAACGCTTGCCGTCAGGGTCGGGCCACGCGCAGCCGGGGCAGTCGAACCCGTCCTTCTGGTTGACCTTCAGGAGCGTGCGCGCGCCGCGCACGACGCCGACCTCGCGCGCGATGTGTTTGGTCGCAGACCAGACGGCCGCCAGTCCCCCCGAGACTTCGGACGCGCCCTCGAACCCGCCGCCCGTAAACTCCTCGGGCGGCTGCGCGCGCACGCGCAGAGGCACGGCCGCGTCCTCGGCGGGCGTAGCGGTCGCGCCCGGCGCGTCGTCGCGCGCGGGCTCCTCCGTCTCCATGCGCGAATGATAGTGCGTCGGCTGGACGGCCGCCGACTGCTCCGCCGCCTCGCCGCGCGCCGACGCCGTGTCCGCCGTGATTTCCTTCTCGGTCGCCATCGTCTTTCGGTGTGCCGAGTTTACTACAAGACCTCTTGGCACCGGGATTGAGTGTCTACCCGCGTCGAGGTTTATTCACGTACGGTTATAGTTCAAAGGGTGTGGCAGAACCACGGACAGGAGGAGGACAGATGAACGCTTTTCAACTGTTGAAAGAAGACCACCAGAAGGTGTCGGGGATATTCCAGCAGCTAGAGCCGACGACCGAGCGCGCCGAGAAGACGCGCACAGAGCTGTTCGCGCGGCTCAAAGGTGAGTTGGACATCCACGCGCGCGTCGAGGAGACGATCTTCTACCCGGCCATCAAGCAGGCCGCCGAGACGCGTGAGATCGTGCTCGAAGGCTTCGAGGAGCACCACGTCATCAAGCTGCTCCTCAAGGAGCTTGAGACGTTGCCGGTCGACACCGAGCAGTGGACGGCCAAGCTCAAGGTCTTGCAGGAGAACGTCGAGCACCACGTCGAGGAGGAGGAGGGCGAGATGTTCCAGAAGGCCCGCCAAGTCTTGAGCGAGGACGAGATCAACGAACTCGGCGCGCAGATGGAAGAGGAGAAGAAGCGCCTTCAGGAGCAGACCAAATCCGCCGGCGCTTAAGCCGCGAGACGAATGA
>JBEVKV010000340.1:0-17117 GCA_040509515.1 Pyrinomonadaceae bacterium | reverse complement strand
TGCCCGCGGTTGGCCTCGAAGGTGACGGGCAGGCGGCCGAAGTTCGGCACCGCGTTCGCGCGCGCGTCGTTGTGTGCGTCGTTGCGCGGAGCCTCGGGCGCTGGGTCGGCTCGGCGCGCGAATGAAGTCTCGAAAGGCTGCGCGAGCAGCGCCGCGCAGAGGAGCGCGGCCGCACAGGCCGTGGATTTCGGGAGGCGGGGCATGTTTAGTCTCCTCGGTGACAATGTTAGGCGGAAAGTCGCTGCGGCATCGGGGAACGCCCGCGCGGTCGATTTGGCGCGGATTCTACCCCCGGCGGCGGCGGATTGACAAATTATTGAACGGCAGCGGACACTCTCGCCACGCCTCGCCTGTATAACCAGCGGAGATTCGGAAGAGAAAAGGAGTCTACCCTATGAAGATTTGGTCTGCGGGCGGCGCGTCCGCCCTCACACTGGCGCTCGCGCTCGGCGCGGCGGCGTGCGGCGGCAAGGACGACAACGCAAACAACGCCAACAACACAAACGGCGGTCGCAACGCCAACGCCGTGACCGTCGCCACGCCGACGGCGACGGCGACGCCGGTCACGGCGTCCGAGGACACGGCCATCAAGAACAAGACCGAGGCCGCGCTGGCGAAGGCCGGGGTGAGCGGCGTGACCGTCGAGGTCGACGCCGGAGTCGTCACGCTCAAGGGCGACGTGGCTAAGGCGAAGTGGCCGGACGCGATGAAGGCCGCCAACGAGTCGGGCGCCAAACGCGTCATGAACCAGATGAACGATAAGAAATAGGAGGGGGACGATGGCTGTCAGAGAGAAGTATCAATCGCTCATAGACCTCGCCAACCAGAGCGGCGTCTCCAACCTGCAAGTCAACGAAGAGGGCGAGGTGCTCCACGTCACGGGCACCGTGCCGAGCGAAGAGGCCAAGAAGAAGGTCTGGGACGAGTACGGCCGCATCGACCCGGAGATGCGCTCGGGCGACCTCGTCCTGAACCTTGAGGTCGGCGGCGGCGGCGATGCCGGCTGGGGCGAGGCCGAAGGCGCGACCTACACCGTCAAGTCGGGCGACTCGCTCTCGAAGATCGGCCAGCACCACGGCGTGGCCTGGCGCGACATACACGAGGCCAACAGGGACGTGATCGGCGACGACCCGGACTTAATCAAACCGGGTCAGAAGCTGCGCATCCCGAAGAAGTAAGAGAGCAGTAGACGGTATTCAGTAGTCGGTAGAAAAACAGTAGGCGGCGCGTCTCAGTCACAACCGGGGCGCGCCGCCTGTTTCTTATCTACTGGACTACACATCTAGAGAGGTCACCGCCCTTACATCCGTCATGGCGCCCGGACGACGCAACGGAATCCGATGGTTGTATAGCTCTCGTTGGAGGGGAAAACCATCCTGAACGTATCAGGCTTCGGTGTGGTCGCCGTGATGTTTCGCGTCGTTAAAGAAGGGGTCGCCGAGTTCGGTTACGACCATCATCGCGCCGCTCGACTCATGCATCACTTGTTGCACCTTCTTCTCTTGAGGCAGCGTTGAGTACTGGGCGTCGAGGAGAGAGCCGAAGACGTAACTGGCAAGCACGTCGGCCTGAAGTTCGACCGCTGAATTTAGAGTGACGCGAGGAACATCGTTGAGCCGTGGAGCGAGTCTCGGTGGGCGGTCTCGGCCCGAACTCACTTACACGGAATCCTGTTCAGGGCAGTAATTTTTGCCCGGTCTAAACACGTCGGGCTGACGGCGGCAGGAGGTGGGCCGGGCTATCTCTTCGAGACGTCAGCTTTTGGACTTCGGCGAATTCACCTATAGAATCTCGGAACCCGTTGGCAAGAGGGATACCGGATTGTATGCTGTCGAACAGAGCCGAGAAGACGGTGTCGATTAACGAGGCCGGCTTGTCGTTGGCCTCTTTCAGCCTCAAGGAGATTTGGGCCTACCGCGAGCTGCTTTACTTTCTCACATGGCGCGACATCAAGGTGCGCTACAAGCAGACCGCGATGGGAGCGGCGTGGGCCATCATCCAGCCGCTCTTCATGATGCTCGTCTTCGCGGTCTTCTTCGGCATCCTCATCGGCGTGCCGACCGAAGGGATGCCGCAACTCGTCTTCTACTACGCGGGACTCCTGCCGTGGACGTTCTTCGCCAGCGGCGTCGTCAACAGCAGCATGAGTCTGGTCAACAGCTCCAACCTGATTACCAAAGTCTACTTTCCGAGAATCCTCATCCCGATAGCGGCCACGGCCGCGGGTCTGGTTGACCTCCTGATCGCCTCGCTCATACTTCTGGGTTTGGCCTTCTACTACAAACTCAGCATGGGATGGAGCGTCCTCATCACCCCGCTGCTGCTTCTCCTGACCATCTTCCTCACGCTCGGCGTCGGGGTGTGGCTGGCGGCCCTCATCGTCAAGTACAGGGACATACGACACGCCCTCCCCTTCGTGCTACAGATTTGGATGTTCCTGACGCCCATCATCTACCCCGTCGTGGTCGTGCCTCACAAGTGGCGATGGCTTATTCACGTCAACCCTCTGACGGGCATCGTCGAAGGCATCCGCGCGTCGCTGATGGGCCGCGCCCCCGACAAGCAGGCGCTCATGATTTCTATTTCCATCACCACCGTGGTGCTCCTCATCGCGATTTACACTTTCCGGCGGATCGAGAAGACTTTCGCCGACCTGATCTGAAGAGGGAAGATGGGCCCCGCAATTAGAGTCAAGGATTTAAGCAAGTGCTATCGCATCGGCGGCCTCGACGCCGGTTACGCGACCTTCCGCGAGATGTTCGCGGTCGCGCTGGTCACGCCGTTCAGGCGTCTGCGCGGTCACAGGAGGGTGCCCGGCGAGACCGTCTGGGCGCTGAAGGACGTCGATTTCGAGGTGCAGCCGGGCGAGGTGGTCGGACTCATCGGACACAACGGCGCGGGCAAATCGACGCTGCTGAAAATCCTCTCTCGGATAACCGTCCCGACAAAGGGGCGGACGGAAGTCTATGGGAAGATGGGCAGCCTCCTTGAGATCGGAACCGGGTTCCACCCCGACCTGACCGGGCGCGAAAATATCTACCTAAGCGGCGCCATCCTCGGCATCAGCCGCGCCGAGGTCGCGCGCAGGTTTGATGAGGTCGTCGAATTTTCCGGCATCGAGCAGTTCATCGACACGCCGGTCAAGTGGTATTCGAGCGGGATGTATCTGCGGCTGGCCTTCGCGGTGGCGGCGCACCTCGAAACTGAAGTGCTGGTCATGGACGAGGTGCTGGCCGTCGGCGACGTCTCCTTCCAGCAGAAGTGCCTCGACAAGATGCACGAGATCAGGAGCCAGGGCAGGACGATTCTTTTCGTCTCGCACAGCATGCCGGCCGTGACGCGTCTGTGTCAGCGCGTCATCCTTCTGGAGAAGGGGCGCATGGTCAACGACGGGCCGGCGCACGAGGTCGTGAACAGCTATCTGGGCGCCAACTGGCAGTTGAAGGCGACGCGCGAGTGGGACGACGCACACGCCCCCGGCAACGAAGTCGTCCGCATGCGCAGGGCGCGCGTGCGCGACCGCGCGGGCGCGACCACCGAGTCCGCCGACATACGCCATCAGGTCGGCGTCGAACTCAGCTACGAAGTGCTCCAGCCGGGCCACGTCCTCGCGCCGAAGGTTGACCTCTACAACGAGGGCGGCGTGCACCTTTTTGCCTCTCACGACGTGACGCCTGACTGGCTCCAGCAGCCGCGCCCGAAGGGGCATTACGTGAGTACGGTCTGGATTCCGGGCAACTTCCTCTCAGAAGGAAACATGATCGTCTACGCCTCCATCGTCTCGCACACCCCCGCGACCGTTCTCCACGCGAACGCGCCGCACGCCGTGACGTTTCAGGTCGTGGATTACCAGAACAGCGACTCGGCCCGCGGGAAGTACGTCGGCGCCATCGCGGGGGTAGTCAGACCTTTACTCGACTGGACTACAGACTTTTCCGAGGGCAAAGGAGCCTGACCGCGGAGGGAGCCCGGACGTGCTTTTAAAGCCCCCACGCTTTCGCCGACGCAACCCCCGCCGGAGAAGGACGACCCGAATTCAAGATTTATCCACTTTGCCTGACTGCCCCGACTCTCAAGCCTCCTCACGGCGTGTGAAAGGGTGGACTTTGGGGGAACGCGAAGATAGAATCCCGTGCGTCCGCCGACAGATAGCGTCTCACGAGCAGTCTGGCGGGTGTTCTTAAATGCGTCGGGCGGGCGCGGTATTCACGCCGCCGGGCGCTTCCCGCGGCTCATACCAGACCGAGAAATGTGTTCGGGGCTTGCCCGATGCCGCCGAAGGGCCATGACCAACGATGGTTTCAACCGCACGCGTCGCCCTTTCCAAGCACGTTTCAGTACTTCAAGATTTCGTCCTCACGCCGCTGGCGATGAGCGGCCTCGCCTTCTTCGCCCTCCGGATGTCTCTGGCCGGCTGTAGAAACATCTCCACCTTTCAGGACAACACGTACCTCATCCACCCGCTCTTCAGCCACATCGCGAGGAGCTTCGGCCGCGGCGAGTACCCATACTGGATGAACACGCTGATGGCCGGGCTGCCGCTCTACAACACGCCGCAGTTCTCCGTCACTTATCCTTTCTACTTTTTTCAGGCCGGGCTGTATGGCGACCCCCTCAGCGCGCTGATTCAGATACACTACTTGACGGTCTTTCACATCCTCGTCCTCTACGTCAACACCTACGTTCTTCTGAGGGTCTTGCGGCTCGGCCCGCTCGCCGCGATTATGGGCGCGGCGCTTCTGGCCTTCAGCCCGAACACGTTCGTCTATTCGATCTGGATTAACACCATCGCGGCCTACTGCTGGTTCCCTCTGGTCATCGCCGCGGTCGTCCGCGTACTCGACAACGAACAGGTCGTGAAATGGGTGCTGCTCGGCGCGGCCTCCTTCGGCCTGCTGATTCTCGCGTCGCCCGCCCAGCCCTTCATCCACGCGCTCTTCATCGTAGCGGTACTGTACCTGTCCAACCTCGTCCGCCGCGTGATAAATCGCGACGCGGGGGCGCTGCTGAAGTCGACCGGCGCCATGGCCGTCATGGCGTTGCTGACCTTCTCCATCGCCGCGCCGGCCGTCCTCCCAGCCTACATCAGCTCCTCGACCTCGATCCGCTTCATCGGCGATTTCCCGCCGGTCTACGGCGACGCCCCCATTCCTTTCGAGGGATTTCTGGTCGGGCAGTTAGAGCCCGCGCAGTTGGCCGCGACGCTGTTCCCGCTACAGGTGCCCGTCCCGCTCGGCAGCTCTTTCATCGGGCTCGGCGCGGCGCTGCTGGCGCTGTTCGCCGTCTTCAAGGCGCGGGCCAACTGGGTCGTCATCCCGCTGCTCCTGATAGCCCTCTACGCGCTGCTCTCGGCGACCGGCGAGCACCTGGGTTTCGCGCAGCTCAACCATCGCCTGCCGTTCATCAACAAAATCCGTGAGCCCCCGCGCCACCTCTTCCTCTTCGTCTTCAGCGCGTCCGTCCTCGCGGCCTTCGGCTTCAGCCACGTTGTCGAAAAGCTGAGCGCCGGCTATAAGTCGGTGTTGGGTTGGAGCCACCTCTCCGCGGCGGCCGTCTTCGGGGTGCTGCTTTTTCTCGCCCTGCGCGCCGACCTGACTTACATGGGCGTCATCTCGAAGCCGCGGCTGCTCGCCGCGTTCGGGGTGACGGTCGGCATGCTCCTGCTGCTTAGCTTTGTCGGTGGCCGGGGGAAGAAGGTCGTCGCGGCGCTGGCGGCACTCTCCGTCGTCTACTCAACGCTGCAATACTCGCATGAGGTTCCGAGGTTGCAGGACGGCGACTACTTCAGCCGCGCGAACCTCGTCTCGCACAACACGCTGGCGTCGCTGGCCGGGCTGCCGGGCGTGCGAGACTACCGGATCATCTTCGCCGACGACAAGCTCAACCCGTCGTACTGGTCGATGAACGCCAGCTATTACGACCTGCGCAGCTATCAGGCGTACATGAACCCGCTGCCCTTCCGGCAGTTCAACGAAGTCTTCCAACGGTTCGACCTGGAGCATTACTACCCGCTGCTCGGTGCCAGATACTACCTCTGCCGGACGTGCGACCCGCCGCCGCCGAGTGACTACCGTTTGCAGAGCGAAATTAACGGCTATAAGCTCTACGTGGCCGAGCGGGCACTCCCCAGATATTTCGTCGTCAGCGGCGTCGCGGGGGCCTTCGACGGCTCCGGCGATTTTTTTAATAAGGTTAGGGAGGACTACGACTACGCCGCGAGCGCGATGCTGGAGTCCAAAGACCTGAACGAGGTTGGGAACTGGCTGGCCGGCCAGCCGTCTCCGCCGCAGTACGTCCTCAGGGAAGAGGGCGCGACCGTCAACTCGCTCCGCCTGAGCGTCAACACGGAAGGGCGCGCCCTCTTCGTCTTCAACGAGTATTACAGCCGCGACTGGAAGGCGAGGATCAACGGGCGGACTGTGAGGCCGCTGAAAGTGAACCTGAATCAGATTGGACTCCGGCTTGAGCGGGGGGCCAATCTGGTCGAGCTTGAATACCACCCGACGCTTTTCATCAGGCTGCTCTGGGTACAGCGGGCGACCTGGCTGTTGCTGATCCTATTCCCGCTCTGCGCCGTCGTCTACCGCAGGCTCCGCACGCGGCGTGCGGGCCGGAGCGGGAGCGGGCGCCACTCGTACGGCGATGACGACAACTCATCAGATTGAGCCGATTCTTCCGCTCCCTTTCCCGCTTGAGCCCAGGGACAACCACTCCCCGAAGCTCTGCGTGGTGATCCCCGTCTACAACGAGGAGCAGGTGTTGCAGAGGACGTACGACGAGCTGAAGGCGGCTCTCGACGGGCTGCGGCTCGACTGGAGCATCCTCTTCGTCAACGACGGGAGCAGGGACGGCACGGCCGCCATCCTCGAAACGCTTTTCCGCAGAGACAAACGCGTGTCCTACATCCTCCTCTCGCGTAACTTCGGACACCAGGCCGCGCTCACGGCGGGGCTCGACCACGCCAACGCGGACGTGGCCGTCAGCATGGACGGCGACCTCCAACACCCGCCGCGGCTCATCGCGGACTTGGTCGCCGCGTGGCGACAGGGCTACGACATCGTTCACACGCGTAAGCTCCAAACCGTGGGGCTCTCGCGCCGGCGGAGCGTCACGACCGACATCGCCTACAGCTTCATCGCCCGCGTGGCGCAGGTCAGCATCATCCCGAACGCGTCCGACTACCGGCTCATGGATCGCGAGGCGCTGGACGCCATTCGCTCGCTGCCGGAGAGCGGGCGCCTCTACCGCGGGCTTACGCCCTGGATAGGTTTCCGGCAGTGCGTCATCCCTTACGCGGCGGCCGAGCGGGCGGCCGGCACCTCGCAGTACGGCTGGAAGCAGTTGTTGAATCTTTTCACACGCGCGCTGTTCGATTTCTCAAGCCTGCCGCTCCACCTCGGGCTGGCGCTCGGCGGCAGCGCCATCGTCCTCAGCGCGGTCTACCTGCTCTTTATCATCGGCTGGCACATGCTCGGGAAGGAGGCGCCGCCCGGCTGGGCTTCAAGTATCAGCGTGACGCTGATGCTCAACTCCGTCACCCTCGCTTTCTCGGGAATCATAGGCGTCTACGTCGCGCGCATCTACAACGAGGTGCGCGCACGCCCCGCCTACATGCTGAGTAGAATCAGAAGGCACACGGACGCCGTTTAAGATGACGACGGACACATCCACGGCTTGCCGCGTGTGCGGGAGCGGCGCGGGGTACGAGCCGACCCACACCCTTTTCAACATCTTCGCCTCGATCAGACTGCGCGGGGGCTGGAAGGGGCGCGTCGCCTCGCTGTCGTTGTCCGCCGTGGGCGAGAAGCTCGCTTGCTGAGCCCCAAAAAATGTGTTAACTAAATCAGCGCAACTTACAACCTTTAACCTTACCGAAAGGGATGAACGCGAATGTCGGGCTTCAAAGTCGAGAGCATGAAGAGCAGAAGCGGTTGGTCGGGCGCGTGGCGCGTGACGAAAGTCATGTGCGGCGGCGTTCTACTTCTGGCCGCCGTCCTATCCGCCGCCTGCGGCGAAGGCGATGACGACAATAAGCCCCCCGCGAACACCGCGGCGAGCCCACAGGCCACGGCCGCGGGCGGCCAGGGCGCATCCACGGGTAACGCCCCGAAGTCGGCCGAGGGCAGCATCAAGGCCGACCCGAACCCCGTCCTCGCCGGCGCCGGCGCCGGCAAGACCAAAATCACCTGGACGACGAAGGGCGACCTGGGCGTGGTGAAGGTTTACGTCTCCGAGAACGGCCAGCCGGAGAACGTGTTCGCACAGGGCTCGGAAGGCTCCGTCGAAGCCCCCTGGATCGGTACCGGCTCGACGTACGAGTTCCGCCTCTACGGCGAGCAAGGCTCCAACCGGAGGCTGATTGACAAGATTCAGGTCACGCGGAACAAGTCGTAAGACCGCGCCGCCTCACTCGACGAAGACCGTGCGCTCGTAAAGCTGCTCATGCCCGTTCTCGTCGAACACCCTGACTGTTAACGTCTCGCGCCCGGGCGGCGCGCCGCCCAGAGGGAGCAGGTCCGCGAAGCCGCAGGCCGTAGGAGTCTGCGGCCCCCGGGCGGCGGCCACGTCCGGCCTCTCGATTCCATAGCTCACAGTCCCGAAGTAGTCCCCGCCGAGAAAAGCCTCCACGCGCGCCACCGGCGCGCCGACGGAAAAGACCCAGCCCTCAACCTTCAACTCTTTCGACACCCGCGCGCCCTCCGCCGGGGATTCGAGCGCCCCGCGAAAGTCGTCCGTCACGGAGAGGCCGAGCCGCCGCCTGAGCTGCTGAGAAAGCGGCCGCCACCGGCCCGCCAGCTTTTGCGCCCGGCGCAGCGAAGAGGCCAGACGCCACGAGCGGGAAGTCTGCATCCAGCTCAACACCTCGTCGCGCTTCGACAACTGCCGCCGCGCGCCGAGCAGCGCGACCTGCTCCCGCGCCAACTCCGCCTGCGCGTCCGAGAGCGCGTCCTCTAACTGCCGGACGCACTGCTCTGACTCCGCCAGCCGCGCGCGCGCCTCCGCGACCTCCTCGCGTAGCCCTTCCAGCCCGAGGGCCTCGACGCGCGACGCCCCGGCGCGGCTCCCGCCCTTCAAGTTCTTCCTGACGATGTGTACCCATCCGTTATCGCCGAGGATGCCGAGGGCCTTCGACCAGAACCTGTAAGTCCTGAACCGGCACCCGAGCGACTCGAAGCGGCGCTTGAGGTCGTCGAAGGCGAAGACCCTGTAGACGAGGATGCCCTCCTCCGGCCTGATGGGGTCGCCGTGATACTGCGGCTCCGCGAAGTGTCGTATCTCCCCGTCCGGGCCGCGCTCGGCCAGCACGAGGTCTCTCTCGCCGTGCGGGATGAATGGCACCGTAAAGCAGTAGACGCCGCCGGGCTTGAGTATCCTCACGACCTCCCTCTCGGCTCTCAGCGCGTCGGGGATGTGCTCGAAGACTTCGCAGGTGATCACGATGTCGAACGACTCGTCGTCGAAAGAGGTCTGCTGTAAGTCCTGATGCGTGATGCCGTCGGCGACGACTTCGCCCGAGCGGTACTCGTCGCCGAAGTATTCGGAGTAGGTGAGGAGGTCGGAGTTGAGGTACTGCTTGAGGAAGAGGAAGAGCGCCGAGTTGGCCTCGGCGATGTAGACGCGCAGGGCGTTGCGGTTGACGTGCTCGCAGAACTCGGCCAGCGACGCGTGCGGGCAACTGAAGACCGCCAGCGAGAGGGCGCAGACGACCTGCCTGTGCCTGTTGATTGATCGCGTGGATTCGGAGACTACGTCCTCGCGCAGGTTGTCTGAGGAGATTGAAAAGTCCGTCTCGGTCGCGCTCAGGTTGCAAAGCCCATGGATGACACCCCTTTCGAGCGCGTAGGCGCTCGCCGCCTTGTCAAGTTCGGGGTCGAACAGCGAGGTTTGCGCGGGGTCGAAGTCCTCGAAAAAGATCGGGACGCCCGTAAGGTCGAAAGCCATGATGAACAGTCTAACTAGAGAGCCCTTGAGCGTGCGCCCGTATGGTTCGCACGGCGCTTGTCGGGGTTTCGGCGGCGGTCGGGCCGAAGCGCCCGTCTCGACGTCAGTGCCCCCCGCGCGCCCCATAAAGCAAGCGTTTCAGCCTGCGCAAAGGCGTGAACACCCGCCACGAGCGGGAGACGCGGATGTGGAACAGAGTATCGTTGGCGACCTGCAAGTTGTGAAGCATATCCTTGTAAAGCCGTCCGTGCTCCAGCTCCCTCTTCTGGTAGTACTCGATGAACCTGTCTCTCTTATAGATGAGCTGCCTGATGGTCTCGAAGTCCTCGTCCGAGAGCGTCCGGCCCGGCCGGACGCTCTCGGGCAGTGGGCGATGTACGTAGAAGGTTGTGTGCGGCGGAGCGACCTCTTCAGCCGGCCTCTCCCTGGTGTAGAAGTAGAGCGAGAAAGATTTTCTTGAGAGGTGCCGCTTATCCGGCGGCAGCCTGATGGCGGAGAAGCCGTGCCAGGAGCGCTCGTTCGTCTCGAAGATGAGGCAGCGATTAAAGAGCGGCGTGACCACCTTGACGCGGTTCTGCTCGGGCCGGCGCGGATCGGAGTGAAGCTCGATGGAGCCGCCCCATTCGTCCTCCCACTCTTTATTGAGGTAGAGCAGGAGGTTCAGGCGTCTGTGCGCCCAAGTCCTCTCGTCGTAATTAAAATCAACGTGCGGGTCTAGCTCTTGCCCGTGGAGGTTTTCGTGCGTCCCGCCGCCGAAGAGTGTCGGGTCGCTCAACAAGCTTTCCACGCCCGTCAGCGCTGAGAGCTTGTTCAGAAACTCTTCCGACTGGATGTGCTCGGCGAGCCTCCGGTAGAAGGGGCCGAGTTCCGCGATGTTCTCGAAGACGGCTTTGTTGCCAACCTCGCCCATCTCGTTGAGGGCCTTCGTCTGATCGAAGGCGGGAAAGTCCCGCAACATCTGCTCGGCCTCGGCGGGTTCAAGAAAGTCGTCTATCACAACATGGCGGAAGGGCTCGGCGAATAAGAACTCCTCCCGGTACTTCTCGCTCCTGTCCAGAACGCTTGGGTTAATCATCAGTCCGGCGCGCTCTCTTGGCCCTAGACGGCAACGGCGCTCTGCCGCTTGACCGGCTTGTTCATGATCTCGGAGATGACGGCGTCGAAGCGCGCCTTAACGCTCTCGCGCCCGTGAATCGCCATGATCTTGCTCCGGCCGTGGAGGACGAGTTTTTCCCAGAGGGCGTCATCCCTGATTAGCTGGGTGATGCGGTCGGCGAAACGCACCGGGTCGTCGGCGACGAGAACGTCCGACCCGTCTTCCAGATTCAGGCCCTCGACGCCGATGCTGGTCGAAACGCTAGGCGTCCCGACCATGACGGACTGCATCAACTTCCTTTTCGTCCCGGCGCCGTAGAGCAGCGGGATGACCGAGATGCGCGCGCGCTGCAAGTAGGGCAGGACGGACGGCACCCAGCCCACCATTGTCACGTTCGGCAGGTCGCGGCCGTAGCCGCTGACAACCTCGTTCATGCCGTTGCCGATGATGTAGACGGGGTGCTCCGCCAGCACGTCCTCGGGCACGAGCGGTAACACACTCTTGCACAGGTACTCGACTGCTTGGACGTTGGGCGGGTGGCGGTAATTGCCCACGAACAGAATCCCACGGCGCTCCTCCAGCGGGACTTCGGACAGCGACAGGTCTTCCGTGTCGGGGACGGCGTAGGCCAGCGCGGGGTCGGCGATGAAGTCGTTGACCAGTCCCGCCTCTTTCTCCGAGACTGTCAGCACGGCGTCGGCCGCCGCGTAGGCGTTCAGCTCGCGCACCACCTCCTGCGCGTACCGCGCGTCGAGCGCACGGGGGGGGCCGCTCTCGCCGTTGTTACAGAAGACGCTCCGAGCCTGTCGTAAAAAGTGCAGGTCTATGGAATCAATCACGATGCGCGTGTGCGGCGACTGCGCACGGATGATGGAGAGGTAGGGCTCGGCGTGGTGCCAGAAAGCGAGGAGGATGATGTCGAAGTGCCCCGTCGCCATCAACTGCACGGGGTTAATCAGGCTCGACTCGCCGCCCGGCCAGGGGTTATGGCTGACGTAGGTGGCGATGCCCATCTGTTGGAGGGCTTGCGCGTAACGCATGCCGGTCATGGCGTTCTGCGCCATGAAGCTGACCCCCCACCCGTCATCTTTGAAGAATTCCAGCAGGTGAAAGATGCGTCTCGACCCGCTCTCGCGGTCAAACTCCGGCATGAGGGGGGCACAGACTAAGACTCTTTTAGTTCTCATGATTCACTCGGAGCCAACTGCGCACCGAAAGGTCATGCAGCGTGGTGAAGTCATACTGACGCGGCGGCGCCGGGTGGTGTCGCAGGAAGTGCTCCCACTTGGCTTGGAACTTGGCGCGGTTGATCTCCTGATATTTCTTGACCCCGCTGCCAACATCTGTCCCGGAGGTGACTCCCTCGAAGTGTATGACCACGCTCTCCGGCTGGTAGTACACTCGGTAACCCTTATCGCGCAGGCTGAAGCAGTAGTCCGTGTCTTCGTAGTAAGCAGGCGCGTACCTCGTGTCAAAGCCGTCAAGCTTCATGAAGAGTTCGCGCCTGGTCGCGAGCAGGGCCCCGGAGCAGTAATCCACCTCGCGCAGGAAACTGTAGAGCGGCGCGTTCGCCGCCCTGTCGTGCTTCCCGAAATTGCACCCCGAGGCGTCGGAGAAGATGACGCCGCCCGCCTCCTGCAAGGTTCCGTCGGGATAGAGCAGCTTGCCGCCGACGGCGCCCGCGTCCGGGTAGTCCTGTAAAACCTTTAGCATCGGCGGCAGCCAGCCCGGCTGCGGCAGGGTGTCGTTGTTGAGAAAGACGATCACCTCACCGTTAGCCGCTTCAGCCGCGCGGTTGCAGCTCCGAATGAAGCCCGCGTTCTGCTCGTTGCGCAGCGACTTGAAGCGCGCGTCCTGCCGCGCGAATTCCTCGATCACCGCCGGCGTCTCGTCCGTTGAAGCGTCGTCGATGACGATAATCTCGCCCCAGAAGTTGGGGGGCAGCGTGTTCAGGACTTGCGTCAGGCAGTTCCGCGTATACTCGACCTTGTTGTAGACGGGGATAATAATTGACGTCTCGGGCGGGGGCGCTTCCGAAACCTCTTCGTCGCGCCACTCGGCCCTCAGCCTGAGCCTCGACCTTTCTTTAGAGGGATTCAACTGCTCCCTCCTGCCTGAGACCAAGCCCTCGACGTGAACCACCGCGGCCGCGGCGACGCGGCGCGCTTCGACCAGCCGGTCGCCGCCGCAGGACGGCAGGATGACGATGTCGACGCTGTGATCCAGATAGGAGAGGTGCCCGTTGCCGTTCGACGCGCAGGGCGACATGATGGCCAGATGCGGGAACGCCTCCGAAAGCTCTAGTCCCGTGTTCCAGTTCAGAATGAAAGGGGCGCGGTTCATCCGGCTCTCGAACTTGCCCACCACCTCTTCCATCTGGGCCACAAAGTTCGCCTTAACGACCTCCTCGCGCTTGACCACCACCGCGGGCGTCGGCGCGGGGCGCTCCGCCTCGGCGGAACCGGCGTCAGAGGGTTCCGGGGCGGGCGGCTCCAAGACCGGCGGTGCGGCGACGCCCTGCGCCGACTCCTGCACCGACTCGGGGGAGTCCGTCAAGGTTATCTGCCGTTCAAAGAGATGACTGTGGCCATGCTGGTCGAACGCGCGGAGGGTCAGTGTCCTTTGACCCTCGAACGAATTGTATAGAGTCAGGCGCTCGGCGTAGCCATAAACCTTCCACTCACGCGACGGTAGAGTCGAGGCGATGTCCGGCCGCTCGGACGAGTGGCGCACCGCGCCGAGGAAAAACCCGTCGAGGAAGGCTTCGACCAGCGTCACGCGCCCGCCCGCCGAGGCGACCCAGCCCGACACGTCGATGTATTTGGAGCAGCTCCCGTCCTGCGCGGGCGACTCGATCTCCCCTTTAAATGTGTCACTCGCGGACAGCCTGAGCCGCCGCAGCAACTTGTTCACGCCGGCGCCACTCCGGTGATAGAGGAAGTGAAGAGAAGTGACGGCCTTCCAGGAGCGAGAGGTCTGAATCCAGTTGAGGACTTCGTCCTTCTTCAGCAGTTGCGAATGCACCTCGACGAGGGCCGCGTTCCGTTGCATCAGGTGCGACTGCATTTCGGCATGCGTGGCGGCCTGCTGCTCCACCTGCGTTTCGAGTTCCGACACGCGGGCGCGCGCGGCCGAAAGCTCCTCCGCCCCTTGCGCCAGCAGCGCCTCGCTCTCCGCGCGGGCCTGGGCCAGTTCATCGGCGAGCTTCCTTATCTCCCGCCCGTACCCTTCGCGCGCGCCGCACAACTCGCCCGCCATCCGCTCTATCTGCCGTTCGTAGCCCGCCCGCGCGCGCGTCGACTCCTCTTTAAGGCTCTCGATCTGCGCCTGGTATGCGGTGATGTGTTTCCGCGCGAGCGAAAGCTCCTCAACTTGATCCTTAAACTGTTCCTCGTATTTGACGCGGGCTTCCGCCAGCTCGCCTGTGAGTTTCTCTATCTGGCGCTCGTAGCCCGCCCGCGCGCCGGACAGTTCGCCCGTCATGCGTTCGATCTGCCCCTCGTACCCTGCCCGGGCGCGCGACAGTTCCTCCCTGATGCCCTCAACCTGAGCTTCGTATGACTGCGCCCGCTCGGAGGCGGCGTCGCCGATCTTCTGCAACTCCTCGAAGAGCCCAAGCTTTTCGGCCTCGAAATTTTTCAGCAAATCATCCCCCGCATCAATGTAAAGGGAGCTTCTCGCCGGTCGTTCGGGGAGCGCGGCGTCGGAGCAGATGGCCACGAAATAAACCGGCGAAGGCAGACTGCACATCTGCTGGCTCAAATGCTCCGGGTCGCCCGAGTAGGCGCGCAGGGCGTCCTCGCCGGCGCCTTGCAGCGGGAGGACGAACGAGCCGGCGGCGAGCCTCTGCCCGTACATTCGCTGGTGGTTGAAGTGGCGACTCAACAGCTCACGAAATTCGTCGTAGTAAAGCTCCTTGACGTGAAAAGGGTTTGTGTAATTTCGCTCGTCCGAATAAACCAGACGGTTCGGAGACGAGATGATTAAAATCCCCCCGGGCTTTAGAACCCTCTTCACCTCCCGCATCATCTCTTCGTGAAGGTCGTGGTGTTCTATGGTCTCGAAAGAGGTTACCAGATCGACCGACGCGTCCGGCACGGGCAGTTCGTGGCAACTGCCGACGAGAAAACTCAGGTTAGAAAAATGGTAAGTATGCCTTGCGTGCCTGACTGTCTCCGGGTCGAGATCAACGCCCGTCACGAGGCGCGCAACGCGCGCCAGCATCGCGGCGCCGTACCCTTCGCCCGAAGCTACATCTAGAACGGATTTATCGGCCGCGAACTCCAGCGACAAAGCGTACCGGTGGAGGTGCTCGTACTTGATCTCGCCCGGTACGAGTGGGACAAATCTTTCTCCGGTGAATTTCATGTTAAAGCTTCTCCGGCGTCAATTAGCGAAGCGGCGCACAGACCTCGCCGCCGGAACTATCCGGCGACCGCCCGGCCGTGTGAGCAGGCTGTGACAAGCTTGTTTAGTCCGTCGGACTCGCAAAGCGTGTCACTTGCTTCATCGGAACCGCGCTCACCCCTTGCTTCAGCTTAGCCCTCAAACTCGGACTTGAGCATTTACGGGTGTAGACAAGTGAAACGTCCGTCAGAATTTTGGGTAATGGGGCCGGGTGAAGACCCTCTTTCCGTCGGGGAGTGGAAAGACGCGGCGGATGAGGCCTAAGTGGCGGCAGAGAGCCTGCTCCGCATATTCAAAACAACATCAGAGACCCCTGAGTTATTCCTGAACGAAATATTAGCTCACGGGAAGGAGCGTGAAGCGCCGGCACTAGAAACACAGTCAAATATTCGACCTGCCCGAGGTAGTGCTACTGCGCGCAAACGAAATTGAGGTCTACGGCGGCGAACCATCACAATCGAGTTCGAGTGGCTGAGATGAGGCTGCAAGGCGCCTTCTTCATAACCGAGTAGTGAGATTTCCGTGTCCGGACTCTTACCAATACCGCACTCAAGAATGTGCTAAAGTACTATTACGATTTAAGATGTGTCAAGACTTTGCGCCCTATAATTTAACCCGGATTTTAGGCGGGTTCCCCTCTGCCTCCGACCGCTTCCCCACCCGGAAGATGTCCCGCTTTCTATTCTCTGCCATGTCCGTCCCGTCCCTCAGAGGCATTTAGTGATGAGCGGCTCCCGGCCGCGGCCGAGGTTAAACGTGCCTATCTCGGCGCCGGTGTCGGTGAGCGTCACGGTCAGCGTCATCTCGCCGCCGCGAATCGTACCGGAGAAGCGGGCCGGGTGGCTTTCGGGCCGCTGCCCTTCGCGTAGCGGCCCACCACGCTCGCGGACATATTCGCCGCGTTCGTCGAAGTGGCCGGCGTCGTCGAGCTCTAACGGCCGGGGGATGGTGGCGTGCGCACAGTCGAATTCGAGCCGGGTCGTCCCGGCCGTGCTCTCCAAGCTGATGTGCTCGCCGCCCCAGGTGCCGGCCGCCAGTGGGCGGCCCTGAGGCGCGTCTGCCGGAATTCGCTGGCTCATCGTGGTCTTGTGCCTCTTGGCTGCCCGCTTCTTTCTTGAGTGCCGACCCGCGCGCCTTTGCGCGGCGCCCGCGCTCGCCTGACCTCGCACTTCGTTGAAGTGCGCCGCGTCGAGTGAGACGGCGGCGGCGATAGCCACGCCCGCCAGCATTCTTGTAAATAATTTGAAGACGACAGCCTTCCTCATACTTTATACGAGGAACAGGCACAAGAGTCTGCCGTGCCTGTTCCGTGCCCCATGATATTTCAAGGGAGCGTCCGGGTCATAGCCGCGAACGGCGCGTGTCAGCGCCGGCGCTCGTGTCCGCTCAGTCATCGTGCGTTGTAGCAACGCGCTAACAGGTCTGCGGCCCGCACGCGAGCATCAATGCGGCGCGAGAAGCGGCGTGAGCACCGGACGGGGTATTGTCGCAGGCCGGCGTGGTCGGCTCCGACCGAGTAAGTTCGACTCTTACCGTACATCGTACCTTACCACCAACGGCCACGAATTAGGCCACATCCGGTTCAATAAACTGACCGCTTATCACTTTTGGGGAGCGGTGAGCCACTTGAAGACTCTGAGGCGTGGTGGCGGTAAGTGTTGGCGCACAAAAC
>JBEVKV010000339.1:0-7766 GCA_040509515.1 Pyrinomonadaceae bacterium | reverse complement strand
GTAAACCGTGACAAGAGGAATACAAATCCTTCTTGTCACGGTTTACGGTTTACGGTTCACGCCTGATAAACTGCTGTCCGTACTCCTTTCAACCGAACTCTTATGAGCACACGTAGAGAGACGATCCGCATCGCCTGCGGGCAGGGCTTCTGGGGCGACATGCTCGACGCGCCCGTCCGGCAGGTTCGCGAAGGGCCGATTGACTACCTCATGCTCGACTACCTCGCCGAGGTCACGATGTCGATCATGCAGAAGCAGCGCGCGCGCGACCCGGGCGCGGGCTACGCGCGCGACTTCGTCCCGCTCATGCGCGAGATTCTGCCGGACTGCGTCGAGCGCGACATACGCGTGACGGCCAACGCCGGCGGCGTCAACCCCGGCGGCTGCGCCGAGGCCGTGCGCGGCGTGGCGCGCGAGCTGGGGCTCGCCGGCCGCATGAAGATCGGCACCGTCACGGGCGACGACATCATGGGGCGTCTGGACGAACTGCTTGAGCGCGGCGTCGAGCTGCGCAACATGGACACGGGCGAGCCGCTCTCGAAGGTGCGCGAACGCGTGCAGAGCGCGAACGCGTACCTCGGCGCGTGGCCGCTCGTCGAGGCTTTGAACCGCGGCGCGCGCGTCGTCATCACCGGGCGCTCGACCGACACGGGGCTCACGCTCGCGCCGCTCATCCACGAGTTCGGCTGGGGCGAGAATGACTGGGACAGGCTCTCCGCAGGGACGGTCGCCGGCCACATCATCGAGTGCGGCGCACAGTGCTCGGGCGGCAACTGCCAGCACGACTGGCAGACGATTCCCGATCTGGCGAACGTCGGCTTCCCCATCGTCGAATGCGGCGCGGACGGCTCGTTCGTCGTCACCAAGCACGAGGGGTCGGGCGGGCGCGTCAGTGTCCCTTCGGTCAAGGAGCAGCTCGTCTACGAGATGGGCGACCCCCACGCGTACATCACGCCCGACTGCGTCGCGGACTTCACGTCCATCCGGCTCGAAGACGCCGGCCGCGACCGCGTCCGCGTGAGCGGCGTCAAGGGCGGGCCCGCGACCGAGTTTCTGAAAGTCTCGGTCAGCTACTCGGCGGGCTTCAAGGCCGTCGGCACGCTCGTCTACGCGTGGCCGGACGCCTACGCGAAGGCGCGCGCCGCCGACCA
The DNA here is from genome assembly GCA_040509515.1 of Pyrinomonadaceae bacterium. GTDB lineage: Bacteria > Acidobacteriota > Blastocatellia > Pyrinomonadales > Pyrinomonadaceae > QHXN01. The sequence goes on along the minus strand of JBEVKV010000339.1, from coordinate 6,615 downwards.
AATCCTGCGCGCGCGGCTCGAACGACTGGGTCTGAAGTTCGACCACACGCTGACCGAGTTCGTCGGCGCCAGCGCCACGCACGGCCACCTCGCGGGCGAGCCGGACGCGGACGCGCCCGAGATTCAGCTCCGCATCGGCGTGCGCGGCGAAGACCGCAAGGCCGTCGAACGTTTCACCAAGGAGATCGCGCCGCTCATCCTGACCGGCCCGCCCGCCGTGACCGGCTTCGCCGGCGGACGCCCGAAGGTCGAAGAGATTGTCGCTTACTGGCCCGCGCTCATCCCCAAGACCGAAATCACGCCGCGCGTGGAGGTCACCGAAGTTTGAGCGGAGACGACAGGGAAGGCCGCGCCGGCGGCGACGACTCGCGACTCGCGTGGCGGCGCGAGCGGTCGGAGCAGATGGCCGACTGCCGCGTCTTCAAGGTCAGGCGCGACCTCTCGGCCGACCCGCGCGGCGGGGGCGTCCACGACTTCTACGTCATCGAGGCCCCGGACTGGATTAACGTCATCCCTTTGACGGAGGCGGGCGAGGTCGTCTTCATCGAACTCTACCGGCACGGGACGGAGGAAATCTCGCTTGAGATTCCCGGCGGCATGGTCGACCCGGGCGAGGAGCCGCACCAGACGGCCGCGCGCGAGCTTCTCGAAGAGACCGGGTACGAGGCGCGCGAGGTCGTCTTCCTCGGCAGGACGCGCCCCAACCCGGCGATACAGGACAACTGGATTCACACGTTTCTCGCGCGCGACTGCGTGTACAGGCACGAGCCCTTGAATCACGGGACGGAGCAGACGCGCGTCCGACTCGTCACGCGCGAAAGCGTCCCGGCGCTCGTCGCAGGCGGCGAGATTTCGCACGCGCTCGTCGTCACGGCGTTCCACTGGCTCGGGCTTCGCGAGCGCGGGCTCTGACGTTCGGGGGCAATTCTTTCAACAACCTTATGAGAGTCAAACTTCTGAAACTCGCGCACGCGCGCTCGGGCGACAAGGGCGATACGGCCAACGTCGGGCTCATCGCTCTGCGCGAAGAGTTCTACGACGTGCTCGCGCGTGAGGTGACGGCGGCGCGCGTCAAAGAGCACTTCGGCCCGCTCGTCGGCGGAGAGGTCGAGCGGTTCGAGCTGCCGAACCTCGGCGCGCTCAACTTTCTCCTGCACGAGTCTCTGGGCGGCGGCGGCACGCTCTCGCTGATGACGGACGCGCAGGGCAAGACCTTCTCGACGGCGCTGCTGCGCATGGAGGTCGAGGTGCCCGATGAGGAGGCGCGCGGACTCGGGCTGGACTGAAGCCGCCCGGCTCGTGCCGGCGCTCGGCAGCCAACTGCGGGTCAGCCGTGCGCTCGGGCTCGGGTTCGCCCTGTCGCTCGTGTGGCTCGGCGGTGCCGGCTCGTTGTGGGCTCTCGCCACAGGGCTGTGGGCGAGACACGTCATACGGGCGTCGGGCGGCCGGGTGGCCGGCATCAGGGTGGCGTGGTGGTGCATCATCGTCGGCGCGATTGGCACCGCGGTCGCGCTGGCCTACTGGCCGCAATACGCGTTGAGGATGTGGGGGGCGAAATGAGCGACGAAACGGGCGGACAGCAACTTCCCATCCGGCACGGCTACGCGCAGGTGGGCGACGTGCGACTGCACTACGCGGAGTGCGGCGAGGGCGAGCGGCTCGTCGTCCTGCTCCACGGATTCCCCGAGTGTTGGTACTCGTGGCGGAAGCAGTTGCCCGTGCTCGGCGAGCGGTACCGCGTCGTCGCGCCCGACATGCGCGGCTACAACCTGAGCGACAAGCCGGCGCGCGTCGAGGATTATAAGATGAGCCGTCTGGTCGACGACGTGACCGGGCTCATACGCCACTTCGGCGCGCGCGAGGCGGCCGTCGTCGGCCACGACTGGGGCGGCGCGGTCGCGTGGGCCGTGGCGCAATACTTCCCGGACTACGTCTGGAAGCTCGCCTCGCTTCAGGTGCCGCCGCCCGCCGTCTGGGCGCGCAACCTGACGCTCAAACAACTCCTGCGGAGCTGGTACATGCTCTTCTTCCAACTCCCGCGCGTGCCCGAGTGGTGGATGGCGCGCGACGACTACGCGGCGCTTGAGAAGGCGCTGCGCGCCACGTCGCGCCCCGGCACCTTCTCCGACAAGGACATCGAAGTCTACAAGGCCGCCGCGCGCGAGCCCGGCGCGCTCACCGCCGCCGTCAACTACTACCGCGCCAACGTCCGCTCCTTCCTCGGGCGACGCCCCGGCGGCGACGAGTTCAAAGCGCACGAGCGTGTGCGCGTCCCGACGCTCTTCGTCTACGGCGAGCGCGACTTCGCCATCGTCCCCGAGACGGTCAGGGGCGTCGCGGACTACGTCGACGCGCCCTACACGGAACTGCGCCTCGCGCGCAACAACCACTGGGTGCAGCAGGAGTCGCCCGCCGAGGTCAACGCCGCGCTCCTCAGCTTCCTCGACGGCTGAGGGGCGGGCGCGAAACTTATGGAGAACAGTCCGGTCATTTACGCGGTCGAGGGCGGGGTCGCGCGCGTCACGCTCAACCGCCCCGAGAAGCGGAACGCGCTGAACGACGAACTAATCGCCGGCCTGAAGGAGTCGCTGCGCGACGCCGACGCGCGCGAGGAAGTGCGCGCCGTGCTGTTAAAGGGCGCGGGCGCGGACTTCTGCTCCGGCGCGGACTTGTCGGCGCTCAGGAAGATCGCCGAAGGTTCCGTCTCGGACAACTTCGAGGACGCGCGCTCGCTGATGGAGCTGTACGCGCTCATCCGCCGCGTGCGCGTGCCCGTGGTCGCCGCCGTCCGCGGGCGCGCGCTGGCCGGCGGGTGCGGGCTGGCGACCGCCTGCGACCTCGTGCTCGCCTCGGCGTCGGCGCGCTTCGGCTACCCGGAGGTGAAGATAGGCTTCGTGCCCGCGATGGTCATGGCCATCCTGCGCCGCAACGTCTCGGAGAAGCGCGCCTTCGAGCTGGTCGCGCGCGGCGGCGAAATCTCCGCCGCCGAGGCCGAGCGCGTCGGGCTCGTCAACCGCGTCTTCGAGGACGAAGAGTTCGAGGCCGAAGCCGAGCGTTACGTCGCAGACTTCGCGCGCGTCAGCCGCTCCGCCGTCGTGCTCACCAAGCGCCTGCTCTACCAGATGGACGGCCTCTCGTTCGACGACGCGCTCCAGACCGGCGCCGACCTCAACACCATTGCGCGCATGACCGAAGACTGCCGCGCCGGCGTCGCGCGCTTCCTGTCGAAGTCGAAATGAGGACGCCTTGCTCTCGGACTCAAACCGCAGACGTTTCCCAGAGGAGATGATGGGTGTGAAAATCGCGCTGGCCGTCGAAGACGATGAGATTCTGAGTTGCTACGCCGTGATGGCGGAGTTGCGCCCGCACGTCTCTTTGGAAGACTTCCTGCCGAGGGTCAGGAGGCAGATGGAGATCGCCGGTTACAAACTGGCCTACCTGTCGGATGGGGAGGTGAAGGCCGTCGGCGGCTTCCGCGTCTCGGAGTGTCTCGCGTGGGGCAAGTTCGTGTACGTGGACGACCTCGTCTCCAAAGACGGCGAGAGGTCGAAGGGCTACGGCGGACAACTCTTCGACTGGCTGGTCGAGTACGCGAGGCGCGAAGGCTGCGACCAGTTCCACCTCGACTCGGGCGTGCAGAGGTTCGCCGCCCACAGGTTCTACCTCACCAGAAGAATGTTCATCGAGGCACACCACTTCGGCCTGAAGCTGAAAGGCTGACTCCCTCACCTTCCTTCAAAATTGTTCGCGCCGGGGGCGTTTGCGCGTCCGGCCAGTTCGACGGCGCAGGCGAGGGCGTCGTCGTGCAGGCGCGTGACGAGGCCGATGGCGAGGGCCTCGGCGGCGTTGATGCGGCGGGTGGTGGTGAACATCTCGAAGGCGCGGGCTGCGCCGATGAGGCGCGGGAGGCGCTGCGTGCCGCCCCAGCCGGTGATGATGCCGAGCCGCGCGCCCGGGTGCGCGAAGACCGCGCCGGGCGAGGCGACGCGGACGCGGCAGGCGAGCGCGAGGTCGAGCCCGCCGCCCATGCAGTAGCCGTTGACGGCCGCGACGGTCAGTTGGCGCGCCCCGGCGATTTGACGGAAGAGATGCTGGCCGCGCTCTGCGAAGGCGCGCGCGGTGTCGGGCGTGAGCGTGCGGAGTTCGTTAATGTCCGCGCCCGAGGCGAAGGCTTCGCCCGTGCCCGTGAAGACGACAGCCTTAACCTCTTCGCGTGCGGAGAGCGACCCGAACGCCGTCTCAAGGCTTGAGAGTGTCGCGACGGAGAGTGAGTTGCGTTGGGAGGGGCGGTTGATGCGTAGGACGGCGAGGCCGCCGCCGCGCTCTTCGACGATGACGGGAGCGGGCCGGGTGTCGCCGCCCGTGCCGCCGCTCATGCGCGCTGGCCGACGTTGTCGCGCAGGAAGGTGACGATGTCTTCGGTGGAAGTCCCCGGCAGGAAGACCGCCGAGACGCCCTGCTCCTTGAGGCGCGGGATGTCTTCCTGCGGGATGATGCCGCCGACGATGACGAGGCAGTCGTCCATCCCGCGCTCACGCAGAAGCTCGACGATGCGCGGGCACAGCGTGTTGTGCGCGCCCGAAAGGATGGAGACGCCGACGGCGTCAACGTCCTCCTGTAGCGCGGCCGCCGCGATCATCTCGGGCGTCTGGCGGAGCCCCGTGTAGATGACCTCCATGCCGGCGTCGCGCAGCGCGCGCGCGATGACTTTGGCGCCGCGGTCGTGGCCGTCGAGCCCGGGCTTTGCGACCAGCACGCGAATCTTTCTTTCACTCATGTTAGAAGGCGGGCTCCTCGTAGAGTCCGTACACGTCGCGGAGCGCGTCGCAGATTTCGCCGAGCGTGGCGTAGGCGCGCACGGCCTCGATGGTCGCGGGCATCGTGTTCTCGTTGTCGCGCGCGGCCTTCTTCAACTTTTCGAGCGCGTTGGCGACTTCGCCCTTGTCGCGGCGCGACTTGGCGCGTTCGAGCCGTTCGACCTGACTGTCGCGCACGCCTTCGTCGATGACGAGGATGGGGAATTCCGACTGCTCGCCCTCCATCGAATACTTGTTGACGCCGACGATGGTCTGGTCGCCGCGCTCGACGGCCTTCTGGTACTGGTAGGCCGACTCCTGAATCTCGCGCTGCGGGAAGCCCTTCTCGATGGCCTCGACCATGCCGCCCATCGAGTCTATCTTGTCGAAATATTCGTATGCGCCGTCTTCCATCTTCTTCGTCAGAGACTCGATGAAGTAGGAGCCGCCGAGCGGGTCGACGGTGTTCGCCACGCCGGTCTCCTCGGCGATGATCTGCTGCGTGCGCAGTGCGATGAGCGCGGCGCGGTCGGTCGGGAGCGCGAGCGCCTCGTCGTAGGCGTCCGTGTGCAGACTCTGCGTGCCGCCCAGGACGCCGGCGAGCGCCTGAATGGCGACGCGGACGATGTTGTTTAAAGGCTGCTGGACGGTGAGCGAGACGCCCGCCGTCTGCGTGTGGAAGCGTAGCTGGAGCGTGCGCTCGCTCTTAGCATTGAAGCGCTCGCGCATCACGCGCGCCCAGATGCGGCGCGCGGCGCGGTACTTGGCGATCTCCTCGAAGAAGTCGTTGTGCGCGTTGAAGAAGAACGAGATGCGCGGGACGAACTCGTCCACGTCGAGCCCGGCGTCCACGCCCCACTGCACGTACTCGATGCCGTCGCGCAGCGTGAAGGCAAGCTCCTGAAGCGCCGTCGAGCCCGCCTCGCGGATGTGGTAACCGCTCACCGAAATTGGGTTGTACTTTGGGACGTGGCGCGTGCAGAACTCGAAGGTGTCGACGACGAGCTTCATCGCCGGGCGGATCGGGTAAATCCATTCCTTCTGGGCGATGTACTCCTTGAGGATGTCGTTCTGAAGCGTCCCCGATATCTTGCGGAAGTCCGCGCCCTGCTTCTCTGCGACCACGAAGTACATCGCCAGCAGCACCGAGGCGGGCGCGTTGATGGTCTGCGAGACCGTCACCTCTTCGAGCGGGATGCCGTCGAAGAGCACCTCCATGTCGGCCAGCGAAGAGACGGCGACGCCGCACTTGCCGACCTCGCCTTCGGAGAGCAGCGAGTCGGCGTCGTAGCCCATCAGCGTCGGCAGGTCGTAGGCGACCGAGAGCCCCGTCTGCCCATGTTCGAGCAGGTACTTGAAGCGCGCGTTGGTCTCCTCGGGCGTGCCGAAGCCGGCGAACTGGCGCATCGTCCAGAGCTTGCCGCGATAGCCGGTCGGGTGTATGCCGCGCGTGTACGGGAACTCGCCGGGGTAGGCCGTGTCGCGCTCGAAGTCGATGTCGGCCACGTCCGCGGGCGTGTAGAGACGTTCGACCTCGTCGAGCGAGACCGTCTCGAAGCGCTTCTTCCGCTCGGGGCGCTTCCGTAAAACCGGCTCCAGCGTCTCGCGCTCCCAGCGCTCGGCCGAGGCGTCGGCGGGCGAGTTCAACTCTTTGGTCTCAGGCATATCTTTGCTGTCGCTTCCGTCGGAGAGCGCCGCCGGCCGGCGCGCGAACAAATTATTTTTATGACCTTATAAGAATCCGATATTAGTTGACGCCCTCAAACAGTGTCAACCAAGTGCCACGCGGTTGTTTGCGCCCAAAAAAGGCGGCGCGGCC
>JBEVKV010000338.1:0-7632 GCA_040509515.1 Pyrinomonadaceae bacterium | reverse complement strand
CTTCCCGGCCCCCTCGCCGTTCGTGTAAGGAGTTGTGTGAATTATACGGAGCCCGGAAGTCGCGCCCGCGAGAAGAGCCGGGGGGTGACGCCGCGCCGCGCGCCGAAAGCTTTAGGGCTCAACCTTGATGCTTTTGATTGAACCGAGGTTGGTGCTGGCCGGGCTGTTGCTGCTATCGATGACGACGCGCATCACCTTCTGCCCGGAGGTCAGGCTGATGCCCGTCTTCGTGACGGCTTGGAACGTAGACCAGCCACCCGTGTTCGGGAACGTCATCGTCCCGGTCACGTCCACCCCGTCCATCTCGACGTGGAAGGTGCCGCCGCCCGTGTCCGAGGCGGCCTGTACCGTCAGCTTGTACGTGCCCGCCGAGGTGACGTTGACCGTGTACTCCATCCACTCGCCCGAAGAGATGCGGTAGACGGTGGGGACGGAACTCCACATGTCAACGTCCGTGTTGCGGTAAGAGCAGTCGCCCTCACAGCCGGCGGTGTTGTCGTGATAGGCGACCTGCTCGCCGCCGTTGTCGAAGTCGAGGGCGGAGACGGTGCCGGGCAGCGAGTGCGCCGAGCCGCCGTAGGGCGACTGCGTCGCGGCCGTGTTGACTATCCTGAGCGACTGGAACCCGTAGAAGTCCCCGTCCACGCCGAAGCGCAGGACGTGCTGGCCCGCCGTCAGGCTCACGCCGGTCTTGACGGCCGAGTTCCAGGAGTTCCAGTAGGTCGTGTCCGGCACCGTCATCGCGCCGGTCACGTCCGTCCCGTCTATCTCGACGTGGAACGAGCCGCCCGTGGACTGGTGCGCGACCTGCGCGACGATGGCGTAGGTGCTCGCGGTCGAGCCGACGTTGATCGTGTACTCCAGCCACTCCCCATCCTCCAACCGCGTGACCGACTGGTCGTTCATGTCGACGTCGGAGGCGCGGTAGGTCGTGCTCCCGATGTTGCCGGAGGTCAGGTCGTGGTAGGCGACGCCCTCGCCGCCGTTGTCGAAGTCGGAGGCGGGTATCGTCCCCGGCACGGCGATAGGCGTCCCGCCGAAGGGCGTCTGCCCCCAGACGCCGGTGGCGGCGCTGATGGTGGCCGTCGCGTAGGCGTTGCTGCCCGCGCCGATCTTACTCGACAGCGTCGAGATGTCCGCGCCGACGTTCGTCAAGTCCGACGCCTGCCGCGACTGGCCCGCGCGGTAGTCGCCCGACGAGAGGCTGTAGTCGGCGTTGGCCGCGTTGTTCCAGCCGAGCGGCGAGGATGAGGTCTCGTACCAGTTGCTCGTCGTCGGGTAGCCTGAGGGTGAGGTCGAGGGGGCGCGGTAGAGGACGTTGTTTAAGTAGGTGTAACTGTTGGTCGAGCCCGCGAGCGCGTTCGTGCCCGACTGCCCGCCCTCGGTGCGGATGCCGTTCGTCTCAAAGGAGATCATGTTGTCCTTGATGACGAGGTTGTTGTGCCGGTACGTCGTGCTGGAGTCGTCCCCGGTGAAGAGGACGGCCGTGCCCCACTGGGGCGTCGTCTGCGCGTGGACGAACGTGTTGTGCGAGACGGTCAGGTCGTCCGCGCCGTGCGCGCCGCCGTTGCCTATCTGCACCGCGTCCGTGCGCAGTTGCCCCCCCGCGCCGTAGACCGCCGACCCGAGCCCCTCGAAGAGGTTGTGCGAGACCGTAAAGTTCTGCATGTGGTCGGTCGGCAGCAGGTAGTCGGAGGTCAGGAAGCTGACGCCCGAGAAGACGCGCTTGATGTAGTTGTAGCGGAACGTCACGTTCTTGATGACCGCGTGCGGCGAGCCCGAAGACTCCTGCGCGCGGATGGTGAAGACGAGGCCGAAACCCACCTGCCCGGCCGGCCACGATCCGTCGAAGACGTTCCCCTCGATGAGGTTGGTAGTCCCCGTCAACATCTTCAGCTCGAAGTTGTTCTTGTGCGGGTAATAGCCGTAGATGGTCGCCGAAGCCCCCACCTGGTTGGCCGAGAACGCCTCGGTGAGCGTCATCGTGTTGGCCGTCGGCACGCCGAAGACCGTGCGCTTCTGCCCGGCCTGCGGCCCGGAGGTCAGCTTGATGACGTAGAGGTCCCACCCGGTGTTTACGTCGAGGCCGTGGCCGTTGCAGGTGACGGCCGTCCCCGAACTGGTCACCGAGCAGGAGAGGGCGGTCGACCAGGGAGCGTCCGTGTCGTCGAAGGCGGAAGAGTTCCACGGGTTGTACTTCTGCGGGGCTTCGAGGTAGTTGCGCGTCATGGTCAGGTTACCCGGCATCGTGGCCGACGGCACCCCGACTCCGCCCGTCATCACGACCTCCCCGATGCCCGAGAGGTAGTTGTTCCGGATGGTAATGGGCCCCGGCGCCGCGGCCAGGAGGACGGCCTGACACTCCTGGCCGTGCTTGCGGAAGCCCGTGATGTAGTTGTCGTGGACGTTGATGTTACGCCCGCCGATGTAGATGCCGCGCACGGACCCGGCCTCGGGCGCGTGGATGTAGCAGTGGTCGATCTCGATGTTGTCGGGCGTGTTGGCGACCACGGAGTCGGAGGCGGTGCCGAGCTGTATGAGCTGGCTGACGGTGACGGCCGGCTTGGGGCGTATCTCAAGGCCGGTCAGGCGCCAGTTGTCGGCGTCGGTGCCGGAGGTGATGAAGCAGTTTTCGTTGATCGAGTTGCCGCAGTGGATGATGGGCATGTTGGCGCGGTCGGAGTTGGAGACGCGCACGTCCGCCCCGGGTATCGAGGCGTGCGCCGAGGAGCGTACGGTGACGGTGGAGGTGAGGCCGGAGCGGAGCGTGAAGGGGCCGACGAAGGTGTTGCCCGCCTGTAGGGTGATCGTATCGCCGCCGACGGCGTTCGCCAGTGCGGTCGTCAACTGAGACGAGGTCGTGCAGTAGTGGTCTGTCGCCCGCGCCGAGGCGGAGAGGCAGAAGATAAGTGTGAGCGCGGCTGCGAGTGTTCTGGCCTTCATGTTCGTGCCTTTCCCGGGAGTGGTGTGGGGTTATGGGATAGGCGCGCCGACCGGGTGGCGGTAAGCGCGCGCGCCATGCTGCTGAGAAAGCCGGCCGCGTTGAGGCCGCGGGTGCCGGCCGCGTCGATGGGGCTTATACGAGGCGGCGACGTATAGCGTCGAGAGATGACTCAGGAAACGCGCAGAGGTTAATGTAGGTCGATTTGCGTGTCAATGAAATTTGGCGTGAGCGGCGTGCGGCAATGTGGTAGAGCCGTGGCGGGCAGGCGGCGGAGTTGCGGCGACTCCCCGCCTGTGAGGCCGAGTCCCCTCTTCAATGAGCGCGGCAAGGGCCGTGCTACACGGCCGATGATCTCCGCGACGGCGGGGGGGCTCGCAGTTACCGCAAGCCGGGCGCAGACGGCCAGCTTGGCTGTATACAGACCGCCGAGCCTTCCGACGTGAGGGCGTTCGGCCGGCCTTCAAAGCCCCGGGGCAATGTGAACTCCTTGATGGTCCCGCCTGGGGACTGATAAGAATCATTACGTTGCCGGCTGAGTCTATCCGTACATACTCTCCTGCGGCAGCGGGTATATCTTGCCGCTAATGAGATTCGCGGCCATGCCGGGCGAGAATATTCACCCGGCATGGCCCCTCTATCGACATCGTCATTGCTGCCCGAAACGCCGGCGGTACTCGACGGACGTGATGAAGGCCTTGACCATCTCGGCCTCGATGAAGTTACCGTTGAACTGGTTCAGTTTCCCGAGCCAGAAGTTGTAGCCGGCGACGTCCGGGTCGCGCCGCAGATAGCCGAAGTACTGCATCAGCACGAACGCGCGGTTGAACTCGGCGTCGCGGAACGCCGCGCTGTCCGCCACCTGCCGGAGTACGTTGGCGCGAGCCTGCGTGGTGTTGCCGCCGTCGGCGAGCGTGGTGATGAGCGCCTCGCGCTGCTGCGGCGTGAGCAGGTTGCCGATGTTGGCGTCGAGCGTGTCGACGTACTGCGCCGGCGTCAGCGCCTCCGGCAGAGCCGCCTTGAAGCGGCCGCGCTGGACGAAGGCGAGTTGGAAGGCGGCCTTGTTGGCTTCGAGCCGGGCGGGCCAGTCGTCTGTGCCGACCTCGACGCCGCGCCCGATCTCCTGCGTGTCGATCATAAACTCCTCGAAGCGCACGGGGATCGGCGTGTTCGGGATGTTCCCGTGGGCGGCCTTGTACATGCGGTAGGCGAGGAAGCCCGTCTCCTGGAACTCTATCGAGAGGAAGAAGGCCGCGCTCGTGTTGATGCGCTTGACCTCGTGGCAGGCGGCGTCCGCGCCGCAGGAGTCGATGCCCTGCGACCAGAAGTCGAAGCCGCTGGCGTCGGCCTGCCGGTTGAGGAAGTCGTTGTAGTGCTGGTCGACGAAGTTCGGTGTCCGGTCGCTGGCGTTCGTCGTCAGCCCGGGCGGGTCGTCGTCCGTGATCGTGACGGTGGCGCTGTAATTTGTGGAGCTAATGGTCGTGCCCACGGGGTTCAAGAGCTGGACGACGAAGTACTCGTAGTCCGGCTCGTCGTAATGGTCGTCGGTGATGAGGATGCTGATGCTCTTCGTCGTCTCGCCGGCCGCGAAGCGGAGCGCGCCGCCGGCGAAGGTGAAGTCCATCACGTAGAAGGGAATGTGGTCGATGCGGTAGTCGACGGATGCCGGCTGCGACAGGTCGCCGGTGCGCGTGACGGTGAATTCTACCTTCGAGCCGAGACTCTGGCCGAAGCGCTGGGTGCTCTCGGGCACCGCGCGCGAGAAGTTCGGGTTGCCGTCCAACTGGACCGTGTTGGCCGGGAAGGTGTCGTCGTCGACGATGGTCACGGACATCGTCCGGTTCGGGGCGAGGATGGTGCGGGGTTGGGCGTCCATCAGCTCAAGGGTGAAGGTCTCGTTCGGCTCGGGTCCCGTGCCGTTGTAGATGGTGACCGGCGCGACGAGGCGGTCGACGCCCGGCTGGAAAGTGAGGAAAATCGCGAAGGGCGCGAAGTCGTTGAGGGGACTGGCCGTGTCCGGCCTGGGCTGTACGGTGATTCGGTCGATGCGGTTGAGGTTGCCGGAGCGGACGACCAGGGCGCCGAATGTGCCGTCACGCTCCAGCACGGCGCCCGTGGCGCTCGCGAACGAGATGGTGGCCGGCTCCGGTGTCGGGGTCGGCGTCCACGCGGGCCCCGTCGGCGGCGACACCTTAGTCACGAAGGCGTCGGACACCCCCCTGAAAGGCTGGAGCGAGCCCACCACCGGGTAGTTAGCCGAAATCGCCTGCCCGACCACGTAGGCGTTACTCTGCCCGTCTAACCCGACGCCCCACCCGACATCGTTGCCGCTCCCGCCCAGGTAAGTCGAATACAGGAGCGTGTTGCCCGAGGGGCCGACGCTGCTCAGGAAGACATCGTTGAACCCCCCGTTAGACGCCTGTGCGGGCGACCAGACGGGGAAGTCCGTGGAGGTAGTCCGGCCCGTGAGAAACAGGTTCCCCGCGGAGTCCACGGCCAGAGCATCGGCCATATCCTCGCCGTCCCCACCCAGATAAGACGAGTAGATGATCGACCCGTCCAAGGCCGCCAGCTTGGCGAAGAAGGCGTCGAAGCCCGCCCCCTTGTCGTACTGCAACGCGTTCACCGTCGGGAGGTCCGCCGAGTCAGTAAATCCGGCGGCGTAGATGTCGCCGGAGGAGTCCAGCTCGATGGCCCTCCCGCTGTCCACGCCGCTGCCGCCCGCGTAGGTGCCGTATAGAAGCGTGCTCCCGTCCGCGCTGAGCTTGGCGACGTAGGCGTCGAAGTCGCCGGCGTTAAAGGTCTGCACGCCGCCCGGCGTCAGGAGGTCGGTGGAAGTGGTGTCCCCGATGCCGTAGACGTTGCCCGAGCCGTCGACCGTTATCCTGTTGCCGTAATCGTCGCCGTTCCCGCCCAGATAGGTCGAGTAGATGATGCTTGAGCCGGCCGCGTCGGTCTTCACGAGGTAAGCGTCCACGCCCGCCGCCTTCGAGGGCTGGAGGGCGTTGACGACTTGCAGGTTCAGCGAGGTCGTGTAGCCGGTGGCGTAGATGTTGCCGGCGGCGTCGAGTGCGACGCCGGTCCCGGTGTCGACCCCTGAGCCCCCGGCGTAGGTCGAGAAGGTCAGCGTGTCGCCCGCGGGACCGAGTCTCGTCAAGAAGCCGTCGGTGGCGCCGCCGTAGAGGTTCTGGAGAGGGGAGGCGAGCGGGTAATTGGTGGAGTTGGTCCAGCCCGTGACGTAAGCGCCGCCGGAGGGGTTAATCGCGATGCCTAACCCATTCTCGCTGCCGCTTCCACCGACGTAGGTCGAGTAAAGGACGGCGCTCCCCGTCGGGTTGATCTTCGTGACGAAGACGTCCCTATCGCCCCCTCCCGGAGTCCCCTGCGCCGGGGTGACGGTCGGGAAGTCGGTCGAGCGTGTGAGGCCCGTGACGTAAGAATTTCCCGCGGAGTCCACGGCCACCGCGAAGGCCGCCTCGCCTCCGGTCCCGCCGAGGAGCGTGGAGTACTCGATCACGGGGTCGATGACGAGCGGCTTCGAGCGGTCGTAATCGTGCACGCGGAAGCCGACGCTGCGGCCTTCGCGCAGGACGTACTCGCCGTCGACGCGCACCTTCCGGCCTTCCGCCTCCTGATAGATGACCGGCGCGGCCTGTGACAAGTCCCCCGAGGCCGTCTTGAGCATGAGTGCGCCCCCCGCGGCCCGGGCGATTGACTCTACCCCCTCGTAAGACAGGCTGATGAGTTCGGGGTCGGCCCCCGGCGCGACCGTGAAATCAAACTCCAGTTGCCCCCGGTTGCCGTAGTAGGAGAGGTCGACGCCCGGGTAGACCCCTTCGTAATTAACCCTGCCGAAGGTGGGGACGCCAGTCTTCCAAGCGTCCGGGTCGCTGCCGATAAAGTAGTTCGCGTCGCCGGGGAGTCTATCCGCTCCGGCGATGCCCGGGCTGAGGTTCCCGCCGGTGAGCGAGATGCGGATGACCTGAGCCACACCGGCGGACTCGGCGTCCGGAAATCTGCCCGCCCCACGCGATGGGTTGTTCATCTTCGCCGAGGGCGCGGCGAGCACGAGCACCGCCTCGGTATCGGTCAGATAGGTCGTGTAACCTAATCCTCTGCCTATGTACCTGACCTCCGGCGGTGCCTGCCCCTCATTCCTCTCAAAACTCATGGGCAGGTTACTGAAATCGGGTGCCCCGACGGGGGCGGCACCGGACTGGTCAAGCTGTGCGCGTGCGGCGAGCGAGACGAGGCCGGATAGAGTGGTCAGAATGGCAATGAGGCAGGGCAGGATTCCGTTTCTAAGCTTCATGTTCAACTCCAAACTGGTGAGGGGCGGTGCGCCTTCGGTCTGGCGGGCCGCCGGAGTGAAGGAAAGGCTGTACGCGTAAGGCTCGCGCCCACGCGTCCAGTTAGTTGTAAAGGGAATTACGTCTGTGATAGGCGTCACACGCCGCACTTGAGAGGGTGGGGTAGTGGCTTACCTGATCGTGAGTATCCCCGAGCCAAGTACCAGCGAATTATACGTTTGAACCACGGGCTGTCAATTATTTTCTTTCCTGACCGCTTATCACTTTTGGGGAGCGGTGAGCCACTTGAAGACTCTGAGGCGTGGTGGCGGTAAGTGTTGGCGCACAAAACGAGTGGTCAGTCTCACTTGCTTGGTCATCTTCTGCCAGTAGTAAGAGCCG
>JBEVKV010000337.1:0-3802 GCA_040509515.1 Pyrinomonadaceae bacterium | reverse complement strand
CGAGATAACCTGAAACGTCACGCCCTGCGCGATGAGCGGACTCGGGCGGGTCACGGTCTGGCCCGGGGCCAACACGACGGGCGGCTGGATGAGGCTCGCGACGCTCATGCACGTCCGGCGAAAGCCGACGCTCAACTGGATGCGGCGCGCCGGCTCGCCCTCCGGCAACTTGAAGCGGAGGAACTTTCGCCCCTCAAGGTCGAACTCGACCTGATCGTTCGGCGCGAAGTCGTCCGTCAGGACGAGGCTCGCGTCGCTGCTGAGCACGCCGATGGCCGTGTGATGTTTGCTCCCGGGCGCGCTCGCCTTTAAGAGCCCGCTGGTGACGGCGCTCAGGCAGAGGGCGCGGCCGGCGCGCGACGGACGGCGGAACAGGTAGAAGCCATACCACGGGAAGCCCGACTCGCGCCGGAAACTCCACCGCAGGTGGACGCCGTCGGTCAAAGGGGCTTGATAGCGGTCGGGCGGCTGGTCGTCGACAACGCTCAGCCCAATCATCGAGAGGTCATCTGATTGCAGGCTCAATGGTCTAACGCCTCCCGGCGTGCGGTGAGTGCTGCGCCGGGCGGAAGCGCCCGCGCGAAACGTCAGGCATGATTCGGACGGTGCGGCCGTCGAGGAGACCGCGCCACTACGAGATGTACTGTGGACGTTCGAGCAGTAAGTTTCGACGTTTGACCCGTCTCGGGCCGAACGCTTCGGCCCAAAGCCTCACAGGTTAACGACAAGCTTCTTGCACAGACTGTGAGGCCGACGAAGATGTTCACCAGCGGGAACCCTGCGGGATGCGCGTAAAGTATGCCTGTGCGCGACGTTTGTCAACATTTATGTGAGGGTCTGTGCCGGCGGAATGGTCTTGCTCCCTGACCGGAACTCATATGACTCCGGCGGAGTTTTCTTCGGATACACAACTCCCTAATCACCTCACAGGCCAAGCCCGCCATCGTCTCACAACCGGCCAGATGAGAAAGTGTCACAGCCGGTGACTTCGGGCGCGCGCGCGGGCTCGACAATGGGACTGGCGGGCGGGAAAATTTATTTGTGAGCCCGCGCGATTTCATAAAGATGTGGCTCTCATCGGCAAGGGGTTTATGCGTTCCGACATCAACAGCTATCTCGGGGATTACCTGAAGCGTGGCGCCGAGACCGCCTTCGCTTACAGGCGTGGTTTGCGGCTCGTGCGCTGGTCGTACGGGCGGGTGGCCGAAAACGCTTTCCGGTTCGCGCGCGAGCTTGAGAGTCGCGGCGTCTCGAAGGGCGAGCGCGTGCTCGTGTGGGCGGCGAACGGGCCTGAGTGGGTCGCGGTCTTCTTCGGGTGCGCGCTGCGGGGCGCGGTGCTCGTCCCGCTCGACATGGAGAGCGCGCCCGACTTCGTCTCGCGCGTGCAGGCGCAGACTTCGGCGCGGCTCCTCGTCACGAGCGCCGAGACGAAGTGCCGCGCCGCGGCGCTCGGGCTCCCGACGCTCGCGCTCGAAGAGTTTGAAGAGGCGCTCGCGCGCCACTCGCCCGAGCCCTTCGAGCCGCAAGGGGTCGGGCCGGACGACCTGCTCGAAATCATCTACACCTCGGGGACGACGGCCGAGCCGCGCGGCGTCTGCCTGACGCACGGCAACGTGCTCGCCAACCTCGCACCGCTCGAAGAGGAGATCGGGAAATACATGCGTTGGGTGCGGCTCGTGAAGCCCCTCCGCTTCCTCTGTCTGCTGCCGCTCAGCCACGTCTTCGGGCAGTTCATGGGCATCCTCATCCCGCAACTGCTCGGCGGCGAGGTCATCTTTCAGGATGCGCTCAACCCTTCGGAGATCGTCACGACAATCAGGACGCGCCGCGTCTCAATCGTCGTCGCCGTCCCGCGCATGCTCGACACGCTGCGCGAGCACGTCGAGCGGCGCGAGGAGGCGCGCGGCCGTCTCGGCGAACTGCACAGCCGCGTCGAGCGCGCGGAGGGCGCGCACCCGCTCAAGCGGCTCTGGATGTTCCGGCGGCTGCACCGATACTTCGGCTGGAAGTGTTGGGCCTTCGTGACGGGCGGCGCGACGCTCGGCGAGGGGACGGAGACTTTCTGGCGGCGGCTCGGGTTCGCGGTCGTGCAGGGTTACGGGATGACCGAGACGGCGTCGCTCGTCACGGTCAACCACCCCTTCAAGACCGGGCGCGGCTCAATCGGGAAGACTCTGAAGGGGCAGGAGGTGAAGCTCGACGAGTCGGGCGAGATTCTGGTGCGCGGCGCGAACGTCTCGCCGGGCTACTGGCGCGGCGGCGCGCCTCACGTAGATGCGCCGCCGGGCGAGGAGGGCGGCTGGCTCCGCACGGGCGACCTCGGCGCGATGGACGAGTCGGGCAACATCTATTTCCGCGGTCGCAAGAAGGATGTCATCGTCACCGCCGCCGGCCTCAACGTCTACCCCGAAGACATCGAGGCGGCGCTCGAACGCCAGCCCGGGGTGAGGCTCGCGGCCGTCGTCGGCGTCGAAGGCGCGCGCGGGCCTGAGCCTCTGGCCGTGCTCATCATGCGCGAGGCGGGCACAGACCCCGCGCCGGCAATCGAGCGCGCCAACCAGACGCTCGCGCGACACCAGCACGTACGCCGCTGGGCCGTCTGGCCCGAGGCGGACTTCCCGCGCACCCCGACGCAGAAGGTTCGCAAGCGCGACATTCTCGAACGGCTCGGCGCTGCGCGGGACGCGAACGGTGGCGCGAACGGCGCGGCGACGAATGGAGCAACGACGAACGGGGCAAAGTCTAACGGCGTGGGGATGATGAATCTTGAGGGTGTTGCCCACGGACATTCTTCCACCGGCCTTCAGTCGTCGGTCTTGAGCGCACAGCCGTCGGCGGTCATCGCCTCGCTGGCGGCGCACGCGGGCGGCAGCGTCCCGGCGTCGCTCGACTCTGCGTCCAACCTCTCGACCGACTTGAAGCTCGACTCGCTCGGGCGCGTCGAGCTTTTGAGTGCGCTCGAAGACCGCTTCCAGATC
The DNA here is from genome assembly GCA_040509515.1 of Pyrinomonadaceae bacterium. Classification (GTDB taxonomy): domain Bacteria; phylum Acidobacteriota; class Blastocatellia; order Pyrinomonadales; family Pyrinomonadaceae; genus QHXN01. The sequence continues at coordinate 824 of JBEVKV010000337.1, read as the reverse complement.
GAGATTGACGAGGCGAGCTTCACCGCCGCCACGACCGTCGGCGAGGTCGAGCGCATCGTCAGCGCGGGCGGCGCGCGCGCCGGCGAGGCCGAGCAGTACCCTTACCCCGCGTGGGCTCAGGCCGCGCCCGTCCGCTGGTTCCGCGTCGCGTTCTACTACGCGGTCGTGCTCCCCATCACGTCGCTCCTGTGCTGGGCGCGCGTCGTCGGGCGCGAGAATTTGCGGGAGTTGCGCGGCCCCGTGCTCTTCGTCTCGAACCACATCACGTACTTCGACCACGCGCTCATCATGTCGGCGCTGCCCGGCCGCTTCCGACGCCGCCTCGCCATCGCGCAGGAGGGCGAGCGTCTGCGCCACTGGCGTCGGCCGCCGGCGGGGATGCCCGCGCTCCGGCGTCTGCGCTGGCTCACGCAGTACTTCTCGGTCGTCACCGTCTTCAACACCTTCTCGCTCCCCAAGGCGAGCGGCTTCCGACGCAGCTTCGCCTACGCGGGCGAGTCCGTGGATCGCGGTTACAACCTGCTCGTCTTCCCCGAGGGCATCCGCGCCGACGCCCCCGGGATGAATCCCTTCAAGGAGGGCATCGGCGTGCTCGCCTCAAAGCTCGCCATCCCCGTCGTGCCCGTCCGCATCGACGGCCTGCTGGAACTGAAACTCTCCGGCCGGCGCGGCTTCACCTCCCCGCACAACGTCACCGTCCGCCTCGGCGAGCCCGTCAACTACCCGGCCGACGAAGAGCCCGCGAAGATAGCGGCCGACCTTGAGCGCAGGGTGAAAGAACTTGGGTAAGGGGTAAAGGGGAAGGGGGACAGGTCATCATCCCC